>NZ_JAGYGD010000008.1:0-177400 GCF_019947275.1 Pseudomonas sp. GL-RE-29
GTGTCAGTCGAAATCAATGTGACTGACACACCATCGCCAGCAAGCCGGCTCCTACAGAGGTTTCCGGTTCAGGCCGCTTCCGGCGCCTGCGCGCGACGCACGTCCGGTTGCTTCCACGAATCGGCCGCGCTTTCTTCGATGGCTTGCTGGATTGCACGCTTGCGCGCTTCTTCAGCGCGACGGCTGAAGAACCAGACCAGGAAGGTCATCAGCGACACCGCCAGCAGAATCAGGCTGGCCACGGCGTTGATCTCCGGCTTCACGCCCAGTCGCACCGCCGAGAACACTTCCATCGGCAGCGTGGTGGAACCCGGGCCCGACACGAAGCTCGCCAACACCAGGTCATCCAGCGACAGGGCAAACGACATCATGCCACCGGCACCCAGGGATGGCGCGATCATTGGAATGGTGATCAGGAAGAACACCTTCCACGGCCGCGCACCAAGGTCCATGGCCGCTTCTTCGATGGACAGGTCCAGCTCACGCAGGCGCGCCGACACCACCACCGCCACATACGCCGCACAGAACGTCGTGTGGGCGATCCAGATGGTGACGATGCCGCGTTCCTGCGGCCAGCCGATCATCTGCGCCATGGCCACGAACAGCAGCAACAGCGACAGGCCGGTGATGACTTCTGGCATTACCAGCGGCGCAGTGACCAAGCCACCGAACAGCGTGCGACCCTTGAAGTGGGTGATGCGGGTCAGGACAAACGCGGCCAATGTACCCAGCGCCACCGCCGCAATCGCCGTGTAGCAGGCGATTTCCAGCGAGCGCACCACCGAACCCATCAGTTGCGTGTTATCCATCAGGCCGACGTACCACTTGATCGACCAGCCGCCCCACACCGTCACCAGTTTGGAGGCGTTGAACGAGTAGATGACCAGGATCAGCATCGGCGCGTAGATGAACAGCAATCCCGCTACCAGCATGAAACTCGAGAAACGGAAGCGCTTCATTCCTTGCCCTCCATCTCTTTGGCTTGGCTACGGTTGAACAGGATGATCGGCACGATCAGGATCGCCAGCATCACCACCGCCAGGGCAGACGCCACCGGCCAGTCACGGTTGTTGAAGAACTCTTGCCACAGCACTTTACCGATCATCAGGGTTTCCGGGCCGCCGAGCAGTTCCGGGATCACGAACTCACCCACCACCGGGATGAACACCAGCATGCAGCCGGCGATGATGCCGTTTTTCGACAGCGGAATGGTGATCTTCCAGAAGCTGTTGAACGTGCTTGAGCCCAGGTCCGACGCGGCTTCCAGCAAGCTGTTGTCGTGCTTCACCAGGTTGGCGTACAGCGGCAGGATCATGAACGGCAGGTACGAATATACGACGCCGATATACACCGCGAGGTTGGTGTTGAGGATCTGCAGCGGTTCGTCGATCCAGCCCATGGTCATCAGGAAACCGTTGAGCAGACCGTTGTTGCTGAGGATGCCCATCCACGCATACACGCGGATCAGGATCGCGGTCCAGGTCGGCATCATGATCAGCAACACCAGCACCGTTTGCAGTTCTTTACGGGCGCTGGCGATGGCGTAGGCCATCGGGTAGCCGATCACCAGGCAGAGGATGGTGCTGATCAGCGCCATCTTCAACGAGCCGAGGTACGCGGCGATGTACAACTCGTCGTCGCCCAGCATCGCGTAGTTGCCGAGGTTGAGCAGCACCTGCAACTTCTGTTCGGCGTAGCTGTAGATTTCGGTGTACGGCGGGATGGCCACGTCGGCTTCGGCGAAGCTGATCTTCAGGACGATGAAGAACGGCAACATGAAGAACAGGAACAGCCAAATGAACGGAACCCCGATGACCAACTGGCGGCCACCGGGAATTATTCGATTGAGGCGGCGTTTGAATTTGCGCATGTTCATGAGCGAAGTACCACGCCGCTATCGTCTTCCCAATACACGTAAACCTGATCACCCCAGGTCGGACGAGCACCGCGACGCTCGGCGTTGGCCACGAACGACTGGACGATCTTGCCGCTCGGCAACTCGACGTAGAACACCGAGTGGCCGCCGAGGTAAGCGATGTCGTGGACCTTGCCGCTGGACCAGTTGTATTCGCAGGTCGGTTGGGTCGGCGTGACGAGCAGTTTTTCCGGACGGATCGCGTAGGTCACGGATTTGTCTTGCACCGAAGTGCTGATGCCGTGGCCCACATAAATCTTCCGGTCGAGGTCCTTGCAGGTGATGATCGCGTGGCCCTCGGCGTCGTCGATCACTTCACCGTCGAAGATGTTGACGTTGCCGATGAACTCGCAGACCAGGCGGCTGGTCGGGGTTTCGTAGATGTCGATCGGGCTGCCGATCTGGGCGATCCAGCCCAGGTGCATGATCGCGATGCGCTCGGCCATGGTCATGGCCTCTTCCTGGTCGTGGGTCACCATGACGCAGGTTACGCCGACGCGCTCGATGATCTCGACCAACTCCAGTTGCATTTGCGAACGCAGCTTCTTGTCCAGTGCACCCATCGGCTCGTCCAGCAGCAACAGCTTCGGGCGCTTGGCCAGCGAACGGGCCAGGGCCACACGCTGGCGCTGGCCACCGGACAACTGATGCGGCTTGCGCTTGGCGTACTGGCTCATTTGCACCAGCTTGAGCATGTCGGCCACGCGGGCATCAACTTCAGCAGCGGGAAGCTTGTCCTGCTTGAGGCCGAAAGCGATGTTCTGCGCCACGGTCATGTGCGGGAACAAGGCGTAGGACTGGAACATCATGTTGATCGGCCGCTCGTACGGCGGCATGTCGGTGATGTCTACGCCATCGAGGAAAATGCGCCCCTCCGTGGGCCGTTCGAAACCTGCGAGCATGCGCAGCAGGGTGGACTTGCCCGATCCCGAACCGCCGAGCAGGGCGAAAATCTCGCCTTTCTTGATTTCCAGGGACACATCGTCCACGGCAATCGTCTCGTCGAACTTCTTCGTGACCCGGTCGATTTTGACCAGCACCTGTTTAGGTGACTGGTCGCCCTCGAGGGCTTTCTTATAGGCGCCGGAGGCAACTGCCATTTACGAAACTCCCAGAAAAAAAGAGTGCAGTTCGCTCAAGGTGAGCCAACCTTGGATAGTTTGAACCTTGAAGCTATTTGCCCGACTTGACCTTGGTCCAGCTGCGGGTCATCAAACGTTGAATGTTTGGTGGTAACTCGATGGACACGTAGGTCTTGTCGAGCACGGCTTGCGGTGGATAAACCGCTTCGTCGGTGCGAATGGCCTGTTCCATCAGTTTGTCCGACCCCGGGTTAGGGTTGGCGTAGCCGACGTAATCACTGACCTGGGCGATCACCTCAGGTTTCAGCAAATAGTTGATGAACGCATGAGCCTCTTTGACGTTGGCCGAGTCTTTTGGAATCGCCAGCATGTCAAACCAGAGCGCACCGCCCTCTTTCGGAATCGAGTAGGCGATGTTCACACCTTTCTTGGCTTCTTCGGCGCGGTTCTTGGCCTGGAACATGTCGCCGGAGAAACCGATGGCGATACAGATATCGCCGTTCGCCAGATCGGCGATGTATTTGGAAGAGTGGAAGTAAGTCACGTAAGGCCGCACCGCCAGCAACTTGGCTTCGGCCTTTTTGTAGTCTTCGGGGTTGGTGCTGTTGGCATTCAGGCCCATGTAGTTAAGGACCGTCGGCATCATCTCATCGGCGGAATCGAGGAACGCTACGCCGCAGCTGTGCAGTTTCTTGATGTTCTCCGGTTCGAAGACCGCTGCCCAGGAGTCGATCTTGTCGACGCCCAGCACTTCCTTGATCTTGTCGACGTTGTAACCGATGCCGTTGGTGCCCCACAGGTACGGTACGGCGTACAGGTTACCCGGATCGTTTTGCTCCAGGCGCTTGAGCAGCACCGGGTCGAGGTTCGAGTAATTCGGCAGTTTGGACTTGTCGAGTTTCTGGAAGGCACCGGCCTTGATCTGTTTGCCAAGGAAGTGGTTGGACGGCACGACTACGTCATAACCGGTACGTCCGGCCAGCAACTTGCCTTCCAGGGTTTCGTTGGAATCAAAAACGTCATACACCGGTTTGATCCCGGTCTCTTTCTGGAAGTCGGCCAGGGTGGTCTCGCCGATATAGTCCGACCAGTTATAAATATGCACGGTACCGGCAGCTTGAACATTGACGGCAAGCGTCAACCCGGCAGCGACCAGCATGGCATTGCGCAACATAGAAAAAATAGGCAAGTGGAGGTCCTCTAAAATTAGTTGGGCCCAAGTTGCCCCGTGTTACATGACAGCCGTGGCTGCCTGGCAACAAAACCGGCGCGCAACTTACCCTCGAAAAACCGTTCCAGCAAAACTTTCTGTCATTTAATTAATCCTGTTGCCGCCACCGCGCAGGCAGCGACAACAGGTTATTGCCTCAAACCGGCTTATTTACCGGATTTGATCTTGGTCCAGCTGCGAGTCAGGATCCGCTGGGTGGCGGCCGGCAGGTCGGCAATCGCGTACAGCTTGGCCAGCACGTCCGCTGGCGGGTAGATGCCTGGGTCGTCGGTGATTTCTTTTTCAACCAACGGGGTGGCCGCCGCGTTGCCGTTCGGGAAACGTACGGCGTTGGTGATTTCAGCCATGATTTCCGGCTTCTGCAGGAAGGTCATGAACTTGTAGGCGCCTTCGACGTTTTCGGCATCTTTAGGGATGGCGACCATGTCGTAGAAGCTGCCGGCACCTTCTTTCGGAATGTTGTAGCTGACTTTAACTTTGTCACCGGCTTCAGCCGCGCGGGACTTGGCCTGGTAGATGTCACCCGAGTAGCCCACGGCTACGCAGATGTTGCCGTTGGCCAGGTCGGAGATGTACTTGGACGAGTGGAAGTAGCCCACCGAAGGACGAATTTTCAGGAACAGCGCTTCGGCTTCAGCCAGTTGTTTTTTGTCCTGGCTGTCGGTTGGATAGCCCAGGTAATGCAACGCCACCGGAATCATCTCGGTCGGCGAGTCGAGGAAACTGATACCGCACGACTTCAACTTGGCGGCGTTTTCAGGTTTGAACAGCAGGTCCCAGGAATTGGTCGGTGCATCGGCACCCAGTGCAGCCTTGACCTTCTCGGCGTTGAAGCCGATGCCGATCGAACCCCACATGTACGGGAAGGCGTGTTCGTTGCCCGGGTCGCTGACCGATACCGCTTTGAGCAGGTCGGTATTCAGGTTTTTCCAGTTAGGCAGCTTGGATTTGTCCAGCGTCTGGTAGACGCCAGCCTTGATTTGCTTGGCCAGGAAGTTGTTCGACGGGACGACGATGTCGTAACCGGACTTGCCTGCCAGCAACTTGGCTTCGAGGGTTTCGTTACTGTCGAACACGTCGTAGACGACTTTGATACCCGACTCGTCTTCGAACTTCTTGATGGTGTCCGGGGCGATGTAATCGGACCAGTTATAGACGTGCAACACCTTGTCGTCCGCCTGAACCGCACCCGCCATAATGCCCATCAGGGACATGGCGAGGAGTGTCTTGCCAGCAAGCTTTTTTCCTAATGCCTTCATGCGTAATGCTCCAAATTTTTCTTTTTTGAACCACTTTGTTCAGCGGCCGAACCCGGACAACTGGAACCGCGGCTAGTCTGGCAAGATCCGAGGCGGTCTTTCAAGGAAAGGCCAGCCTTTCTGACGGCTCTGAGCGAAAGTTTCATGACTCCCGCTCAGAGCCTAGCACTTAGCCCTGCAACGCACTCAGGGTCAGGTCCAGGCACTTGCGCGCCTTGGCAACCAACTCATCGATTTCCGCCGGCGTGATCACCAGCGGTGGAGCGATGATCATGGTGTCGCCCACGGCGCGCATGATCAGCCCGTTATCGAAGCAGAACTGCCGGCAGATCATGCCAACGCCCTTGCCTTCGTAGCGCTTGCGAGTGGCTTTGTCCTGAACCAGTTCGATGGCCCCCAACAGACCTACTCCACGAACTTCGCCCACCAATGGATGATCGTTCAGTTCCCGCAGACGCTTTTGCAAATACGGTGCCGTTTCGTTGTGCACGCGTTCGATAATTTTTTCGTCGCGCATGATGCGGATGTTTTCCAGCGCCACCGCCGCCGCCACCGGGTGACCGGAGTAGGTGAAGCCGTGGTTGAAATCACCACCTTCGTTGAGCACGTCCACCACTTCGTCCCGCACGATCAGGCCACCCATCGGGATGTAGCCGGAAGTCAGGCCTTTGGCGATGGTCATCATGTCGGGCTTGAGGCCGTAGAAATCGCTGCCGAACCACTCACCAGTGCGGCCGAAACCACAGATCACTTCGTCCGCCACGAACAGGATGTCGTACTTGGCGAGGATCTCCTTGATGCGCGGCCAGTAGGTCTCTGGCGGAATGATCACGCCGCCCGCGCCCTGGATCGGCTCAGCAATAAAGGCACCGACGTTGTCGACGCCGACTTCCAGAATCTTCTCTTCCAGTTGATTGGCCGCCCAGACACCGAACTCTTCCGGGGTCATTTCGCCGCCTTCGGCGAACCAATAAGGCTGCGCAATGTGAACGATGCCCGGGATCGGCAAGTCGCCCTGTTCGTGCATGTACGTCATGCCGCCCAGGCTCGCGCCGGCCACGGTGGAACCGTGATAGCCGTTCTTGCGGCTGATGATAACTTTCTTCTTCGGCTGGCCCTTGATCGCCCAGTAGTGACGAACCATACGCAGCATGGTGTCGTTGCCTTCGGAGCCGGAACCGGTGAAGAACACGTGGTTCATGCCTTCCGGGGCGATGTCGGCGATGGCCTTGGCCAGTTCCAGTACCGGTGGGTGAGCGGTCTGGAAGAACAGGTTGTAATACGGCAGTTCGCGCATTTGCTTGCTGGCGGCATCGGCCAGTTCATCGCGACCGTAACCGATGGCCACGCACCACAGGCCGGCCATGCCGTCGAGGATCTTGTTGCCTTCGCTGTCCCACAGGTAGACGCCCTTGGCGTTGGTGATGATCCGCGGGCCTTTCTCTTTCAGCTGCTTGAAGTCGCTGAACGGCGCCAGGTGGTGATCATTGCTCAGGGTTTGCCATTCACGGGTTTGCGGGTTGTTGCTGGTCATACGAATCTCCTAAAAAATCCAGGTGAAGGCGCCGCCGGAAGACAACGGCGCCCGGCGCATCAGACGGCAAAAAGCAGGAATTCCCGTTCCCACGAACTGATGACGCGCTTGAAGTTTTCATGCTCGGCCCGCTTGACCGCGACGTAGCCAGTGATGAAATTTTTGCCCAGGTACTTCTCGATGATTGAGCTGTTCTCCATGCGCTCCAACGCATCTTCGATGGTCAGTGGCAGGCGCAGGTTGCGGCGTTCATAGCCACGGCCCACCACCGGTGCACTCGGGTTCAGGCCTTCGACCATGCCGATGTAGCCGCAGAGCAGGCTCGCGGCAATTGCCAGGTACGGGTTGGCATCGGCGCCCGGCAGGCGGTTTTCCACCCGACGGTTTTGCGGCCCGGCATCCGGAACCCGCAGGCCCACGGTGCGGTTTTCTTCGCCCCACTCCACGTTCACCGGTGCCGAGGTGTCCGGCAGGAAGCGGCGGAACGAGTTGACATTGGGCGCGAACAGCGGCAACAGCTCGGGAATGAGTTTCTGCAAGCCACCGATGTGGTGCAGGAACAACTGGCTCATGGTCCCGTCTTCATTGGAGAAGATGTTCTTGCCGGTTTCGAGGTCGATGATGCTCTGGTGCAAGTGCATGGCACTGCCCGGCTCGCCGGTCATGGGCTTGGCCATGAACGTGGCGGCCACGTTGTGTTTGAGCGCGGCCTCGCGCATGGTGCGTTTGAACACCAGGATCTGGTCCGCCAGGGACAAGGCATCGCCGTGACGGAAGTTGATTTCCATCTGCGCCGTGCCGTCCTCGTGGATCAGCGTGTCGAGGTCCAGCTCCTGCAATTCGCACCAGTCGTAGACGTCTTCGAACAGCGGGTCGAATTCGTTGGCCGCTTCGATGGAGAACGATTGGCGACCGATTTCCGGGCGTCCGGAACGGCCGATTGGCGGTTGCAGCGGATAGTCCGGGTCGTCGCTGCGCTTGGTCAGGTAGAACTCCATTTCCGGCGCCACGATCGGCTGCCAGCCCTTGTCGGAATAGAGTTTCAAAACCTTCTTGAGCACGTTGCGCGGCGACAGTTCGATCGGGTTGCCCTGCTTGTCGTAGGTGTCGTGGATGACGATGGCGGTCGGCTCGATGGCCCATGGCACCAGGTACACCGCGCTCTGGTCGGGACGGCAGATCATGTCGATGTCGGCCGGATCGAGCAGCTCGTAATAGATGTCGTCTTCGACGTAATCGCCGGTCACGGTCTGCAACAACACACTTTCTGGCAGGCGCATGCCCTTTTCGGCGATGAATTTGTTGGTCGGCGAAATCTTGCCCCGGGTAATCCCGGTCAAGTCGGCGATCATGCATTCGACTTCTGTGATCTTGCGGTCTTTCAACCAATCGGTGAGCTGGTCGAGGTTGTGACTCATAAATGCCTCTAGGCTTTGAGTTTCCTGGCTCTCGTGAGTCAGGCGATGTTTGACGCATCGGCGTCGCGTTGAAATGCGTGCATGCGACAGGCTATCGTGTTTTTTCCAAACCGCGCGCCAAACGCCGGGCGTGCAGAATCGCGAGCGGAGTACTGAGCGATAGCCAAGCCGCTATAGTGAATCGGTTCTATATTGAATGGAGTAACCCTAAAGGGGGTGCTCTCGCAACCGTCCAGAATATCGGACGGGGACGGTCCATCCATCACGGACGGGAGGATGACCGACGAGCCCGAAGCCATTGAGGCCACGGCGCGAACAGAATTGTCGCCACTGATGTGATAAGCATTCAGACCGTTCTGCATAGAGCAGTCGGTGACGCCGCTTAACGGCAGGCGAGACATGAAGCACCCCGGTATTATTGCTGTTATGGGTTTGATTCGAGCTTAGCCTTGTTCATTTTTTTACACAACACCCCCGTAAAAAATACAACACGGCCCGCTCAAGCCTGCGGACGTCATAGTGCCAAGGGGCATAAAAACGCCCCAAAGTGCCTCAAAAAAGCCACGCGAGCGCTTTTTTAGGGCAAAAAAGGCCTTGCTTGACTTCGGCATGCCGTTCGGGTTGACTGGAATCCGAAGAGATCAATGATTGATATTTTTAACAACAAAGGTGTTGCATCATGTCGGTACCCCCGCGTGCCGTTCAGCTTAACGAAGCGAACGCGTTCCTTAAGGAACATCCTGAGGTTCTGTACGTTGACCTTCTGATTGCGGATATGAATGGTGTGGTGCGCGGCAAGCGCATCGAACGCACCAGCCTCCACAAGGTTTACGAGAAAGGCATCAACCTGCCGGCCTCTCTATTTGCTCTGGATATCAATGGCTCTACGGTGGAAAGCACCGGCCTGGGCCTGGACATCGGTGATGCTGACCGAATCTGCTATCCAATCCCCGACACCCTGTGCAACGAGCCATGGCAGAAGCGCCCGACCGCGCAACTGTTGATGACCATGCACGAACTGGAAGGCCAGCCATTCTTTGCCGACCCGCGGGAAGTATTGGCTAATGTCGTGCGCAAGTTCGACGAGATGGGCCTGACCATCTGCGCTGCGTTCGAACTGGAGTTCTACCTGATCGACCAGGAGAACGTGAACGGTCGCCCGCAACCACCCCGCTCGCCAGTGTCCGGCAAACGTCCGCACTCGACACAGGTCTACCTGATCGACGACCTCGACGAATACGTCGACTGCCTCCAGGACATTCTGGAAGGTGCGAAAGAGCAAGGCATTCCGGCCGACGCCATCGTCAAGGAAAGTGCCCCGGCGCAGTTCGAAGTGAACCTGCACCACGTGGCCGACCCGATCAAGGCTTGCGACTACGCCGTCCTGCTCAAGCGCCTGATCAAGAACATCGCCTACGACCATGAAATGGACACCACCTTCATGGCCAAGCCTTACCCAGGCCAGGCGGGTAACGGTTTGCACGTCCACATCTCGATTCTCGACAAAGATGGCAAGAATATTTTTGCCAGTGAGGATCCCGAGCAGAACGCCGCGCTGCGTCACGCGATCGGCGGTGTGCTCGAGACCCTACCGGCGCAGATGGCTTTCCTCTGCCCGAACGTCAACTCCTACCGTCGTTTCGGCGCACAGTTCTACGTGCCGAACTCGCCGAGCTGGGGCCTGGACAACCGCACCGTGGCCCTGCGCGTACCGACTGGCTCCGCCGACGCGGTACGTCTGGAACACCGCGTTGCCGGCGCCGATGCCAACCCGTACCTGCTGATGGCTTCGGTCCTGGCGGGCGTGCACCACGGCCTGGTCAACAAGATCGAGCCTGGCGCTCCGGTCGAAGGCAACAGCTACGAGCAGAACGAGCAAAGCCTGCCGAACAACCTGCGCGATGCACTGCGTGAGCTGGACGACAGCGAAGTCATGGCCAAGTACATCGATCCGAAGTACATCGATATCTTCGTCGCGTGCAAAGAGAGCGAGCTGGAGGAGTTCGAACACTCCATCTCCGACCTTGAGTACAACTGGTATCTGCATACCGTTTAAGCGGCTGCAGTAAAAAGAACGCCGTTGGCTGTTAAGGCCGACGGCGTTTTTTTATGGCCAACACAAAACCTGTGGCGAGGGAGCTTGCTCCCGCTGGAGGCCGAAGGACTCCCGTTAATTCGAGAGACGATTCTGTCAGGCATGTCGCATTGACTGGTTTTGGGGCCGCTCCGCTGCCCAGCGGGAGCAAGCTCCCTCGCCACAAGTTCAATGTTCCACTCCTGAGATATGGAACATCTGCCCGCTCTGCGTACAATGCCCCCTGCCCCGCAGGAGACTCCAATGACGCGCACCGCCACCCTTCGCAAACCCCGCGCACGCAGCCAGGCGCGGATCGATTCGATCCTCGATGCCGCCCGCACGCTGTTGGCCGCCGAGGGCGTGGCCAGTCTGTCGATCTATAGCGTCGCCGAGCGCGCGGAGATTCCGCCCTCCTCCGTCTACCACTTTTTCGCCAGCGTCCCGGCCCTGCTCGAAGCCTTGACGGCCGACGTCCACGCGGCCTTCCGCGCCTGCCTGCAAGCGCCCATCGACCATCACGCCCTAAGCGGCTGGCGTGATCTGTCGCGACTGGTGGAACAGCGCATGCTGGCGATCTACAGCGAAGACGCCGCCGCCCGCCAGTTGATCCTCGCCCAGCACGGCCTGACCGAAGTCACCCAGGCCGACCGCCAGCACGACATCGAACTCGGCGACCTGATGCACAAACTCTTCGACCATCACTTCGAACTGCCGAAGTTGCCGGGTGATGTCGATGTGTTTGCATTGGCGATGGAACTGGGTGATCGCGTTTATGCGCGCTCGGTGCAGCAGCACGGGCAGATTACGCCGCGTATGGCGGAGGAAGGGATGCGGGTGTTTGATGCTTACCTCGGCTTGTACTTACCGCCCTATCTGCACAAGCGCGCTGAACCTGCCTGATTTTTATCCGCCTCACCGGCCCCATCGCGAGCAGGCTCACTCCCACATTGGATTGGTGTTGAACACAAATTGTGTGGCCAACCCAAAACCCTGTGGGAGTGAGCCTGCTCGCGATGGTCGCGCCGCGGTCTCACTGTCTTTCCACGCCCTTACAACTTGGCGATCGACACCTCGGTGGATTTCACGAACGCGATCACTTCGCTGCCCACCGCCAGTTCCAGCTCTTTCACCGAACGGGTGGTGATGACCGAAGTGACGATGCCGGAAGCGGTCTGCACGTCGATTTCCGACAGCACGTCGCCGAGGACGATTTCCTTGATCGAGCCTTTGAACTGGTTGCGTACGTTGATGGCTTTGATAGTCATAGTTATTTCTCCTGGGGTCGAAATGAGCTGTAAGCGGCAAGCTACTAGCCGCAAGTAAAAGAGCTACTTCTACTTGCAGCTTGCGGCTCGAAGCTCGCAGCTGCTTCTATTGCGCCCACCGCAACTGCGTAGGCAAGGGTGAAACAGGTTCCGGCTCCGGCGGTTGACCCGGGAGCGACAGCACGCGGTTGAGGACTTCGGTTTCCAGCGCCGCCAGCCGATGGGAACCGCGGACCCGAGGGCGCGGCAGTTCCACGTACAGGTCGAGGCCGACTTCGCCGTCTTCGATCAGGATCACCCGATCGGCAATCGCCACCGCTTCACTGACGTCGTGGGTCACCAGCAACACGGTGAAGCCGTGCTTCTGCCAGAGCCGTTCAATCAGTTGCTGCATCTCGATTCGCGTCAACGCATCCAGCGCGCCCAGCGGTTCATCGAGCAACAGCAAGCGCGGCTGATGGATCAGCGCACGGGCCAGCGCCACACGCTGCTTTTGTCCACCGGACAAGGCTGCCGGCCATTCATTGGCGCGATCCGCCAGGCCGACCGCTTCCAACGCTTCCAGCGCCTGTGGCCGCCAGTTGCCCGAGAGACCGAGGCCAACGTTGTCGATGATCTTTTTCCACGGCAGCAAACGCGCTTCCTGAAACATCAAGCGAGTGTCTTCACGCGCCTCGCTCAGCGGTGCGGAACCAGCGAGCAATTCACCGCCGGTGGGCTGATCGAGACCAGCGAGCAAGCGCAGCAAGGTGCTTTTGCCGCAACCGCTACGACCGACTACCGCAACGAACTGGCCCGCCGGAATGTGCAGATCGATCTCGCGCAGCACCTGCCGCGAGCCAAAGGTTTTTTGCAGATTGCGCACTGCCAGCGGGATCCCGCGCAGCAAGCGTGGAGGTTGTTGAGCCGTCATGCGGCACCCCCTTTGACGACCTGATAGGCCGGATGCCAGCGCAGCCACACGCGTTCAAGTCCACGGGCTGCGAGGTCGGCGAGTTTGCCGAGCACCGCGTACATCAGAATCGCCAGCACCACCACGTCGGTCTGCAAGAATTCGCGGGCATTCATTGCCAGATAGCCAATGCCGGAGCTGGCGGAAATGGTTTCCGCGACGATCAGCGTCAACCACATGAAGCCCAGGGCGAAGCGCACACCGACCAGGATCGAAGGCAATGCACCCGGCAGGATCACCTGACGGAACAGGCTGAAACTGGACAAGCCATAGCTGCGCGACATCTCCACCAACGCCGGATCGACGTTGCGGATGCCGTGGTAAGTGTTGAGGTAAATCGGGAACAACGTGCCCAACGCCACCAGGAAAATCTTCGCCGACTCATCGATGCCGAACCACAGGATCACCAGCGGAATCAACGCCAGGTGCGGCACGTTACGGATCATTTGCACCGAACTGTCGAGCAGGCGTTCGCCCCATTTCGACAGGCCAGTGATGAAGCCCAATACCAGCCCGATGCTGCCACCGATGGTGAAACCCAGCGCGGCACGCCAGCCACTGATCGCCAGGTGCGTCCAGATTTCGCCGCTACGTACCAGACTCACACCGGCCTCGATCACCGCGATCGGTGCCGGCAGAATCCGCGTCGACAACCAGCCCGCCGACACCGACAACTGCCACACCGCCAGCAGCAACACCGGCAACGCCCAGGGCGCGAGGCTGTGGATAATTTTCTTCATGGCGCGCCTCAGCTCTGCGACGCGGCTTTAGGGAGGATGTCGTTGGCCACCATCTCGCCGAACGGACTGACGTAACCGGCGCTTTTCGGCAACTCGGGACGCTCGATGTCCAGATGCGGGAACAGCAACTCGGCGACGCGATACGACTCTTCCAGGTGTGGATAACCGGAGAAGATAAAAGTGTCGATGCCCAAGTCCGCGTATTCCTTCACGCGTGCCGCCACGGTCGGTCCATCGCCCACCAACGCCGTACCGGCACCGCCGCGCACCAGGCCGACCCCGGCCCACAGGTTAGGGCTGACTTCCAAGTTGTCACGACTGCCGCCGTGCAGCGCAGCCATGCGTTGCTGGCCGACGGAATCGAAGCGCGCCAGTGAAGCCTGGGCGCGAGCGATGGTGTCGTCATCCAGGTGCGAGATCAGTCGATCCGCCGCTTGCCAGGCTTCGGCGTTGGTTTCACGAACGATCACATGCAGACGAATGCCGAAGCGCACGGTGCGACCGAGCTTCGCGGCTTTGGCGCGCACTTGTTCAATCTTTTCGGCAACAGCCGCCGGAGGCTCACCCCAGGTCAGGACCATTTCCACTTGCTCTGCTGCCAGGTCCTGCGCCGCTTCCGACGAGCCGCCGAAGTACAGCGGTGGACGCGGTTGCTGGATCGGCGGATAGAGCAACTTGGCGCCCTTCACGCTGATGTGCTGGCCGTCGTAATCCACGGTTTCGCCTTCCAGCACGCGACGCCAGATGCGGGTAAATTCCACCGAAGCCTGATAGCGGTCTTCGTGGCTGAGGAACAGTCCGTCGCCGGCCAACTCTTCCGGATCACCACCAGTCACCAGGTTGAACAGCGCGCGGCCGCCGGACAAACGATCCAGGGTCGCCGCCTGACGCGCCGCCACCGTCGGGGAAATGATCCCGGGGCGCAGGGCAACAAGAAATTTCAAACGCTGGGTCACCGGGATCAGCGACGCCGCCACCAGCCACGAGTCTTCGCAGGAACGACCGGTAGGAATCAGCACGCCGCCGAAGCCGAGGCGATCCGCCGCTTGCGCGACTTGTTGCAGGTAACCGTGGTCGACGGCGCGAGCGCCTTCGGCGGTGCCAAGGTAATGGCCGTCGCCGTGGGTAGGCAGGAACCAGAAGATATTGAGGCTCATGGAGTGGTCTCCTTGGGGATTCTAATTACTGGGCTTTGGCAACGGCCGCCGGTGGCGTCCAGATCACGTCTTTGATGCTCAGCGGCTTCGGAATCAGCTTGAGCTGGTAGAAGCTGTCGGCGATTTTCTGTTGCGCGGCGACCACTTCCGGGGTCAGGAACAGCGCGCCGTAACCTTGGCGTTTCACCGAAGTCAGGGTGATGTCTGCCGGCAGGCCGAGCAGTGGCGAAACCTGTTTGGTCACGTCTTCCGGGTTGGCCTTGGACCATTCACCGACGGCGCGCACTTCTTCCACGAGGGTCTTGATCACCTCAGGATTTTTCTGCGCGTAAGGCTTGGTCGCCAGGTAGAACTGGTGGTTGTCGACGATGCCCTGACCATCGCGCAGGGTGTGCGCGTGCAGCTGCTGTTCGGCGGCTGCCTGGTACGGGTCCCAGATGACCCAGGCGTCGACGCTGCCACGTTCAAACGCAGCGCGGGCATCGGCCGGCGGCAGGAATACGGTCTGGATGTCGGTGTACTTGAGGCCGGCGTCTTCCAGGGCGCGGACCAGCAGGTAGTGCACATTGGAGCCTTTGTTCAGGACGACTTTCTTGCCCTTGAGGTCCGCCACCGATTTGATCGGCGAGTCCTTCGGCACCAGGATCGCTTCGCTGTGCGGCGCTGGTGGTTCGTAAGCGACGTAGAGCAGATCAGCACCTGCCGCTTGAGCGAACACGGGCGGGGTTTCGCCGGTGACGCCGAAGTCGATGGAGCCGACGTTCAGGCCTTCGAGCAGTTGCGGGCCACCGGGGAATTCAGTCCATTGCACGTCCACGCCTTGGGCAGCGAGGCGTTTTTCCAGGGTGCCTTTGGCTTTGAGCAGCACCAGGGTGCCGTATTTTTGATAGCCGATTCGCAGGGTTTCAGCTTGAGCTTGAGTAATGGCGCCGAAGGCTACAGCCGCTGCAAACAGAGCGACCAGACCACGACGCAAAATAACAGGGCGCATGGCGCTCTCCTTTTTGCAGTTGGGTTGGCTGCACCTGCTTGCCCGTTAGCGGGCGAGTAAGGCCAGTACATCAATATCGGTGTGGCTTAAATGCTCCAGCGAGCACTCAACAAACGTTCGTTCAACAGGTTTGGGTCGAGCGGCTTGGGCCGTCGCGCCATGGCGCTGAAAAACAACTCCAGCGACTCATTCAGTCTTTGTTCCAGCTCCGGCGCCAACTGCGCCTGGGCACTGCCTTCGCCATAAGCGATCTGGCTGTCCACGGCGAAAATCCCGTGGAGCATTTCCTGGGCTTTCAACGCTGACAACACAGGTTTGAGCGCGTAATCCACCGCCAGCATGTGAGCGATGCTACCGCCGGTAGCCATTGGCAAAACCACTTTGTGTGCCAGGGCGCGTTCGGGGAGCAAGTCCAGCACGGTTTTCAATGCGCCGGAGAACGATGCTTTGTAAACCGGCGTGGCAATCAGCAGGCCATCGGCGTTTTCAATCTGTTGCAGCAGGTCGATCACCTTCGGGCTGTCGAAGCGTGCGTGCAGCAAGTCTTCGGCCGGGAAGTCCCGTACCTGGTAACTCACCACTTCCACACCTTGCTCCTGCAACCAGCGTTGAGAGCGGTCCAGCAGCACCCCGGAACGGGAGCGTTGGCTCGGACTGCCACCGAGTGAGACGACCAGCATTCAGACACTTCCTTAAACGGTGTGGGCGATTCGCGGGCTGCGATCTCGCTTTGATGGGAGTGACCTTAACAGGTGATTGTTATATCCATAAATCATATTTATTCATTTGGTTATGCGTTTAGGAGATATGAAAATCAGCTTCTTCCAGGCAAAAAAACAGGCCGTTAAAACGGCCTGAAATCCCCTGCTTTGTGGATTTGTGCAAACCCCTGTAGGAGCTGGCTTGCCAGCGATGGCGCCATGTCTGACACCGCGCTGCATTAATCGCCAGCAAGCCGGCTCCTACAAAAGTGATTAACGATTTGGCTGCGGCGTCAGGCGCAGATACGGTTTCACCGCCCGATAGCCTTTCGGAAAGCGTCGCTTGATTTCATCTTCATCCTTGAGCGATGGCACGATCACTACGTCATCACCGTCCTGCCAATTGGCCGGAGTGGCCACTTTGTGGTTGTCAGTGAGTTGCAGCGAATCAATCACCCGCAGGATTTCGTTGAAGTTACGGCCAGTGCTCGCCGGGTAGGTGATGGTCAAGCGAACCTTTTTGTTCGGGTCGATCACGAATAGCGAACGTACGGTCAAGGTGTCGTTGGCGTTGGGATGGATCAGGTCGTAGAGATCGGAGACCTTGCGGTCGGCGTCGTCGAGGATTGGAAAGTTGACGACGGTGTTCTGGGTTTCGTTGATGTCTTCGATCCAGCGGTGGTGCGAATCCACCGGGTCGACGGATAGCGCGATGGCCTTGACCCCACGCTTGGCGAATTCATCTTTCAACTTGGCGGTGAAGCCGAGTTCGGTGGTGCACACCGGGGTGAAGTCGGCCGGGTGGGAAAACAGCACGCCCCAGCTATCGCCCAGCCACTGGTGGAAACGGATGGTGCCGGCGCTGGATTCCTGTTCGAAGTCGGGGGCGATATCGCCGAGTCTGAGGCTCATGGTGCTGCTCCTTGTGAGTGCTTGATGAGCTCAACTGTGCCTGTGTTTTTTATCTATTAAAAAGAATAAATATCAATTTATTTAGACCCAAAAAGAATATTAAAGATCTGTTCACTGGACTCTCCTGCGCATCCCGCCGAACATCGACCATAAGGTTCGAGAAGGCCTTGAGTTGCTGCAAAAGAGGGAATTTCAAGGCGGGATTACGGGGGTGACCCCGTCTTGAAACGCAAAAGCCCCGCCCGGCGTAATGCCGGGCGGGGCTTTTTTTGTCACATGTAGGAGCTGTTACAACAGCGGGATCGAGTAGCTGACGATCAGGCGGTTTTCGTCCTGGGAACGGGTGTTCGGCAGGTCGGTGCGCCAGGTGGCGTTTTTCCACATCAGGCCGAGGTTTTTCAGCGCGCCGGACTGAACAACGTAACCCACGGTCAGGTCGCGTTCCCACTCGGAAGCGCCGTTGGCGGCTTGACGACCGGCAGCGTTAACGGTGTCGATGTCATCACCATGCAGGTAAACCACACCCGCCGTCAGGCCAGGCACGCCGACCTTGGCGAAGTCATAGGAGTAGCGTGCTTGCCAGGTTTTCTCGCCGGCACGACCGAACTTCTGGATTTGCGAGTCGGTGATGGTGTAGTTCGACGAACCGTCGCCCTGGTTCAGCCAAGGGAAATCGCTGCTGCCGTTGCTGACCTGATAACCGCCACCGAAGGTGTGGCCGGCCACGGTGTACAGGAACAGGCCGCTGTACAGGTTGTTGTCGACTTTGCCTTTACCGTTAGGCGCGTTGTAATTGCCGGTGGTGTAGTACGACGAATCGTGACCGTTGGCGCCGTCATCGGAGCTGTTGAAGTAACGGAAGTCGGACTTCAACACGCCCGGGCCGATGGCCCAGTTGTGCACCAGACCCAGGAAGTGCTGCTTGTAGAAGTCTTCCAGCTTGCCGTAGTAGTACTGGGCAGTCAGGTCTTTGGTGAGTTTGTAGTCACCACCGGCGTAGATGAACTTGTTGCTGTCACGTGCTGCGGCGGTACGACCATTGGCACCGGAGATCGACAGCTGTTGGTTGTTGCTCGAGTTACGACCTTTGACCTGCTCGATCTGACCGCCGACCAGGGTCAAGTCCTTGATGTCGCCGGAAGTGATCTGGCCACCCTGCCAGGTTTGCGGCAGCAGACGACCGTCGTTGGTCACGATGACCGGGTTTTTCGGCTGCAAGGTGCCCAGTTTCAGCTCGGTCTGGGAAACCTTGGCCTTGGCGGTCAGGCCCAGGCTGGAGAAGTCATCAACCGATTCACCGTTGGACTTGGTCGGGAACACAGTGCCGCCGTAAGCGTTGCCGCTACCACCGTTGGTGCCGCCGCCCGAATCCAGCTTCACGCCCAACAGGCCGATTGCATCAATACCGAAGCCGACGGGACCTTGGGTGTAACCGGAGATGAAACGCAGATCGAAGCCTTGGCCCCATTCTTCGTTCTTGTTCGGCTCGGCGCTACCGTCACGGAAGTCCTGGTTGATGTAGAAGTTACGCAGGCCCAAAGTAGCCTTGCTGTCTTCGATGAAACCGGCGGCGCTCGCTTGCTGCGCCAAAACCCCTACGGCCACAGCCAGGGCCAAGGTGGACTTGTTCATTGTTTCGCTCCTATCGTTTTCTAATTTTGTGTTGCTGGTCCCGGGTCGTTTGCCCTGGATCCGCAGACGCGAAAAATCGCGTCAACCTCTCTAAATCGCAGGTCTTGCCGCAAAGGGGGCACTTCGGCACAAATCTCAAAAGAATTACCAGATTCTTTTTAATGCCTTTGGGCTATATACCTTCGCAGCACAGATCCGAGGTATCGGCTAAAAAGCTGATTCCTTAACCTGATCCATTGCCGAGGAGTGAAATCGTCATTTCCGGACTCGTCGCGAGCCGGAATGCTCACTTTATTCGTTTGAGCAAAAAGCTAAAAAGAATAAAAAATAATCATCTGTGCGATTTATGGAATATAAAAACGCACGCGAAAAAAAGCCCCGCCAGTCGACGGGGCTTTTTCCGGGGACGCAGCTTACATGAAGCTGTAGGTGTAGTTGAAGATTACACGGGTCTGATCCTGGTCTGCGGTGCTGGTGTTGCCACGATACATGCCGTGACGCAGCGTCGTACCGAACCCTTTGAGCATACCTGTCTGGATCACGTAGTCCACACGCAGGTCGGTTTCACGCTCGTTCAGGTCCTTGCCCACGCCGTTCGTGGCCTTGATGTCCTGACCGTACAAGTAAGCAGCCGAGGCTTTCAAACCTGGAACACCGAGCGAGGCGAAGTCATAGGAGTACTGACCGTACGTGGTGCTTTCACCCGCACGGATGAAGCTGCCCACAGTGGCGTCGGTGAACGAGTAGAAGCTGGCGCCGCCGGCACCTTCGTTACGACCGTTGCCATCAACAACGTTGCCCTGGTTCAAGAAAACAAAGCCGCCGTCATCGCTGACACGCTGATGCCCGAGCAGGAAAGCGCTGCCGCCCAGGGTGTAGGTGAACGTGGCGCTCCAGGTCTGGTTATCGACCTCGCCCAGGTTCTTGGCGTAGCCATTGTTATTGTTGAAACGGTAGCCAGCATCGCCGTTCTTGCCGTCGGAGCCGCTGTCGAAATAACGCAGGTCGGTCTTGAACGACTGATTGGCGGCGATCGGGTAAACGTGCACCAGGCCAAGGAAGTTCTGCGTGTAGTAGTTTTCCAGGTTGGCGTAGTAGTACTGCAACAGCAGGTCTTTGGTGACCTTCCAGTCAGCGCCCGCGTAGCGGAACTGGTTGCTTTCCTCAGTACCACCCGCCACAGCCAAACCAGTGCTATTGGTGGAAGCGCGTCCCACCGCGTGCTCCAACTGACCCACGTTGAAGGTCACGTTGTCGATTTCCTTCGAGGTGATGGTGCCACCCTCAAAGGTTTGTGGCAGCACGCGGCTGTCGTTCGCGATCAGGATCGGCATGTTCGGCTGCAGAGCGCCACCGAGGTGGGCCTCTGTCTTCGAGAAGCGCGCCTTGACGTTGCCCGCCACACGGCTCCATTCATCCGTTGCCGATCCATCGGAATCGCTTGGGCTGAAGGTGTTGTTGTCCGGGTGATGGCCCTTGCCACCGTCCAGGTGGATACCCACCAGCGCCTGGGCGTCGAAACCAAAACCGACGGGGCCTTGAGTGTAGCCCGAGAGGAAATCGAACTTCAGACCTTGAGCGGCCTCTCGCTGCCGGTTGGCAGGAATCTTGGCGCCTTCACGGTTATCGGCATCGAAATAATAGGTGCGCGAACTGACGGATGCCTTGCTGTCTTCGATGAAACCTGCGGCGCCTGCCTGCTGCGCCAAAACCCCTACGGCCACGGCCAAAGCCAAGGTGGACTTGTTCATTGTGAAGCTCCTCTCGATTCTAATTCTTGTGTTCCTGGTCTCGGGTCGTTGCCCAAAATCCTAAGATTCGCGATTAGCGCCGTAGCGTGACCCACAAGTCAATCGTAACCATGTGTGTCTACGACCATAGTCTAATCCCCCGATTTTTGGTCCATGCAGGGTCATGAGCACGTCATAAACCTGAAAAGAAACTGCAATCTCTTTTCTCATACCGTTTAGGAATTTAGCTCCCCAACTACAGACCCGCGGAACAGAGCGGGCGGCTCATAAGCCAATTCCTAAAGGGTATTTCTCCGTCCTTTTTTAGATCGTTAAGCATTGACGCAATTCGGAAATAATTCCTTTACCGAAACGCGGTTCCTGCCAATCAGACGCGCACTATCCGATCCATTTGTTACAGTTTATGTATCGTTGAAATTTCTTTCCGCGCACGGCGATGCCACCCAAGTTCGGGCAACGAAGTTTCTGGAGGAACACGCGAAGGTTGAAATGCGAACCACTGTGGCGAGGGAGCTTGCTCCCGCTGGAGGCCGAGGCCTCCCAATCACGGTAACGCGCAGCGTCAGGAATTACGCGTCGCCGGGGTTGGGGCCGCTGCGCGACCCAGCGGGAGCAAGCTCCCTCGCCACAAAAGCCAATGCGTCAAAGAGTCTTTTCGAAGATCTTCGAATTACGCTGATAGTTGTACAGCGACGCCCGGGCCGACGGCAGGCGCTCGACGCTGCTCGGCACGAAGCCACGCTCACGGAACCAGTGGGCGGTGCGGGTGGTGAGGACGAACAAGGTCTTCAAGCCCTGCGCCCGCGCGCGGGTTTCAATACGTTCCAGCAGTTCATCGCCGCGACCGCCATGACGGTACTCCGGGTTCACCGCCAGACACGCTAGCTCACCGGCATCCGAATCGGCAATCTGGTACAGCGCCGCGCAGGCGATGATCATGCCTTCGCGTTCGACCACGCTGAATTGCTCGATTTCACGCTCCAGCACCTCGCGGGAGCGCCGTACCAGAATCCCCTGCTCTTCCAGCGGACTGATCAAATCCAGCAATCCGCCGACGTCTTCGATGGCCGCTTCGCGCACCACTTCGAACTGCTCCTGCGCGACCAGCGTACCGCCACCGTCGCGGGTGAACAGTTCGGTCAGCAGCGCGCCGTCCTCGGCATAGCTGACGATATGGCTGCGGGCCACGCCGCCACGGCAGGCCTCAGCGGCGGCATCCAGCAGCTCCGCTTGATAGTTGCTGCCCAGACGCTGCAAGTGCGCCGGCACCTGCTGCGGACGCAACTCGCGAACCAGACGACCGTTTTCGTCGATCAGGCCCTTTTCCTCGCCGAACAGCAACAACTTGTCCGCGCCCAGATCGATGGCCGCGCGGGTGGCGACGTCTTCGCAGGCGAGGTTGAAAATCTCGCCGGTCGGCGAATAGCCCAGCGGTGACAGCAGCACGATGGAGCGTTCATCCAGCAGGCGATTGATGCCCTTGCGGTCGACCCGACGCACTTCGCCGGTGTGGTGATAGTCGACCCCTTCGAGCACGCCGATAGGCCGCGCGGTCACCAGGTTGCCGCTGGCCACCCGCAGGCGCGAGCCCTGCATGGGCGACGAAGCCATGTCCATGGACAGCCGTGCTTCGATGGCGATACGCAGCTGGCCCACCGCATCGATCACGCACTCAAGCGTTGCAGCATCGGTGATGCGCATGCCGTGGTGGTAATGCGGGGTCAGGCCACGCGCGGCGAGGCGCGCTTCGATTTGCGGGCGGGAACCATGAACCAGCACCAGCCGCACGCCCAAGCTGTGCAACAGCACCAGGTCGTGGACGATATTGCCGAAATTCGGGTGTTCAACACCGTCGCCGGGAAGCATGACGACAAAGGTGCAATCGCGGTGGGCGTTGATGTAAGGCGAAGCGTGACGAAGCCAATTAACGTATTCGGGCATGAACCTGGGCCTGTAATAAATAGCAGCCGAAAAAAAGGGCGGATCAGAAAACGCACAGCGGGCTGATGGTTATCGTCGGAACAGGCTTGGCGACACGCGCGCTCTCCTCATGAATACGGGTTTGAACATCGGCAATTTATACATGAAACCTGTAGGAGCCGGCTTGCTGGCGATAAAACGATGACGCGGTTTCTCTGATGGACCGCAGCGTCCGCATCGCCAGCAAGCCGGCTCCTACAAGTTGGGTTGCGTTTGGGCCGGTGTCAGGCAGTAATGTTCAATCAACTGACGTAATAGATGCACCGTAGGTTGCAAACGTGACATTTCGAGGTATTCCCCCGGCTGGTGGGCGCAGGCGATATCGCCAGGGCCGAGCACCAGTGTCTCGCAGCCAAGACGCTGAAGATAAGGTGCTTCGGTGCCGAACGCCACTGCTTCGGCGCTATGACCAGTGAGCTTTTCGGCGATCCGCACCAGTTCCGCGTCTTCGGCCTGCTCGAACGGTGGCACTTCGGGAAACAGTGGCGCGTAATCGATCTTGACCTGATGGCGCTCGGCAACCGGATTGAGCTTCTGCAGAATCGCCGCGCGCAGGGCCTTGGGATCCATGCCCGGCAACGGTCGCAGGTCGAATTCCAGCAAACACTGACCGCAGATACGGTTGGGGTTGTCGCCGCCATGGATGCAGCCGAAATTCATCGTCGGCATCGGCACGCTGAATTGTGGATTGCGAAACTCGCGCTGCCACGCCAGACGCAAGCCGCGCAGTTCGCCGATGGCATCATGCATGGCTTCCAGAGCGCTATGGCCCAGGCGCGGGTCCGAGGAATGACCGCTCTGCCCGAGGATGTCGATGCGCTCCATCATGATGCCTTTGTGCATGCGGATCGGCTTGAGCCCGGTCGGCTCGCCGATCACCGCCGCACGGCCCAGCGGTCGCCCCGCCGCGGCCAACGCCCGGGCGCCGGACATCGAGCTCTCCTCATCGCAGGTGGCGAGGATCAGCAGCGGTTGCTTGAACGGTTGATCGAGCAGCGGTTTGACCGCTTCGATGGCCAAGGCGAAAAAGCCTTTCATGTCGCAACTGCCGAGGCCGACCCAGCGGCCATCGACTTCGGTGAGTTTAAGCGGATCGGTCTGCCACAACGCGCCGTCGAATGGCACGGTGTCACTGTGCCCGGCCAGCACCAGCCCGCCGGGGCCGGAGCCGAAACTGGCGAGCAGATTGAATTTGCCGGGGCTGACCTGCTGGATATCGCAGGCAAAACCCAGGTCGCCGAGCCACGCGGCCAACAGGTCGATCACCGGTCGATTGGATTGATCGAGGCTCGCCTGGGTGCAACTGACCGATGGTGCAGCGATCAATGCAGCGAACTGATCTTTCATGGACGGCAAAGGCATCGCTGGCTCCAACTCCCGAATTGAAGTCCATCATAGAACCATCCGGCGACAGGAATAAACCGTTGCGGCGCGAAGCGCGGGTGAGTCCTGTACACTGCACGACCTTGGCAGCCACACATTCCCCCGGCTGCGCTCCCGATCCTGGATTTTCCGGCCATGCAGAAAGAAACCGAAATCAAACTCCGCGTCAGCCGCGAAACCCTCGCTGCCCTGCGCGAGCACCCGTTACTGAAAAAACGCAACAAAAGTGGCTGGGAACGCCGTGAGTTGATGAACCAGTACTTCGACACGCCCGAGCGCGACCTGGCTCGCGCCAAGGTTGCCCTGCGCCTGCGCAAGGACGGTGAAGAAGTCATTCAGACGCTGAAGACCCGTGGCCAGAGCGTCGCCGGTCTGTCCGAGCGTAACGAGTACGACTGGAACCTGCCCAAAGCCAAGCTCGACGTGAAGAAACTCGACGGCGAATGCTGGCCTGAAGAACTGGCCGAGCTGGACAAGAAAACCCTCAAGCCGATCTTCACCACTGATTTCGTCCGCGAGCGCGCGGAGATCGCCTGGGGCCGTGGCAAGACCAAAGTGGTCATCGAAGCCGCGCTGGACCTGGGCCACGTGGTGGTCGGCAAGCAGAAAGAAGAAATCTGCGAGCTGGAACTGGAACTGCGCGAAGGTGAACCCGCCGCGTTGCTGGAACTGGCCGCCGAACTGGCCGCGACTCTGCCATTGATGCCATGTGACATCAGCAAGGCCGAGCGCGGTTATCGTCTGTACGACGCCAACAGCTATTCGCTGAGCCTGCCGGCGCCGCAGATCACCGCTGAAACCCCGCTGGACGACGCCTTCGCCGCCCTGAGCTGGCACCTGCTGGGCAGCAGTCAGCGTCTGGCCGAGCAGTATCGCTTCAATGGCCACTGGCGCCTGCTGCAGGACTGGGTGGAAAACCTCGCCGAACTGCGTGCGCTGGTCAGCAGCCTCGGTCAAGCCGCGCCGCGTCAATCGACCCATGACCTGCGCGTCGCGCTGGATGCCTTGCTCGAAGACTGGCGTCCGCTGGTCCAGGCCGGTCTGGAAGATGAAGACGTGCGCAAAGCCGCGCCGGAGCAGTTCCTCGAAGAACTCGAAGACCCGCGTTGGGGCCTGTTCTCGCTGACCACCTCGCGTTGGTTGCTGGCCCGCACCTGGGCGGCTGACCGCAACGTTCGCGGCAATCGCCAGGGCGCCGCGCAACTGGGTAGCTGGTTGCCACGTCTACTGGGTGAAGAGGCGACGTCCCTGCAATTGCAGCGCTACCAGCAACAGCCGGAAGACCTCGCCGAGCAACTGCCGCGCATCGAACGCATCCAGGCCTGGTTGCACCATGCGCGCAACGTGCTGGAGATCCCGGAAATGGATCGCCTGTATGGCGAGTTGAACAAACTGGCGCAACTGGCCAACGAGCCGACGATCACTGATGAACTGCTCGATGCGCGCAAGCAGCAGGCGATTGCGGTTTATCAGAATCGTGCCTGGAAAATGCTTCTGCGCATGTAACCCTGTGGCGAGGGAGCTTGCTCCCGCTGGAGGCCGAAGGACTCCCAATTCCGACAAACGCCGGTTTTGGGGTCGCTTCGCAACCCAACGGGAGCAAGCTCCCTCGCCACAAAGGCAATTACCGCACCACCGGCAAACTGGTGGTCGACTTGATCTCCGACAACGCCACGATCGAATTGACCTCCTGAATCCCCGGCACCATCGACAGCTTCTCAAAGAAAAACCGCTCATACGCCTCGATGTCCGCCGCGACGATCCGCAGCATGAAGTCCACCGCCCCCATCAGCACATAACACTCCAACACCTCGGGAAAACCGCGAATCGCCTCGGTGAATTCGGTGAAGTTCGAACGCCCGTGGGCGTTGAGTTTTACCTGGGCGAAGATCTGCGTCTTGAGGCCGATTTTCTTGCGGTCGAGCAAGGTCACCTGGCCGCGAATGATCCCCTCCTCTTTCATCCGCTGAATCCGCCGCCAGCACGGCGACTGCGACAATCCCACCTGTTCGGCAATCTGCGCGCTGGAAAGCGAAGCGTCCTCTTGCAGCAACGCGAGAATCTTGCGGTCGTAGCTGTCCAGTTCGCTCTGCATAAAAAAACCTTCAACTGATCATTCTGTGAATTACATGATTCGGCAATGCCGCATTACGCCCAATCATAGATAAGAAATGCCCCGCCCCGAATGTAAAAATTTCTCCACTCAGTTTGGAGACCGACCATGCCGCATCTGGAAGCCGTAACCACCCCGCTCACCCGCGCCGATGTCTGGAACGCCGGCAACACTCACTGTCGCGTTCGCTACCAATTGTTGGCCGAAGCTGAACCGGATTTGCTGTGCCGCGCACTCAACCTATTCGCCTTACAGTGCCTGACGCCGGAACAGATGAACGTGCAACGCCACGATGATCTGCTGACCATCGACATCGTCATGGATGGCTTGAGCTGGCACCGCGCCCAGGTGATTGCGGAAAAACTTCGTAACCTGATCAGCGTCTGCTCGGTTGATCTGCAAGCGGCTGATTCTGCGTGGGCTGAAGCGGCACAGGCGGCGGGCTGAAAAACCCCGATACGGCTTCGTCGGGTAGTGGCCCAACGGTGTGTGGGGTCACGACTATCCTTTGCGCACTGTTGTTCAAAAGGAGCCCGCATGTCCGTTCAACTCGCCCTTCAGGACCGCTGGCTGGATCTCAATGATTTGCTGCGTGAACTGGTCGCCCAAGGCTTTATCAGCCAGGACGCCGCCGAACACGCGCTCAATGCCCGTCGCCGCCACGCCGCCAATGGCCAGATGCACCCACTGGAATTTATCGCCAGCCAACAATTGGACGACCTCAGCCGCCCCGGTAAACACCTCGACCTCGAAAGCCTGACGTTGTGGCTGTCGCAACAGGCCGGCCAGCCTTACCTGCGTATCGATCCGCTGAAGATCAACGTTGCGGCCATCACGCCGCTGATGTCCTACGCCTTCGCCCAACGCCACAAGATTCTCGCGGTGTCCATCGACCGCGACGCCGTGACGGTGGCCAGCGCCCAGCCCTACGTCAACGGCTGGGAAGCCGACCTGACCCATGTCCTGAAGCTGCCGATCAAGCGCGTAGTGGCCAACCCGGTGGACATCCAGCGCTTCAGCGTGGAGTTTTTTCGCCTGGCCAAATCGGTCACCGGCGCGAACAACGCCGATCAGCAAGTGAACACCCTGGGCAACTTCGAACAGTTGCTCAACCTCGGCGCCAGTGACCAGGAGCCGGACGCCAACGACGCGCACATCGTCAACATCGTCGACTGGCTGTTCCAGTACGCCTTCCAGCAGCGCGCGAGCGATATCCACATCGAACCCCGGCGCGAACAGGGCACCGTGCGTTTTCGCATCGACGGCGTGCTGCACAACGTCTATCAATTCCCGCCGCAAGTGACCATGGCCATCGTCAGTCGCCTGAAAAGCCTGGGACGGATGAACGTCGCGGAGAAACGCAAACCCCAGGACGGCCGGGTGAAGACCAAGACCCCGGAGGGCGGCGAAGTCGAACTGCGGCTGTCGACATTGCCGACGGCGTTCGGCGAAAAAATGGTCATGCGGATCTTCGACCCGGAGGTGCTGCTCAAGGATTTCGATCAGCTGGGTTTCTCCGCCGACGACTTGCGCCGCTGGCAGGACATGACCCGCCAGCCCAACGGCATCATCCTGGTCACCGGGCCGACCGGTTCCGGCAAGACCACCACGCTCTACACCACGCTGAAGAAACTGGCGACGCCGGAGGTCAACCTCTGCACCATCGAAGACCCGATCGAGATGGTCGAGCCGGCGTTCAACCAGATGCAGGTCCAGCACAACATCGACCTGACGTTCGCTGCCGGCGTACGCGCACTGATGCGGCAAGACCCGGACATCATCATGATCGGCGAGATCCGCGACCTCGAAACCGCGGAAATGGCGATTCAGGCTGCGCTGACCGGTCACCTGGTGCTGTCGACGCTGCACACCAACGATGCGCCAAGCGCGATCAGCCGCCTGCTGGAACTCGGTGTGCCGCATTACCTGATCAAGGCAACGGTGCTGGGCGTCATGGCCCAGCGACTGGTGCGCACCTTGTGCCCGCACTGCAAGGCCCCGCAAGCCTTGGCCGAAGAGGACTGGCAAACCCTGACCCGGCCCTGGCAAGCACCGCCGCCCAGCAACGCGCAACGGGCGATCGGCTGCCTGGAATGCCGCGACACCGGCTATCACGGCCGCGCCGGGGTGTACGAAATCATGCAACTGACCGATGGCGTGAAGGCGCTGATCAATCCCGACACCGACTTGCTGGCGGTGCGGCGCCAGGCGTTCAAGGAGGGCATGCGCAGCCTGCGACTGTCGGGGGCACAGAAAGTCGCGGCGGGTTTGACGACGATCGAGGAGGTGTTGCGGGTGACGCCGCAGAGTGAGCAGAAGTAGCTTGGCCGCCAGGGAACTCGATGGGGGGGCGACAATCCAACACCGCAGTTAATCAGTGGAGTCACCCCCTATGCGTCTCAAATTTGCTGTCGCTACCATCGCCCTGTTGTCCCTGCCTGTCGGTTCGGCGATGGCCGATAGCTTTTGGCGTAACGTCATTTCGTCCGGTGCAACCACCGGTTCGACCTACCTGACGTTCAAGGATCACAAACTGATCGTCGCCGCCCAGGACGATGCTGGCAGCTTTGTCGCCAGTGACGGCGGCATCCGCGGCCCGTACCTGGAAGCCGCGATGCAGAAAGTCCGCGCCGACAATCCGGGCCTGCAGGCCACGGATATGGAATTGGCGAATGCGATTTTGGCGAAGAATGCCGTGGCTTCGGAATAAGCCAGGTTGCCATTCGGAAGTGCCGCTCATATGAGCGGCATTTTTTATGCACGATACAAAAACCTTGTAGGAGCTGGCATGCCAGCGATGGCGGCGTGTCAGTCATCGGTGATGTTGGATGTGCCGTCCTCATCGCTGGCAAGCCAGCTCCTACAGGGACTTGTGTATTTCATCGGTATTCATCCAGCGGCACACACGCACAAAACAGATTCCGGTCGCCGTAAACGTTATCCACCCTATTCACCACCGGCCAATACTTGTGGGCCTTGGTGTGCGCATCCGGCGTCACCGCCTGCTCAATACTGTAAGGCCGTTCCCACACGCCAGTGATGTCCGCCAACGTATGCGGCGCACGCTTCAATGGGTTGTCCTCGGCCGGCCAGTTGCCGTTCTGCACCTCGGTAATCTCTGCGCGGATGCTCAGCATCGCGCCAATAAAGCGGTCCAGCTCAGCCTTCGATTCACTCTCGGTCGGCTCGACCATCAACGTCCCCGGCACCGGGAACGACATGGTCGGCGCGTGGAAGCCGTAGTCCATCAGGCGCTTGGCCACGTCCTCTTCACTAATACCAGTCAGCGCCTTGAGTGGCCGCAGGTCGAGAATGCATTCGTGGGCCACCCGCTCGTTGCGCCCGGTATAGAGCACGGGAAATGCGCCGGACAGGTGCCGCGCCAGATAATTTGCGGCGAGGATCGCCACTTCACTGGCGTCGGCCAGTTGCGGCCCCATCATGGCGATGTACATCCAGCTGATCGGCAAAATGCTCGCGCTGCCCCACGGCGCCGCACTGACTGCGCCGTTCTGCGGCAGCGGCCCGTCGATCGGCACCACCGGGTGGTTGGCCACGAATGGTGCCAGGTGCGCGCGCACGCCAATCGGCCCCATGCCCGGCCCACCGCCGCCGTGAGGAATGCAGAAGGTTTTGTGCAGGTTCATGTGTGACACATCGGCGCCAATGTCCGCCGGGCGCGCCAGCCCGACCTGGGCATTGAGGTTGGCGCCATCCATGTACACCTGACCGCCGTGACTGTGGATAACTTCGCAGATTTCGCTGATGCCCTCTTCGTACACACCGTGAGTCGACGGATAGGTCGCCATCAGACAGGCAAGCTTGTCCCCGGCGTGCGCAGCTTTTTCTTTCAGGTCTTCCAAATCGACGTTGCCCGCCTCGTCGCACTCGACAATCACCACGCGCATCCCGGCCATTTGCGCCGAGGCCGGGTTGGTGCCGTGGGCCGATGACGGAATCAGGCAGATATCGCGCCCACCCTCCTGGCGGCTCTCGTGGTATTTGCGGATCGCCAGCAGCCCGGCGTACTCGCCTTGGGCACCGGAGTTGGGTTGCATGCAGATCGCATCGAACCCGGTGATCGCGCAGAGCCAGCGTTCCAGTTCTTCGATCATCAACGAATAGCCGACGGCTTGCTCCTTCGGCGCAAACGGATGCAGGTTGGCGAACTGCGGCCAGGTAATCGGGATCATCTCGCTGGTGGCGTTGAGCTTCATCGTGCAGGAGCCCAGCGGGATCATCGATTGATTGAGCGCCAGATCCTTGTTTTCCAGTTGTTTGAGATAGCGCAGCATCTCGGTTTCGCTGTGGTGGGCGTTGAACACCGGATGGCGCAAGTAAGGCGAGGTTCGTGCCAGCGACTCGGGAATGCCGGCAGCCAGGGTTTCAGCGTCCAGTTCGTCGACGTTGAGCCCATGATCGGCGCCGAGGAACACATCGAACAGTTTCGCCACCGTGGTTTCGTCAGAGGTTTCGTCAAGGCTCAAGCCGAGTTGACCACGGCCCAGGATGCGCAGGTTGATCTGTGCGGCTTGGGCGCTTTCGATAATTGCGGTCTGGGTACCGCCGACTTCCAGAGTCAGCGTGTCGAAGAAGTGCTGGTTGAGGCGGGTAATCCCCTTGCGCTCAAGGCCGGTGGCGAGGATGCAGGTCAGTCGGTGCACTCGTTGGGCAATTCGTTTCAGCCCTTCGGGGCCGTGATAGACCGCGTAGAAACTGGCGATGTTGGCCAGCAGCACCTGCGCGGTGCAGATGTTCGAGTTGGCCTTTTCACGGCGAATATGTTGCTCGCGGGTTTGCAGCGCCATGCGCAGGGCAACGTTGCTGCGGGCGTCTTTTGACACGCCGATGATGCGCCCCGGAATCGCGCGTTTGTACTCGTCGCGGCTGGCAAAAAACGCCGCGTGTGGCCCGCCGTAACCCATGGGCACGCCGAAACGCTGGGACGAGCCGAACACCACGTCAGCGCCCAACTCTCCCGGCGGGGTCAGCAACAGCAGGCTCAGCAGATCGGCAGCAACACACGCTAAAGCCTGTTGCGCATGCAAATGATCAATCAACGGGCGCAGGTCACGGATCTCGCCATGAGTGTCGGGGTATTGCAGCAGCGCGCCGAAGACCTGGTGCTGTTTCAAGTTATCCACAGCGTCGACGATCAGCTCGAAACCGAAGCCTTCGGCGCGGGTCTGCACCACGGAAATGGTCTGCGGATGGCAGTTTTCGTCGACAAAGAACAGATTGCTTTTCGACTTGGCGACCCGCTTGGCCAGGGCCATGGCTTCCGCCGCCGCGGTGGCTTCGTCCAGCAGCGAAGCGTTGGCCAGTTCCAGGCCCGTGAGGTCGATGGTCAATTGCTGGAAATTCAGTAGCGCTTCGAGCCGCCCTTGGGCGATTTCCGGTTGATAGGGTGTGTACGCGGTGTACCAACCGGGATTTTCCAGCACGTTGCGCAGGATGACGGTTGGCGTCAGCGTGTTGTGATAGCCCATGCCGATCAGGCTGGTCCAGACCTGGTTCTGCTCGGCGTAGCCCCGCAGCTTGGCCAGTGCGGCTTCTTCATCCAAGGCCGGCGGCAGGTCGAGTGGCCGGTTCAGGCGGATTCCCGGTGGCACCGTCTGTTCGATCAGCTCGACCCGGCTGCCAAGGCCGAGGCTGTCGAGCATCGCCTGCTGCTCGGCGGCATCGGGGCCGAGGTGGCGGCGAAGAAAAGCATTGGGATCGCGTAACTGGCTCAGGGACGGCAACTGGGACATGACGGGCTCTCTCTTGACTGGCGCTCAGCGTCGATGCAACACGGTCAAACCAGCATAGCAGTCGATGGAAGATCAAAAGATCGCAGCCTTCGGCAGCTCCTACATTGAACCGCGATCCCCTGTAGGAGCTGCCGCAGGCTGCGATCTTTTAGCGCCCACAAAAAAGCCCCGACAAGTCGGGGCTTTGGGGATGACGCCTGAAGGCTTACTCGCCGATGGCGGCCTTGTAACCCGCTGCATCAAGCAGCTTTTCCAGGTCAGCGGTGTTGCTTGGCTTGAGTTTGAAGATCCACGCGCCGTACGGGTCGGAGTTGAGCAACTCAGGTTCAGCGCTCAGTGCTTCGTTGACCGCGATCACTTCACCGGCAACTGGGGAATAGATGTCGGAAGCGGCTTTAACCGACTCCACCACACCGGATTGATCACCGGCGGCAAAGACGTTGCCGACTTCGGTCAGCTCAACGAACACCACATCACCCAGCGCTTCCTGCGCGTGATCGCTGATGCCCACGGTGACGGTGCCATCGGCTTCCAGGCGAGCCCACTCGTGACTCTCGGCAAAACGCAGGTCGGCAGGGATATCGCTCATGTTCTGTGTCCTCAAGAAATTGGTCGGCGGTCGATGCCGCCAGAAAAGGTTAGATCAAGGTTTTGCCATGGCGTACGAAGGTCGGTTTGACCACTCGGACCGGGTACCACTTGCCACGGATTTCCACTTCTGCGCGGTCGGCAGTCGCCATCGGCACGCGCGCCAGTGCAATCGACTTGCTAAGCGTAGGAGAGAAACTACCACTGGTGATCTCTCCTTCGCCAACATCAGCGATGCGGACCACTTGATGAGCGCGCAAAACTCCGCGCTCCTCAAGGACCAGACCGACCAGTTTGTGCTGTATGCCACCGCTGCGCTCGGCTTCCAGAGCCTTGCGGCCGATGAACTGGCGAGTGGCCGGTTCCCAGGCAATGCTCCAGGCCATATTGGAGGCCAGCGGTGAAACGTCTTGATTGATGTCCTGGCCGTAGAGGTTCATGCCGGCTTCTACCCGCAAGGTATCCCGCGCGCCAAGACCGATCGGGGAAATACCCGCCCCCACCAGATCGTTAAAGAATCCCGGTGCCTGATCGGCCGGCAAAATGATTTCCAGACCGTCTTCGCCGGTGTAGCCGGTGCGCGCGATGAACCAGTCACCGTCGGGCAGGCCTTCGAAAGGTTTGAGTAGCTGGATCAGATTGGCGCGGGACTGGGTCACCAGTTCGGCCACTTTGTGCCGGGCGTGGGGACCTTGAATGGCCAGCATCGCCAGCTCGGAGCGCTCGCTGAGCTGCACCTCGAAACCATCGAGATGGGCCTGCATCCACGCCAGGTCCTGGTTGCGGGTGGAAGCGTTGACCACCAGGCGATAACCGTCATCAAGGCGATAAACGATCATGTCGTCGACGATGCCGCCGCGCTCATTGAGCATGCTGCTGTACAACGCACGGCCGGGGCTGTGCAGGCGTTCGACGTCATTGGCCAGCAAATGCTGGAGCCAGGCTTTGGCCTGCTTACCGACGACATCGATCACGGTCATGTGGGATACATCGAAAACACCGCAATCGCGGCGCACCTGATGGTGTTCCTCGACCTGCGATCCATAATGCAGAGGCATATCCCAACCGCCAAAATCGACCATCTTCGCGCCGAGGGCGAGATGAAGGTCATACAGAGGCGTACGCTGTCCCATGGGTTTCTCCTTCCGGGCGTGGCGAAGGTGCGGGTGAGAGCCATTGGAGTGAAAGCCTTGTAATTAAAGGCCTTCAGCCGATTTTCACAACCTTGTCTGTCAGACGTACCGCACCGAATGCCGCGCATTGTAGCCGCAAGGTGTAGGACTGGCACCTAGCTGTTTCGATGCGCTGAACGCCGGATCAATCCGATGACCGGTAGCAGCCCGACCAAAACCAGGGTCAAGGCCGGCAAAGATGCCCTCGCCCACTCTCCCTCGCTGGTCATTTCAAAGATCCGCACTGCCAGCGTGTCCCAGCCAAACGGGCGCATTAACAGGGTCGCGGGCATTTCCTTGAGCACGTCGACGAATACTAGCAGCGCCGCACTCAACGAACCGGGCAGCAACAGCGGCAGATACACTTTGAAAAACAGTCGTGGCCCACTGACACCCAGGCTACGTGCCGCTTCGGGCAAAGATGGCCGTATACGCGCCAGGCTACTTTCCAGCGGCCCGTAAGCCACGGCGATGAAGCGCACCAGGTACGCCAGCAACAACGCCGACAGGCTGCCCAACAGCAGCGGCTTGCCAGCCCCACCGAGCCAACCGGAGAGCGGGATCACCAGCTCGCGATCCAGGTAACTGAACGCCAGCATGATCGATACCGCCAGCACCGAACCGGGCAAGGCGTAGCCAAGATTGGCCAGACTGACCCCGGAACGGATCGCCCGGGTCGGCGCCAAACGTCGGGCAAAGGCCAACACCAAGGCGACGCTCACCGTGATCAACGCCGCCATCGCGCCCAGGTACAAGGTATGGACGATCAGCCCGGCGTAACGCTCATCCAGATCCAGACGACCGCGCTGCCAGAACCACACCAACAGTTGCAGCATCGGAATGACGAAAGCGCAGGCGAACACCAACCCGCACCACGTCATGGCCAACAGCGCCTTGAAGCCATGCAGGTGATACAGCGCCTTGACCCGCGGGCGCTCGTTGCTCGCCCGGTTGGCACCGCGAGCACGCCGCTCGCCGTACAGCACGACCATCACCACCAGCAGCAACAGGCTGGCCAGTTGCGCGGCGGTGGACAGGCTGAAGAATCCGTACCAGGTCTTGTAGATAGCGGTCGTAAAAGTATCGAAGTTGAACACCGACACCGCGCCGAAATCGGCCAGGGTTTCCATCAGCGCCAATGCCACGCCCGCACCGATGGCCGGCCGTGCCATGGGCAACGCCACCCGCCAGAACGCTTGCCATGGTGATTGCCCGAGGACGCGTGCCGCTTCCATCAGGCCTTTGCCTTGGGCCAGGAACGCCGTGCGTGCCAACAGATAAACGTAGGGGTAAAAAACCAGCACCAGAACCAGGATCACCCCGCCCGTAGAGCGCACCCGCGGCAAACGCAGGCCTGTCCCGAACCACTCGCGCAGCAGGGTTTGCACGGGGCCGGCGAAATCCAGCAGGCCGACAAAGACAAACGCCAGCACGTAGGCCGGGATCGCAAACGGCAGCATCAGCGCCCAGTCCAGCCAACGGCGGCCGGGGAATTCGCAGAGGCTGGTGAGCCAAGCCAGGCTCACACCAAGAACCGTAACGCCAACACCGACCCCGAGCACCAGGGTCAGGGTATTGCCCAACAGACGCGGCATCTGGGTTTCCCAAAGGTGGGACCAGATCTGTTGATCGATGGCTTGCCAGGAGAACAGCAGGACACTCAGCGGCAGCAGGACCAGCGCAGCGATGGCGAAGACCAGGGGATACCAGCGTCGTTGGGCGGGGTGGGCCACAGACAAGCTCTCGCGAAAAAATCGTGCAGTGTAGGGAAAACGCAAAAAGATCGCAGCCTCCGGCAGCTCCTACAGGGTGATCACCGACCCAATGCAGGAGCTGCCGAAGGCTGCGATCTTTTGATCTTTTAAACCAGCAGGCTTAGTTCCAGCCAGCCCGATCCATCATGCGAATCGCTTCAGCCTGACGCTTGCCTGCGACTTCCACCGGCAAGGTGTCAGCCACGAACTTGCCCCATGCCGCGACTTCCGCAGACGGCTGCACCGTCGGGTTCGCCGGGAATTCCTGATTCACGTCAGCGAAGATTTTCTGCGCCTCAGGCGTGGTCATCCACTCCACCAAGGCCTTGGCCGCTTCCGGGTGCGGAGCGTGTTTGGTCAGGCCGATGCCCGACAAATTCACGTGCACGCCACGATCCGCCTGGTTCGGCCAGAACAGTTTCACCGGCAGCTCAGGTTTCTGCTTGTGCAGGCGACCGTAGTAGTAGGTGTTGACGATGCCAACATCACACTGACCCGCACTGATGGCTTCGAGGACCGCAACGTCGTCGGAGAACACATCAGTCGACAGGTTGTTAACCCAGCCTTTCAGGATTTTTTCAGTTTTTTCCGCGCCGTGGACTTCAATCATGGTGGCGGTCAGCGACTGGTTGTAGACCTTCTTCGCCGTGCGCAGGCACAGGCGACCTTCCCAATTCTTGTCGGCCAGTGCTTCGTAGGTGGTCAGTTCGCCCGGTTTCACCCGATCGGTGGAATAGGCGATGGTCCGCGCCCGCAAGCTCAGGCCGGTCCAGGCGTGGGAGGCCGCGCGGTATTGCAGCGGAATGTTGGCATCGATGGTTTGCGAGGTGAATGGCTGGAGGATGCCCATTTGCTCGGCTTGCCAGAGGTTGCCGGCATCGACGGTAAGCAGCAGGTCGGCGGTGGCGTTCTCGCCCTCGGCCTTGATCCGCTGCATCAGCGGCGCTTCCTTGTCGGTGATGAACTTCACCTTCACGCCGGTTTTGGCGGTGTAGGCATCGAAGACCGGTTTGATCAGCTCGTCGATACGCGAGGAATAAACCACCACCTCGTCAGCAGCCTGGGCGGTGGTGCTGCCGATCAGGGTCAGGGCCAGTGCGGTCAGTAGACGCTTCGGTGCCAACATGGGAGCGGTCTCTCGATTGAAAAAGTGAGGCCAAATGATAAGGACTCACATTTGCCTTCTCAATCGAACAGTTCGCGGAGGAGTTACCAGATGTTGCACAGGATTCGACGCAACCCTGTAGGAGCTGCCGCAGGCTGCGATCTTTTGATCTTGATCTTTAAAAAAGCAAAATCAAAAGATCGCAGCCTTCGGCAGCTCCTACAGGGCCGAGTCAGGGCTTGGCGAGTGCGGGGAGATCGCCGATCAGTCCGAGGGCTTCGCGCACGAACAACGCCTTGGCTTCCGGCATCTGGTCGACCATTTTCAACCCGGCATTGCGCAACCAGCGCACCGGCAACGGGTCGGCCTGGAACAACCGCTCAAAACCTTCCATCGCCGCCATCAACGCCAGGTTGTGTGGCATGCGTCGACGTTCGTAACGGCTGAGGACTTTCTCGTCCGCCAAGCGCTCGCCACGAGTCGCCGCTCGCAGCAATTCTTCGGCGAGCACGGCGGCATCGAGGAACCCAAGGTTCACGCCCTGCCCGGCCAACGGGTGAATGGTGTGCGCGGCATCACCGATCAGCGCCAGGCCTTCGGCAACATAACGCTTGGCATGGCGTTGGCGCAGTGGCACGCACAGACGCGGATCAGCGCTGAGCACAGTGCCGAGGCAACCTTCAAAGGCCCGTTCCAATGCGCGACAGAAACCTTCGTCATCCAGCGCCATCAGGTGTTCGGCTTCGCTCGGCGTGGTCGACCAGACGATCGAACACCAATCCTGCTGCCCATCGCGTTCCAGCGGCAGGAACGCCAGCGGACCGTTGTCGGTGAACCGTTGCCAAGCGGTCATTTGATGAGGTTTTGAGCTGCGCACGCTGGTGACGATGGCGTGGTGCAGATAATCCCACTCGCGCGTCGCAACGCCCGTCAGGCGACGCACCGCCGAGTTGGCACCATCCGCCGCGATCACCAGCGGTGCGCGTAAGGTGCGGCCATCGGCGAGGGTCAGCAGCCAGTCATCACCGGAGCGGCGCATCTGCTCAAGGCGTGCGTTGGCCAGCATGCCCAGATCACAGTCGTGCAAGCGATCGAGCAAGGCGTCCTGAACAACGCGATTCTCGACGATGTGGCCCAGCGCATCAGCGTGCACGCTGGTCGCCGAGAAATGGATTTGCCCGGTGCCGCTGCCGTCCCAGACGTGCATGTCGCTGTAGGGACTGCTGCGGCGGTTGGCGATGCCTTCCCACACGCCCAGACGTTCGAGAATGCGCTGGCTGGCGGCGGACAAGGCGCTCACTCGCGGTTCAAAGGGCGCCTGAGCGTCAAACGGTTTGACGCTCATCGGGCTGCCGTCGAGCAACAGGACTTCCAGCCCGCTGTCTTGTAACGCCAACGCCAGGGCGCTGCCGACCATTCCGGCCCCGACAATCAGCAGATCTGCGCGCATTTCCATGCTTTAAGCCTGTCTCGCTTGCGGCTTGAGCCGCACGTAAAGGGTTTTTCCAACACGCGCTACCAGATGGCCAGCGCCGTCGTGAATGTCGACCTGCAATTGCGGCAGGTATTTTTCGCCACCCGCCGTTTGCCGCCGGATTTCGTCGAGCAAGGTGTCGTCGATGTTGAATCGTGCAAACACCGGACCTTTGCCCGGCGCGATGAAATCGATGTCGGCAGCCTTGTCCCAGACGATGTAATTGCGCCCGAGGTTTTCCATCAGCATCAGCATGAAGAACGGGTCAACCATCGAATACAGGCTGCCGCCGAACTGGGTGCCTACGTAATTGCGGTTGTACCAGCTCAGACCCATGGACACCTGAACGTCACGGAAATCATCACTGATGTGCCGCACCCGAACCCCGGCGCCGAGGTACGGCGGGTAGAAATTCATGAAGCAACGCATCAACCGCGCCTTGCCGAACGTCTGGGTCAGCCACTTAAACATCAGGACGCGTACCCAAACCCATGGCCTGCCGGGCGAACCAGCGCTTGGCCGGTGGCAGCAGATCGAGGCCGAGCAGCCCAAGATTGCGGCCCATGGAAACCAGTGGCTGGGTGCTGCCGAACAAGCGCGTGACCTGATCGGAGAAGCCCACGGTCAGGTTCTGATCCAGACGCTGGCGTTCTCGATAGGCCTGCAGTGTCGCGAAATCGCCCAACGGCTGATCACTGACGAGCAGCGCGTCGGCTAACGCCTGGGCGTCACGCAGGGACAGGTTGAACCCCTGACCGGCAATCGGATGCAGGCTGTGCGCCGCGTTGCCGAGGATCGTCAGATGCGGTCGCACCTGCTCTTCGGCCTCCACCAACGACAGCGGATACAAGTGACGCGCGCCGACTTGCTTCAACGTGCCGAGGCGATAACCGAACACGCCCTGCAATTCGCTGAGGAAACTCCGTTCATCAAGGTCCGCCAGACGTTGCGCGTCCATCCCCAGACGAGTCCAGACCAGCGCACAGCGGTTATCCGGCAACGGCAGCAATGCCATCGGGCCGTCGTCGGTAAAGCGCTCGAACGCCATGCCGTTGTGGGCTTCGCTCGGGGTGATATTAGCGATCAGCGCGCTCTGGTTGTACGGGCGTTTCTTGACGCCGATCCCCAGTTGCTCGCGCAAGCCTGAACGGCCGCCATCGGCAAGCACCGCGAGGTCGCATTCCAGCGTTGTCTCGTCGTTGAGGGTCAGGCGATAGCCGTCGGTGAGCGGTTCCATGCGCGTGACTTCCGCCGGGCAACGCCAGCTGATCACGTCCTTGTCCAGGCCTTGCCACAGGCATTGGCCGAGCCAGGCGTTCTCCACCACGTAACCCAGTGCCGGAACGCCTTCTTCCATTGCCGACAGCCGCGCCGTGGAAAAACGCCCACGGTCAGAGACGTGAATCTGTTTGATGGGCTCGGCGCGGCGGGAGATTTCCTGCCAGACGCCCAGGCGCTGATAAATCTGCCGCGCACCGAAAGATAGCGCCGTGGAACGCGCGTCATAGCTCGGTTGATAGGTATCGCCGGGAGCGAACGGCTCGATCAGTACGATCTTCCAGCCACGGGCCTTGGCCCCGGCCTGCAAGGCCAACGCCAGGCTGGCGCCGACCAGGCCGCCACCGATAATCGCCAGATTGACTCGACTCATGCCGCTTGTGTCCGTGCGTGCGCCATCAGCGCCTCGATTTCGGCGACGGTTTTCGGTACGCCTTTGGTCAGGATTTCACAGCCGGTTTTGGTGACCACTACATCGTCCTCGATGCGCACGCCAATGCCGCGCCATTTCTTAGCCACGCTCTGATTGTCCGGAGCGATGTAAATCCCCGGCTCCACCGTCAGCGCCATGCCGACTTCCAGCACGCGCCATTCACCGCCGACCTTGTATTCGCCGACGTCATGCACATCCATGCCCAGCCAGTGGCCGGCGCGGTGCATGTAAAACGCTTTGTAGGCTTCGCTCGCGATCAATTCGTCAACGTCGCCCTGCAACAGTCCCAAGTCGACGAGGCCGGAGGTAATCACCCGGACCGTGGCTTCGTGCGCCTGATTCCAATGCTTGTTCGGGGCAATCTCGGCAAACGCAGCTTCCTGGGCGGCCAGCACCAACTCGTAGATCGCCTTCTGTTCCGTGGAATACTTGCCGTTGACCGGCCAGGTGCGAGTGATGTCGCTGGCGTAGCAGTCGATCTCACAACCGGCGTCGATCAACACCAGGTCGCCGTCCTTGAGTGCCGCGTCATTCTGCTGATAATGCAGGATGCAGCTGTTACGCCCCGCCGCGACAATCGAACCGTAGGCGGGCATCTTCGCCCCGCCCTTGCGGAACTCGTAATCGAGCTCGGCTTCCAGGCTGAACTCATACAACCCGACACGGCTAGCCTGCATCGCCCGCACATGCGCCTGGGCGGAAATCCGTGCGGCTTCGCGCATCACCTTCACTTCTGCCGCCGATTTATACAGGCGCATGTCGTGAAGCAGATGATCCAGGGCAACGTATTCGTTCGGCGGCTGGGCGCCGAGATTGGCTTTGGAGCGGATCACATTGATCCATTCCATCAGGTGCCGGTCGAATTCGGGGTTGCTGCCCATGGCCGAATACACCCTGTCGCGACCTTCGATCAGGCCCGGCAGGATGTCGTCTATATCAGTGATAGGAAAAGCGTCGTCGGCGCCGAAGTCGCGGATTGCGCCTTCCTGCCCGGCGCGCAGGCCGTCCCACAACTCTCGCTCAGCGTTGCGCTCACGGCAGAACAGGATGTATTCGCCATGCAAACGCCCCGGGATCAGGACCAGTACGGCCTGAGGTTCGGGAAAACCGCTGAGGTACTGGAAGTCGCTGTCCTGACGGTAAACGTGCTCGACGTCGCGATTGCGGATAGCCACCGCGGCGGCGGGCAGGATAGCAATGCTGTTGGGTTCCATCTGCGCCATCAAGGCCTTGCGGCGACGGCTGTATTCCGATTTAGGGATATGAATCATGGGCAGATGGCGTTCCCCTGGCATTGATCAGTGCAGCGACGGTTTGGCGGCAGCCGGCGCGTCCGGCTTCTTGGTTTCGGAGAACAGCAACAGCGGCGCGACGCGCAGGTATTCCATGACTTCCATATAGTCGCTTTCGCCGTCGTCGGACTCTTCCAGTGCGTCTTGCACCTGGGAAATGGCCGCCAAATCCTGCAGCACCTCGGTAGCTTCGGCGCTGAGGGCGCTGCTGTCGCGGCAGTTCAGGCCGAAACCGCTGAGGAAGCCCTGGCACCACTCGCCCAGTGCAGCGGCACGTTCGGCCAGCGGGGCATCGTCGGTTGGCAACAGCAGCACGACGGTGACGTCGTCGCCAGTGAGCTCGCCCTTGACCATCTCTTGCAGGCCGATCAGGGCGTTGCGGACGTTGTCCTGCGGCTCGCTTTCGAGCAGTTCGGCGGCATCAATCAGCCAACCCTCGGCGTCGAAACCGGCGCCGGCGCAGCTGCGGCCGAGCAGCAGGCCGTGCAGTTCGGCAGGCGAGACGTTATGACCGCTGGACGTCAGCAGGGTGGCGAAGGCTTGGTACGGGGAATTCTGAATGGGCATGGGCAGCTAGGCGCCAGACGGCGCTATGTCTAGAATGAAGGCCTTGTATCCTACAACGACTGCCCTGTAGGAGCGAGCCTGCTCGCGATGGTCGTCGACGATAACGCCGGGTACCTGACACCCCGCGGCGTTCTCAGGCTCATCACGAGCAGGCTCGCTCCTACAGTCCAACCCCATCAGACAGTGAAGACAATGGAAGACACCGACCTGCAAGCGCTGATGGCCAGACTCGAATTGCTGATTAGCCGAGTCGAGCAACTTAAGAGCCAAAACGGACTCTTACTAGCTCAGGAAAAGACCTGGCGCGAGGAACGCGCTCACCTCATTGAAAAAAACGAAATCGCCCGGCGTAAGGTCGAATCGATGATTTCGCGCCTCAAGGCCCTGGAGCAAGACTCATGAGTTCAAGCAATAGCGTCACCGTGCAGATCCTCGACAAAGAATATTCGATCATCTGCCCCCAGGAAGAACGCAGCAACCTGGTGAGCGCCGCCCGTTACCTGGACGGCAAGATGCGCGAAATCCGCAGCAGCGGCAAAGTCATCGGCGCCGATCGCATCGCCGTGATGGCCGCGCTGAACATTACCCACGACCTGCTACACAAGGAAGAACGCCCGGATATTCAGGCCAGCGGTTCGACCCGCGAGCAGGTACGCGACCTGCTGGATCGCGTCGATCTGGTGCTCGCGACCGATCCGGACGTCACCAAAGGCTGATTCGCGCCACCGCTTGCGTTATACTCGCATCACTCCCTGGGGTGCTTGCCAGTTGGCGATGTCCCTGAGCCGATTTGCTATACCCTGGAGGTTGCACGTTGGGCTGGTGTGCATGTCCGCTAGACGGAAAGCCTTAAAGCCTACTGCATCTTCCACCTTGAACTTTCGGGTTCAAGGGCTAAGTCGACAGCGGTACATCCGGGGAGCCTGATTCCAGTCCGATGCCGGTTTAAATACCGGCATCGGCGTTTTTACAGATCCGCTTTTTTACAGATACGCTTTCCGTACCTGTCCTGCCGAAGCCCGAATCCATGACCGAACCTGCGCTGCTCCCTCGCCCGCAACTTCGACGCATGCTGCGCAAGGCCCGCCGCGCACTGACACCCAGCCAACAGCGCCAGGCTGCTCGCGGGTTGTACAAGCAATTGGCCCAGCAACCGCTGTTTCGCCGCGCAAAACACATTTCTCTTTATTTGCCGACCGACGGTGAAATCGACCCGCGCCTGTTGCTGCGTGCCGCTCAACGTCGCGGCAAGGCCACCTATCTGCCGGTATTGAGCGCCTGGCCGCGAACCAAAATGGTGTTCCAGCGGATTCGTCCCGGCGAGAAACTCAAACCCAATCGCTTCCGCATTCTCGAACCCCGGCACAACCTCGCCCGGCAACGTAAAGTCTGGGCGCTGGATCTTGTGCTGCTGCCGTTGGTAGGGTTTGACGATGTTGGCGGGCGCCTGGGCATGGGTGGCGGCTTTTATGATCGCAGTCTGGCTTATCTGGCGCGCCGTAATGACTGGCGCAAGCCGACGTTGCTGGGGCTGGCCCATGAATGTCAGAAGGTGGAACGATTGGCTCAAGCGAGCTGGGATGTACCGTTGCAAGGAACGGTGACGGACAAGGCCTGGTATTACGCAGGCTAGACGCCACTGGAATCAGCGGCGTCGGAAAGAAAGGCTCAGCGCTTGAACGCGGTCGACTGCTGTTGCAACTGTGCCACTTCGACCGGTGCATCGGGCTTGTTGGCCCACAGGCTTTGGGCATAGCCAGTGGTTACGACGCCGAGGCCGAACAAAATGACCAAAATCCATAGTAAATCCGGTTTGCGTTTCATCGATTGCCCCCCAAAGGCACATCAACACGATGACAGCAGCGGTTTCCGTTTTGTAGGCCGTGCAGCAGCGTCAAGCTCTAAAGGCCGGCATTTTGCGGCAACGTGAACCGCTGCGCAAATGCTGGCGTCAACCGACTGTCGGTTTGTCATAAAATTGCCCGACAACCTGCCCACTGACCTCGCAAGGAGCAAAAAACATGGCTTATTGGCTGATGAAATCCGAGCCCGACGAACTCTCGATCAAAGGCCTGGAGAAGCTCGGCCGAGCGCGCTGGGACGGGGTTCGCAACTATCAGGCGCGTAATTTTCTGCGGGCGATGGCGGTAGGAGACGAGTTCTTTTTCTACCACTCCAGCTGCCCCGAGCCGGGGATTGCCGGGATCGGCAAGATTGTCGAGGCGGCTTACCCGGATCCGACGGCGCTGGAGCCCGAGAGCCATTACTTCGATCCAAAGGCCACTGCAGAGAAAAATGCCTGGAGCGCGATCGATGTCGAGCACGTCGAGACGTTTCCCAGGATATTGAAGCTGGATTATCTCAAGCAGCAGACGGCGTTGGCTGAGATGCCTCTGGTGCAGAAGGGCTCGCGGCTGTCGGTGATGCCGGTGACGGCTGAGCAGTGGGCGGCGGTTAAAGCTTTGCGTTGAAACGCCAAAAGATCGCAGCCTTCGGCAGCTCCTACAGGAGTACGCGTTACCTTGTAGGAGCTGCCGAAGGCTGCGATCTTTTGATTTTCAATCAGACAAAGTAAGTCTTATTGAATGATCAGGTTGTTGAACAACAGATCCTCAACCACCGGCTTGCCGGTTTCGTCGTTCATGACTTGCTGGGTTTGCTTTAACGCTTCCTGACGCAGTTTTTCCTTGGCTTCGACGTTGTTCATCGTTTCGGTGGTCTGCTGGGCAAACAACGCCACCAGTTGATTGCGAATCAACGGTTCGTTGGCTTTCACTGCTTTGGTCGCCTCATCACCGGTCACCCGCAACGCCACATCAGCCTTGTAGACCTTGAGCTTCGGCGTGCCGTCCAGCCCATAGTTGCCCACGAATGGCGGGCTCAGGGTTATGTAATTGACCTTCGGCGCCGCATCTTCCTTGGCCTCTTCGGCCACCGCTGCCACAGGCAGGGACAGGGCCAGCATCAACATGATCCACGCTTTCACAATTCGCTCCTTATCCGGTTTGCGGCCTAGCATAACGACCCGCCGCTCAAGCACAAGCTTATGGCTGACTATCAGGGTCGGGCATGCTCGTTGACCCATCGACTCACACACCTACACTTATCGGCCATCACTCCCAAAGGAATAGCCCTGATGAAAGCCGTGCTGTGCAAAGCCTTCGGCCCTGCCGAATCGCTGGTGCTGGAAGACGTCGCCAGTCCTGTCGCGAAGAAGAACGAAATCCTGCTGGACGTGCACGCCGCCGGGGTGAATTTCCCGGACACGCTGATCATCGAAGGCAAGTATCAGTTCAAACCACCCTTCCCGTTTTCCCCGGGTGGCGAAGCGTCTGGTGTTGTCAGCGCGGTGGGCGAGAAGGTCAGTCACCTGAAAGTCGGGGACCGTGTCATGGCCCTTACCGGCTGGGGCAGCTTTGCCGAACAGGTCGCCGTACCGGGTTACAACGTGTTGCCCATTCCACCCTCCATGGACTTCAACACCGCCGCCGCCTTCAGCATGACCTACGGCACCTCGATGCATGCGCTCAAGCAACGCGGCAACCTGCAACCGGGCGAAACCCTGCTGGTGCTCGGCGCGTCTGGCGGCGTCGGCCTGGCAGCAGTGGAAATCGGCAAAGCCATGGGCGCCCGCGTCATCGCTGCCGCCAGCAGCGCCGAAAAACTCGCCGTGGCCAAGGCCGCAGGTGCCGATGAACTGATCAACTACAGCGAAACCAGCCTCAAGGACGAAATCAAACGCCTGACCGACGGCCAGGGCGCCGACGTGATCTACGACCCGGTGGGCGGTGACCTGTTCGACCAGGCCATCCGCGCCATCGCCTGGAACGGTCGCTTGCTGGTGGTCGGCTTCGCCAGCGGCCGCATCCCGGAGCTGCCAGTGAATTTGGCGCTGCTCAAGGGTGCAGCGGTGCTCGGCGTGTTCTGGGGCTCGTTTGCCCAACGCCAACCTCAAGACAACGCCGCGAACTTCCAGCAACTGTTTGCCTGGTTTGCCGAAGGCAAGCTGAAGCCACTGGTGTCACAGGTGTACCCGCTGAGCAATGCGGCGCAGGCGATCAATGATCTGGGGCAGCGTAAGGCCGTCGGGAAAGTGGTGGTTCAGGTTCGCTGAATCTGTGCATGACAAAAAAGGCCAGAACAACTGACAAGGTTGTTCTGGCCTTTTCGCTTATATGACTAGAGCAACTTCCGAATATCCTGCGGCAAATACCTCACGTACCTGGAAACAGGGTTATTCAGACACTCCCTGACGATGATCGGCACCTTTCTGTTCAGCTTGGCTATCAACGCCAGACGTCGTTCATCGGTCAGCGTTGTCACAGAAAACGCGTTCGACAGATAAGCACGCGTGTAGTGGAACGCGGGAGTGTCTACCCAAGCGAGTTCCGGGGTACGAACGGTGATCTCGTTGAGATCCCGACATTTCAATTCCTTGAGCCATTTATTGAGGTGAATAGGCAGCGACCAATCGTATCCAAAAACCATCGGCGCAATCACTTCTTGCTCGGCGGGTTTCTCACCTTCGACCGTCCATGGCTTGAACCGCCATTGATCTATCGCAACCCTGGTCGCCTCCGCCAGGTCAGGATGATCGCTTTGCAGAATGCTCACCTTGCTCACCGAACCATCGGCACTGACTGTAAATTTGACCCGCACATCACCGATGATCCCGGCCCGTTGCAGTGCCGGCGGGTAAATGGGTTTGGGATTGTTCTCCGGTATCAGGAAAACCTCCCCGGCCCGGATTTCACCAGATATCGCCAGCATGAGCATCAACACAAACCACCGCATAAACCCTCCCCTTCGCACCTGAAATGCCATGTCTGGCAGCAGGGACAAAGGGTAAAGATCGAAGGCTTGGAGCTGAAGGTCATGGCTTCCGGGAAAAGCGCAGGACATTTCCCAAAGTCCCGCCTTAATTCGGACAATTCAGGCGCATTAAAACGATGGGGTGAACATTTCCTACGCTCACTTCAGACAAGCGGAGCACTCGTTTGCTCGACCTTTGATTTGCAGCGCTTGAGCCGCGCCTCCAGATTCCGGTCTGGCATGGCATGGCTACGCAAGGCGTGGGCGGTCTGTTCGACATAATCGCGAGTCGTGCCGTAGCGCCCGCAAGCGTTTTCGAACACGTGGCTCAGCACGTGGTCCGGCAGGTTGCCGGCATAGCTGGGCAGATGCCGCTCCAGAACAAACCCCAGCGCCTGAACCTGGCTGCCGTCTTCAAGTCGGCAGTTGAGCCAGTGCGGGCGATAGGACGGGAATGGCATTTCCCTTTTCCAGAGCGCATACAGCGAAGCGTCCAGTTGCTCTTCCGGCAAGCGGTAGGCAAACCCGCTGCATGAACCGCCGCGATCCAGACCGAAGACCAGACCGGGCATTTCCGGCGTGCCGCGATGTTCGTGGGACCACAGATATAAACCGCGATGGTAGCCATGCACCCGCCCGCGAACCCGTTCAACCGCCGTGCACTCGGGACGCCAGATCAGTGAGCCGTAAGCAAACAACCACACCGGCCCACCCTTGTGGCGCGCCATGGTCGATTGCATTGAGCTGAGTAATTGTTCGTGCGTGAGCTGCGGCCCCAGATCGAGCCGCGGAGGGTAAGCCAGATTCAAAATGGACGATTCAATGGCGCTCATGGCGATTAGCGTTCAGCTCCCCGCGGGTGAAGAATTACTTAATAGAACGCACCGCTGTAACAATAAGGCACATATGTTTTAAGGCAATTTAAGTGCCATGGCACAGTTCTTAATTAATTGCCTGATTGGAATATAACCTACCGGCATTTATATGATTTTATAAATACCGATAGGCTATATAGAGAGTTATAACCTGTAGGAGCGAGCCCTGCTCGCGATGGTCGTAAACGATTACGATGGAAACCTGATACCCCGCGGTGCTCTCAGGTTCATCGCGAGCAGGCTCGCTCCTACAGTGGAGAACAGCATCAGGATCGCAGCACGAGAGCGAGGTTCAGGAGCGTGGGGCGTAGGCAAATACGTCGGCGCGCATTTGATGGGCGTCCATCCCGGCCTCGACCAGCGCATCCAGCGTGCCGTAGACCATGGCCGGTGAACCACTGGCGTACACGTGCAAGGTCTTGAGATCGGGAAAGTCTTCGCAAACGGCTTCATGCAACATGCCGCAGCGCCCCTGCCAACCGCATTGATCGCTGACGACTTTATGCAGGAACAGGTTGGGCAGCTTCAGCCACTCGTCCCAATGTTCGATTTCATAAAAGTCTTCAGGGCGACGCACGCCCCAGTACAGGTGCACCGGATGTTTGAAGCCCGTGGCGCGGCAATGCTCGATCAGGCCATGGACCTGGCCCATGCCAGTGCCCGCAGCGATCAACACCAACGGACCGTCGGGCAACTCGGCCAGGTGCGTATCACCGAACGGCATGTCGATGCGCACCATCGTGTCGCGTTGCAGCTGTTCGATCAGGTTCAGTGCACTGGCTTCGCGCGCCAGCACATGGATTTCCAGATCACGCCCGGAGGACGGCGCCGAGGCCAGGGAAAAGGACGACTTGTCGCCGTTGTCCCGATGAATCATCAGGTACTGACCGGCGTGATAACGCGGTGGCTTGCCGGCCGGCGCCCGCAGTCGCACCCGCCAGGTATCACCGCCGACGTCGGTGCAGCTGGTGACCTGACACGACAGACTGCGCACCGGCAATTCTCCCAGCGCGAGCACGCCATCCCACAGCACGATGCAGTCTTCCAGCGGCTCTGCTATGCAAGTGTAGAACTCGCCATGGTCACGCACATTGCCCGCCTGCTCGACGCGCCCTTCCACCAGCAACGCGGCACACACGTGGCAGTTGCCGTTGCGACAGCTTTGCGGGCATTCATAGCCCAGACGGCGTGCGCCATCGAGAATCCGCTCGCCGGGCAAAATATCCAGCACCGCGCCGGAGGGCTGCAAGGTTACACGCATCAATCTATTCCTAACTGATTCCAGATGGCATCGATCCGCTGGGTCACAGCATCATCCTTGACGATTACCCGGCCCCACTCGCGCGTGGTTTCGCCCGGCCATTTATGCGTGGCATCGAGCCCCATCTTCGAGCCCAGGCCGGACACCGGCGAGGCGAAGTCGAGGTAATCGATCGGTGTGTTTTCGATCATCACCGTGTCGCGCTTGGGGTCCATGCGCGTGGTGATGGCCCAAATCACATCGTTCCAGTCACGTGCGTTGATATCGTCGTCAGTGACGATAACGAACTTGGTGTACATGAACTGTCGCAAAAACGACCAGACACCGAGCATTACCCGCTTGGCATGACCCGGATACGACTTCTTCATGGTCACGACGGCCATGCGGTACGAGCAGCCTTCGGGCGGCAGGTAGAAGTCGGTGATCTCCGGGAACTGCTTCTGCAGAATCGGCACGAACACTTCGTTCAGCGCCACGCCGAGAATAGCCGGCTCATCCGGCGGACGGCCGGTGTAGGTGCTGTGGTAAATCGGTTTGATCCGGTGGGTGATGCGCTCGACGGTGAACACCGGAAAGCTGTCGACTTCGTTGTAGTAACCGGTGTGGTCGCCGTACGGGCCTTCATCGGCCATTTCGCCCGGATGGATCACGCCTTCGAGGATGATTTCGGCGGTGGCCGGCACTTGCAGGTCGTTGCCCCGGCACTTCACCAACTCGGTGCGGTTACCGCGCAAGAGACCTGCGAAGGCGTATTCGGAGAGGCTGTCGGGCACCGGGGTCACGGCGCCAAGGATGGTCGCCGGGTCAGCACCCAGCGCCACGGCCACCGGGAACGGCTGGCCCGGATGCTTCTCGCACCACTCGCGGTAATCCAGTGCGCCGCCACGGTGGCTCAGCCAGCGCATGATGACTTTATTGCGGCCAATCACTTGCTGACGGTAGATGCCGAGATTCTGCCGATCCTTGTTCGGACCTTTGGTGACCGTGAGGCCCCAGGTGATCAGCGGCGCAACGTCGCCCGGCCAGCAGGTCTGCACCGGCAGCGTCGAGAGATCGACGTCGTCACCTTCGATGACCACTTCCTGGCAGATCGCGTCTTTGACGACTTTTGGCGCCATCGAGATGATCTTGCGGAAAATCGGCAGCTTGGACCAGGCGTCTTTCAGACCCTTCGGCGGCTCGGGCTCCTTGAGGAATGCCAGCAGCTTGCCGATCTCGCGCAACTCGCTGACCGCTTCGGCGCCCATGCCCAACGCTACGCGCTCGGGGGTGCCGAACAGGTTGCCGAGCACGGGAATGTCAAAACCCGTGGGCTTTTCGAAAAGCAGGGCCGGGCCCTTGGCGCGCAAGGTGCGGTCGCAGACCTCGGTCATTTCGAGCACTGGGGACACCGGAACCTGGATGCGCTTGAGTTCGCCGCGCTGTTCCAGGCCGCTGATAAAGTCGCGCAAGTCGCGATACTGCATGCGTAAGCCTCGTGTTGGCCGTGGCGTTCGGGGCAGGCAGTTTAGCGCCGAACCCTTCGGTTCAGAACCACGAACTGCCGCTTGATCAAAAATCAGATAGCAAAAAGCCGGGTTTCCCCGGCTTCTTGGCCTGTTCGACTTACTTGCGTTTCATCGACAGGAAGAACTCATCGTTGGTCTTGGTCGTTTTCAGCTTGTCGACCAGGAACTCGATGGCAGCGACTTCGTCCATCGGGTGCAGCAGCTTGCGCAGAATCCACATGCGCTGCAACTCGTCGTCAGCGGTCAGCAACTCTTCACGGCGAGTACCGGAACGGTTGATGTTGATGGCCGGGAACACGCGTTTTTCAGCGATACGGCGATCCAGAGGCAGCTCCATGTTGCCGGTGCCTTTGAATTCCTCGTAGATCACTTCGTCCATCTTCGAGCCAGTTTCAACCAGCGCGGTGGCGATGATGGTCAGCGAGCCGCCTTCTTCGATGTTCCGCGCGGCGCCGAAGAAACGCTTCGGTTTCTCCAGGGCGTGGGCATCGACACCACCGGTGAGCACTTTGCCGGAGCTCGGGATCACGGTGTTGTAGGCACGGGCCAGACGGGTGATGGAGTCGAGCAGGATCACCACGTCCTTCTTGTGTTCGACCAGGCGCTTGGCCTTCTCGATCACCATTTCGGCAACCTGCACGTGGCGGGTTGGCGGCTCGTCGAACGTCGAGGCAACCACTTCGCCGCGCACGGTGCGCTGCATTTCGGTTACTTCTTCCGGACGTTCGTCGATCAGCAGTACGATCAGATGAACTTCAGGATTGTTACGAGCGATGTTTGCCGCGATGTTCTGCAGCATGATTGTTTTACCGGCTTTCGGCGGTGCAACGATCAGACCACGCTGGCCTTTGCCGATCGGGGCGCACAGGTCGATGACACGACCGGTCAAGTCTTCAGTGGAACCGTTACCGGCTTCCATCTTCATGCGCACAGTCGGGAACAGCGGGGTCAGGTTCTCGAAGAGAATCTTGTTTTTCGCGTTTTCCGGACGGTCGAAGTTGATCGTGTCGACCTTGAGCAGCGCGAAATAACGCTCGCCTTCCTTCGGAGGGCGGATCTTGCCAACGATGGTGTCACCGGTGCGCAAGTTGAAGCGACGGATCTGGCTCGGCGAGACGTAGATATCGTCTGGGCCGGCGAGATAGGAGGCGTCTGCAGAGCGGAGGAAGCCGAAGCCGTCCTGGAGAATCTCCAGCACGCCATCACCGGAGATTTCCTCGCCGCTTTTCGCGTGCTTTTTCAGCAGGGAGAAAATCACGTCCTGCTTGCGCGAACGGGCCATATTTTCTATGCCCATCTGTTCGGCCAATTCGAGCAGTTCGGTAATCGGCTTTTGCTTGAGTTCAGTCAGATTCATATAGGAATGACGTAATCATTTATGGAGGGGGGAAATTAAGCTTTTGGCTTAATGAGGCCGCGCCGCGGAGAAGGCGACAGGATCGCGTACTTATTCGAAAAGGAGAGCGTCGGCGACGGCTAGCAGGGGGCACTGGAGAAACCAGCGCGGGGCCGAATGTAACACCTGAGTTTCGGAGCGTCTAGCCCTCAATAACGAAAAAGCCCCGCAATATGCGGGGCCTTTCTTTGACACGCTACAACGACGCTTAGATGTTGGCGTCGAGGAAAGCCGCCAGCTGCGACTTCGACAGTGCGCCGACCTTGGTCGCTTCAACGTTGCCGTTCTTGAACAGCATCAGGGTCGGGATACCACGCACGCCATGCTTGGCCGGGGTTTCCTGGTTTTCGTCGATGTTCAGTTTGGCAACGGTCAGCTTGCCTTTGTAAGTCTCGGCAATTTCGTCCAGAACAGGAGCGATCATTTTGCAAGGGCCGCACCACTCAGCCCAGTAATCGACCAGTACAGCGCCTTCAGCCTTGAGTACGTCGGCCTCGAAGCTAGCGTCGCTAACGTGTTTGATAAGATCGCTGCTCATGGAATTCTCCAGGGTTGTAAGCAAAAAAACGTGGCCCATCATAGCCGCCCTTCCCCTGTTCAGGAAGCCGCAGATGATTGAGTCTCGCTATGGTGGTCCATGAGTTTGGGTATAGCCCAAGTCACGCCGTGGCGGGAGCGACGAATCCAATGCCGGTGCGCAGCGCAGCGTTGCGTACGTGTTCGTGCATGGCCTTCTGCGCGGCCCCGGAGGCCCGCCGGGCCAGTGCCCGAAGGATTTTGCGGTGTTCCTGCCAGGTTTCCATGGCGCGCTCTGCCCGGATGAACGGCAGCTTCTGGCTCTCGAGGAAGATGTCGGCGCTGGCAGTCAGGATGCTCAGCATCGCCTGATTGCCGCTGGCAAGAAGGATGCGTCGGTGAAATTCGAAGTCCAGGCGCGCTGCCGCATCGAAGTCTCCGGACTTCAGTTCATTGCGCATCGCGGCGACATTGTCTTCCAGCGCATCGAGTTCATCGGTACTCAAGGTCACGGCGGCCAATCCGGCGGCGAACCCCTCCAGCGCATAGCGCAACTGGAAGATATCCAGCGGCGAAGCCTGGGCCGCGAACGGCCAGCCGGGCGCCGCATCGCCGCGCGGCAGCTCCACCGGTGCCTGCACGAACACGCCTTTGCCCGGTTGGATACTGATCACCCCCAGCGCACTGAGCGACGACAACGCCTCCCGCAATGACGCCCGACTGACGCCCAATTGCACGGCAAGGTCCCGTTGCGAAGGCAACGCATCCCCCGGCCCGAAACCCTGCTCGGTAATCAGTTTGCGGATGGCTTGCAGCGCCACTTCGGGTACGGCACGGGAGATCGAGTTCATGGTTTTCCAGACGAACCAGGCCAATGAGCGGCCAGTTGTAAAGCTATTCGCCGCGTCCGGCAAGTCGTGCCCCATGGGGGTTCGGGAATTTTCACAGGTGCGCTATCGAGGTGCGAAACAACACCTGACTGTTCAGACCAGTAAGACCTTGAGACGCCAGCAAAACCGAGGCCTGCCGACCCGAATAGCCCATGTTGGCATGGCCCATGCTCTGTCGAATCGCAGAATTCACACCTCGCCGATTCGGAGATTTGCCATGACCCAGCGTTACAGCGCCCTCCTCGCTGCCCTGTTTGCCAGCCTGATGCTGAGCCAGGCACCCGCCCACGCCGACGGTCTGGAGGATGTGGTCAAGCGCGGCGTCCTCAAGGTCGCCGTGCCACAGGACTTCCCGCCCTTCGGCTCGGTCGGGCCGGACATGAAGCCGCGCGGCCTCGACATCGACACCGCGAAACTGCTGGCCGACCAGCTCAAGGTCAAACTCGAACTGACCCCGGTCAACAGCACCAACCGCATTCCGTTCCTGACCACCGGCAAGGTCGACCTGGTGATTTCCAGCCTCGGCAAGAACCCCGAGCGCGAAAAAGTCATCGATTTCTCCCGTGCCTATGCGCCGTTCTACCTCGCCGTGTTCGGTCCGCCAGACGCCGACATCAAAAGCCTGGACGACCTCAAGGGCAAGACCATCAGCGTCACCCGTGGCGCCATCGAAGACATCGAGCTGACCAAAGTCGCCCCTGAAGGCGTGACCATCAAGCGCTTCGAAGACAACAACTCGACCATCGCTGCCTACCTGGCCGGTCAGGTCGACCTGATCGCCAGCGGCAACGTGGTGATGGTGGCGATCAGCGAGAAGAGCCCGAAACGCGTGCCTGCACTGAAAGTGAAGCTCAAGGATTCGCCGGTCTACGTCGGTGTGAACAAGAACGAGCCGGCACTGCTGGACAAGGTCAACCAGATCCTCGTCACCGCCAAGAGCGACGGGGCCCTGGAGAAAAACGCCATGACCTGGCTGAAAGAACCGCTGCCGGCCGACCTCTGATCCGGCACGCAGGAGACACGTTATGGCTTATCAGTTCGATTTCTTGCCGGTGGTGCAAAACACCGATCTGCTGTTGCGCGGTGCGTTGTTCACCCTGGAGCTGACGGCCATCGGCGCGGTGCTCGGGGTGGGCCTGGGCATCGTTGGGGCACTGGTGCGGGCGTGGAATATTCGTCCGTTCGCCGGCATCTTTGGCGTTTACGTCGAGTTGATCCGCAACACGCCATTCCTGGTGCAGTTGTTCTTCATCTTCTTCGGCTTGCCGTCACTGGGCGTGCAGATTTCCGAATGGCAGGCCGCCGTGCTGGCGATGGTGATCAACCTGGGGGCCTACTCCACCGAGATCATTCGTGCCGGCATCCAGGCGATCCCCCGGGGTCAGCTGGAAGCCGCCGCGGCGCTGGCGATGACGCGCTTCGAAGCCTTTCGCCACGTGGTGTTGCTGCCTGCACTGAGCAAGGTCTGGCCGGCCCTGAGCAGCCAGATCATCATCGTCATGCTCGGTTCGGCGGTCTGCTCGCAGATCGCCACCGAAGAGCTGAGCTTCGCCGCCAACTTCATTCAATCGCGCAACTTCCGCGCCTTTGAAACCTACGCCCTGACCACGCTGGTCTACCTGTGCATGGCGCTAATGATCCGCCAACTACTGAACTGGATCGGCCGCCGCTACATTGCAAGGAGTGCCCAATGAGCGATTTCACCTTTTGGGACATCGTGCGCAACCTGCTCACCGGCCTGCAATGGACGCTGGCGCTGTCGCTGGTGGCGTTCATTGGCGGCGGGCTGATCGGCCTGTTGATCATGGTCATGCGCATCTCGAATAAATCCCTGCCACGCAATTTCGCCCGGACTTACATCGAACTGTTCCAGGGCACGCCGCTTTTGATGCAGCTGTTTCTGGTGTTTTTTGGCGTGGCGTTGGCCGGAATCGAGATTTCACCGTGGATGGCGGCGGCGATCGCGCTGACGCTGTTCACCAGCGCTTACCTGGCGGAGATCTGGCGCGGTTGCGTCGAATCAATCCCCAATGGCCAGTGGGAAGCCTCGTCGAGCCTGGCGCTGAACCCGCTGGAGCAATTGCGCTACGTGATCCTGCCGCAGGCCTTGCGCATCGCTGTGGCGCCGACCGTGGGCTTTTCGGTGCAAGTGGTCAAAGGCACCGCCGTGACCTCGATCATCGGTTTCACCGAACTGACCAAGACCGGCGGCATGCTCGCCAACGCTACATTCGAACCGTTCATGGTCTATGGCCTCGTCGCTCTCGGCTACTTCTTGCTCTGCTACCCCTTGTCGCTCAGTGCGCGCTATCTGGAAAGGAGACTGCATGCCTCTGCTTAGAATTTCCGCTCTGCATAAATTTTACGGCGACCACCATGTGCTCAAAGGCATCGACCTGAGCGTCGAGGAAGGCCAGGTGGTGGCGATCATCGGGCGCAGCGGCTCGGGCAAATCGACCTTGCTGCGTACCCTCAACGGGCTGGAATCGATCAACGACGGCGTCATCGAAGTCGACGGCGAATACCTCGACGCCGCCCGCGCCGACCTGCGCAGCCTGCGGCAGAAAGTCGGCATGGTGTTTCAGCAGTTCAACCTGTTCCCGCACCTGACCGTGGGCGAAAACGTCATGCTCGCGCCGCAAGTGGTGCAAAAAGTCCCGAAAGCCAAAGCCGCCGAACTGGCGCGACAGATGCTGGAGCGGGTCGGGCTCGGGGAGAAATTCGACGCCTTCCCGGACCGCTTGTCCGGCGGGCAGCAACAGCGAGTGGCGATTGCCCGCGCCCTGGCGATGTCGCCGAAAGTGCTGCTGTGCGATGAAATCACCTCCGCCCTGGACCCGGAACTGGTCAACGAAGTGCTGAGCGTGGTCCGGCAACTGGCCAAGGAAGGCATGACGCTGATCATGGTCACCCACGAAATGCGCTTCGCCCGGGAGGTTGGGGACAAGTTGGTGTTCATGCATCAAGGCTTGGTGCATGAGGTCGGCGATCCGAAAGTGTTGTTTGCCAATCCACAGACGGCGGAATTGGCGAATTTCATTGGGACCGTCGAGGCAACAGGCTAATTATCTGTGGCGACGGAGCTTGCTCCCGCTCGGCGGCGCAGCGGTCGCAAAACCTCTACTCGCGATTTCCAGCTGAAATCGGGGTGTAGGTCTTTAGGGCCGCTTCGCAGCCCAGCGGGAGCAAGCTCCCTCGCCACAAGAGTTGTGTTGGATCAAGGCTTTGAACACTGCGCGTTGGCGTCAGCGTTTGATCGTGGCACGATGTCAGGGTTATCGACCGAGACCCCCACACCATGCCGCTATCCCAAGCCAAGAATCTGTCCCTGATCGCCGCAATCGACCTGGGCTCCAACAGCTTTCACATGGTCGTGGCCAAGGCCCAGAACGGCGAAATCCGTATTCTCGAGCGTCTCGGGGAGAAGGTTCAGCTCGCCGCCGGCATCGACGACGAGCGCAAGCTCAGCGAAGAATCCATGCAACGCGGGCTCGACTGCCTGAAACGCTTCGCCCAACTGATCAACGGTATGCCGCCCGGCGCCGTGCGGATCGTGGGCACCAACGCCCTGCGTGAGGCCCGTAACCGCAACGAATTCATCCACCGCGCCGAAGAAATCCTCGGCCATCCGGTGGAAGTCATCTCCGGCCGTGAAGAAGCGCGCCTGATTTACCTCGGTGTGTCCCACACCCTCGCGGACACCCCGGGCAAACGTCTGGTGGCCGACATCGGCGGTGGCAGTACCGAGTTCATCATCGGCCAGCGCTTCGAACCGCTGCTGCGCGAAAGCCTGCAGATGGGTTGCGTCAGCTTCACCCAACGCTATTTCAAGGACGGCAAGATCACCCCGGCCCGCTACGCCCAGGCGTACACGGCGGCGCGGCTGGAGATCATGAGCATCGAACACGCCCTGCACCGCCTGACCTGGGATGAAGCCATTGGCTCCTCGGGGACCATCCGCGCCATCGGCCTGGCCCTGAAGGCCGGCGGTCACGGTGCGGGTGAGGTGAACGCCGAAGGCCTGGCCTGGCTCAAGCGCAGACTGTTCAAACTCGGCGATGTCGACAAAATCGACTTCGAAGGCATCAAGCCGGATCGTCGCGCCATTTTCCCGGCCGGCCTGGCGATTCTCGAAGCCATCTTCGACTCCCTCGAGCTGCAACGCATGGATCACTGCGAAGGCGCATTGCGTGAAGGCGTGCTCTACGACCTGCTGGGTCGTCACCATCACGAAGACGTGCGCGAGCGTACGCTGACCTCGCTGATGGAGCGTTATCACGTCGACCTGGAACAGGCGGCGCGGGTTGAACGCAAGGCCCTGCACGCCTTCGATCAGGTGGCCAAGGATTGGGATCTGGACGACGAAGACGGCGTTTGGCGCGAGCGGCTTGGCTGGGCAGCCAAGGTCCATGAAGTGGGCCTCGACATCGCGCACTATCACTACCACAAGCACGGCGCCTACCTGATCGAGCACTCGGACCTGGCCGGGTTCTCCCGCGAAGACCAACTGATGCTCGCGCTGCTGGTGCGTGGCCACCGCCGCAACATTCCCAAGGACAAGTTCGCCGATTTCGGTGAGGACGGCATCAAGCTGATTCGCCTGTGCGTGCTGCTGCGCTTTGCGATTCTGTTCCATCACATTCGCGGCACTCAGCAAATGCCTCAGGTGGTCCTGCAAGCCAACGGCGACAGCCTCGACGTGCTGTTCCCGGAAAAATGGCTGGAAGAGAACCAGTTGACCCAGGCCGACTTCGCCCTCGAAGCGGAATGGCTGACTCGCGTGAATTTCGTGCTGAACGTGCGCTGAAACGCGATCCTTATTCATGCGGTGACTGGACGATCGCCATCGCTGGCAAGCCAGCTCCCACAGAAACGGGGATGGCTGCAGTCACTGCCCTGCAGGAGCTGCCGCAGGCTGCGATCTTTTGATCTTGATCTTAAAAACAAGATCAAAAGATCGCAGCCTTCGACAGCTCCTACAGGGGGATCATCGTTCTGTAGAAACAAAAATGGCGATCCCTGGGGATCGCCATTTTTTATTGCCCGACGTTTTTAACGCACCGCCAGGATCGGGCTACCCAAACGCTCCAGCAACGTAGCCTGCGCACTGCGCGGGTTCTGGTTGCCGGTCGGTGTGTTGCGGATGTAACGGCCGTCCGACTGCAGGCTCCAGCTGTGGGTGTTATCGGTGAGATACAGCTCCAGCTCTTTCTTGACCCGCATGATCAGCTTCTTGCCTTCCACCGGGAAGCAAGTCTCGACGCGCTTGTCGAGGTTGCGCTCCATCCAGTCGGCGCTGGAGAGGAACATCTGCTCGTCGCCGCCATTGAGGAAGTAGAAGACCCGAGTGTGTTCCAGGAAACGACCGATGATCGAGCGCACGTGAATGTTGTGCGAAACCCCGGCGATGCCCGGCCGCAGGCAGCACATGCCGCGCACCACGAGGTCGATGCGCACGCCCGACTGACTGGCCTTGTACAACGCACGGATGATCTTCGGATCGGTCAGCGAGTTGAACTTGGCAATGATGTGCGCCGGTTTGCCATCGAGGGCGAACTGGGTCTCGCGGGCAATCATGTCGAGCATGCCCTTCTTCAGGGTGAACGGCGCGTGCAGCAGCTTCTTCATGCGCAGCGTCTTACCCATGCCGATCAACTGGCTAAACAGTTTGCCGACGTCTTCGCACAAGGCGTCGTCGGAAGTCAGCAGGCTGTAGTCGGTGTACAGGCGGGCGTTGCCGGCGTGGTAGTTACCGGTGCCGAGGTGCGCGTAACGCACGATTTCACCGGCCTCGCGGCGCAGGATCAGCATCATCTTGGCGTGGGTCTTGAAGCCGACCACGCCGTAGATCACCACCGCACCGGCCGCTTGCAGACGGCTGGCCAGTTGCAGGTTGGACTCTTCGTCAAAGCGCGCACGCAATTCGATGACGGCGGTCACTTCCTTGCCGTTACGCGCGGCGTCCACCAGTGCATCGACGATTTCAGAGTTGGCGCCCGAGCGGTACAGCGTCTGGCGTACGGCCAGAACGTGCGGGTCTTTGGCAGCCTGGCGCAGCAGGTCAACCACCGGAGTAAACGACTCGAACGGGTGCAGCAACAGAATGTCCTGCTTGCTGACCACGCTGAAAATGTTCTCGCTGTTCTGCAGCAGTTTCGGGATCTGCGGCGTGAACGGCATGTATTGCAGCTCGCGCTGACTATCGAGGCCAGTGATGCTGAACAGCCGCGTCAGGTTGACCGGGCCATTGACCTGATACAGCTCCGACTCGCTCAGGTTGAATTGCTTGAGCAGATAGTCAGACAGGTGTTTCGGACAGGTATCAGCCACTTCCAGACGCACCGCATCACCGTAGCGACGGGAGAACAACTCGCCGCGCAGGGCGCGGGCCAGGTCCTCAACGTCTTCGGAGTCCAGCGCCAGGTCGGCGTTTCGGGTCAGGCGGAACTGGTAGCAGCCCTTGACCTTCATGCCCTGGAACAGGTCATCGGCGTGGGCGTGGATCATCGACGACAGGAACACGTAGTTGTCGCCAGCCCCACCGACCTCTTCCGGAACCTTGATTACCCGCGGCAGCAGGCGCGGTGCCGGGATGATCGCCAGGCCGGAGTCGCGACCAAAGGCGTCGATGCCTTCAAGTTCGACGATGAAGTTCAGGCTCTTGTTCACCAGCAACGGGAACGGGTGCGTCGGGTCGAGGCCGATCGGGGTGATGATCGGGGCGATTTCGTCGCGGAAATAACGGCGGACCCAAGTCTTGAGCTTGGTCGTCCAGTGCCGGCGACGGATGAAGCGGACCTGATGTTTTTCCAGCTCCGGCAACAGAATGTCGTTGAGGATCGCGTACTGGCGGTCAACGTGACCGTGCACCAGTTCGCTGATGCGGGCCAGGGCCTGATGCGGTTGCAGACCGTCGGCACCGGCCTGTTCACGGGCGAAGGTGATCTGTTTCTTCAGGCCGGCGACACGAATTTCGAAGAACTCGTCCAGGTTGCTGGAGAAGATCAGCAGGAACTTCAGCCGTTCCAGCAACGGATAGGACTCGTCCAGCGCCTGTTCCAGCACGCGGATGTTGAACTGCAGTTGCGACAACTCGCGGTGGATGTACAGGCTGCTGTCATCCAGGCCGGGAATGGCAATCGCTGGCGCCGCCGGGGCGGGCTCGGTTACCGCCGCCGGGGGAGCAGGCTCCAGCTCCGGCGGGGTTTCGGCGATTTGCTCCACCACAGGTTGAGCGTCTTTTACGGCAACTTCAGTGAGTCCTTCGGTATTCATCACATGTTCCTGGGAGGGCTATTTTTGCTCTCGTAACAATTGAGCGGCACGAACGGCAAAGTACGTCAGGATGCCATCAGCGCCCGCACGTTTAAAGGCGGTCAGGGATTCGAGGATAACCCCTTCGCTCAACCAGCCATTCTGGATCGCGGCCATGTGCATGGCGTACTCGCCGCTGACTTGATAAACAAAAGTCGGCACTTTGAATTCTTCTTTGACCCGGCAAAGGATGTCCAGATACGGCATGCCTGGCTTGACCATGACCATGTCCGCGCCTTCTGACAAGTCCGCGGCCACTTCGTGCAGGGCTTCGTTGCTGTTGGCCGGGTCCATCTGATAGGAGGCCTTGTTGGCCTTGCCCAGGTTCAGCGCCGAACCGACCGCGTCGCGGAACGGGCCGTAATAGGCGCTGGCGTACTTCGCCGAGTAGGCCATGATCCGCACGTTGACGTGACCGGCCACTTCGAGGGCCTCGCGGATCGCCTGGATGCGGCCGTCCATCATGTCCGACGGAGCCACCACCTGAGCACCGGCTTCGGCGTGGGACAGGGCTTGCCTGACCAGTGCGTCGACGGTGATGTCGTTCTGCACATAACCTTCTTCGTCGAGGATACCGTCCTGGCCGTGGGTGGTGAACGGGTCGAGCGCGACGTCGGTGATCACACCCAACTCTGGGAACTGCGCACGCAAGGCGCGGGTGGCACGCTGGGCGATACCTTCGGGGTTCCAGGCTTCAGCGGCGTCCAGCGACTTGAGTTCCGATGGCGTCACCGGGAACAGCGCCAGCGCCGGAATTCCCAGATCGACCCACTTGGCCGCTTCTTCCAGCAACAGATCGATAGTCAGGCGTTCGACGCCCGGCATCGAAGCGACCGCTTCACGACGGTTTTCACCGTCCAGCACAAAAACCGGCAGGATCAGGTCATCGACAGTCAGTACGTTTTCACGGACCAGACGACGCGAGAAATCATCGCGACGATTACGGCGCAGGCGGGTTGCAGGGAACAAACGGTTGGCGGGGGTAAAGCTCACGGCAGACTCCTGAGCCCGCTGGCGTGCGAGCGTAACAGTTATAAGCGGCCATTATGACGAACGTGTGACACTTATGTGCACGCTGCGACAGGTAGCCGCATTCCATTGTCCTTGTAGGAAATGTTCACGTCGAGACACATTTGGACACTTTCCTGAATGTGTACGAAGGGTTAGGCTGCGCGTTCATTTCGCCAGCACCCAGACAATGCTCCAACAATTTCTGCATGACTTCGGCTACTTTGCCCTGTTTCTCGGCACGTTCTTCGAAGGCGAAACCATTCTGGTGCTCGCAGGCTTCCTCGCGTTCCGTGGATACATGGACATCAACCTGGTGGTGGTCGTGGCGTTCTGCGGCAGTTATGCCGGCGATCAGCTGTGGTACTTCCTGGGACGCAAGCACGGGCGCAAGTTGCTGGCGCGTAAACCGCGCTGGCAGATGATGGGTGACCGGGCGCTGGAACACATTCGCAAGCATCCGGACATCTGGGTGTTGAGCTTCCGCTTCGTCTACGGGCTGCGCACTGTAATGCCGGTGGCCATCGGCCTGTCGGGCTATCCACCGGGTCGCTACTTGCTGCTCAACGGCATTGGCGCAGCGATCTGGGCCACCGCGCTGGCGGCCGCCGCCTATCATTTTGGCGCAGTGCTGGAAGGGATGCTCGGCAGCATCAAGAAGTACGAGCTGTGGGTCCTCGGCGCCCTCCTCGTGCTGGGCCTGGGCCTGTGGCTACGCCGGCGCTTCAAGAATGCGCGCCTGGCCAAGAAGATCTACGCCGACGAGCAGGCCCTGAAAGCCGAACAGGCCAAGACCAGCGAAACTAAGCCAGTCGAGTGAAGCGGTTTCTGCAGCAGTAGAGACCGATACCGCTCAGCAGGCTGTAACTGAGCAGGCCGATCCAGCCCACCGCGCTGGCCGGCCACAACCCCACCAGCGGCGCCAGCCACACCAGCGGCACGTTCGACGCCAGCCGCAGCAGCTCCAGCTTTAACGCCCACGGGCGATTCTCCAGGGCCACGCCCAACACAAACAAACCCAGCGCCACCGCACTCCAGCCCAATACCAGGGCGGCGGTCGGCAGGCTCGGCTCCAGGTTCATCAAATAGCTGCCCAGCGCAATATAGACGCAGAACTGCAACGCCACGTAGAGCTGCTGACGCCCGTCCAACGGCACTTCAAATTTGCGGAACTGGCTCAGGTCCGGTTTGTTCATCGGGTACTTGGCCGCCACATCCGCCGGGCGCCACCCGGTGCGCATGAACCAGATCCGCAGCTTGTCCCAGGTGCTTTCGGTACGCCGCGCGTCCGCCCACAACTGCGCGTAGAACTGCACGTTTGCCCAAATCGGATTCCAGCTCGCCAGCGGCGTGGTCACGCCGAAAATCACCGGTTCGTTATCGTCTTCTTCCTGGAACGAGCCAAATAGACGGTCCCAAATAATGAACACCCCGCCGTAGTTGCGATCCATGTAGAGAGCGTTCTGTGCATGGTGAGCCCGATGATTGGACGGCGTGACGAAGAACCACTCGAACCAGCCGAGTTTGGGAATGTGCCGGGTATGCACCCAGAACTGATACAGCAGATTCAGCGCGGCGACGCTCACAAACACCAGCAGCGGCACGCCGACAACGGCCATGGGCAGGTAGAAGATCCAGCTCAGCAGGAACCCGGTACTGGTCTGGCGCAGGGCGGTGGAGAGGTTGTAGTCCTCGCTCTGGTGATGCACCGAATGCGCGGCCCAGAGAATGTTGCGTTCATGGCCCATGCGATGCAGCCAGTAGTAGCAGAAGTCATAAAGGACGAAGGCGAAAATCCACACCCACACGCTTTCGGCGGAAAGCTCGAACAGTGCCAGATGCTTCAGGGCAAACGCGTAAGTGACCAGGCCCACGCCCTTGGTCAGCAGGCCCGTAGTGGTCGACAACACACCGGTGCTGATGCTGTTGATCGCGTCCGCCACCCGATAGTTGCTCACCCCGCGCCAGCGGTCGGCCGCCAGTTCGATGGCAATCAACACAAAGAAAAACGGCACCGCATACAGAATGAAGTCCATGACGCGCCCTGATCGGAATCTTGAGGACAGATGCTATGTGTAGCCGCGAATTAACCCTATGGCAACGAGTGACAAATTAGTGGACATTTAACGCCATGAATCTGGAGAAAAGCCCATGAGCAAAAAAGTTGCAGTGATCCTTTCCGGCTGTGGCGTATACGACGGCGCCGAGATCTACGAAAGCGTGATTACCCTGTTGCGTCTGGACCAGCGTGGCGCGCAGGTGCAGTGCTTTGCCCCGAACATCGCGCAGTTGCATGTGATCAACCACCTGACCGGCGAAGAAATGCCCGAGTCGCGCAATGTGCTGGTGGAATCAGCGCGCATTGCCCGTGGCGAGGTCAAGGACATCCGCGAGGCAGACGCTGAGGAATTCGATGCGTTGATCGTCCCCGGTGGCTTCGGATCCGCCAAGAACCTTTCCAACTTCGCCATCGAAGGGACGAGCTGCACCGTACAACCGGATGTGCTGGCATTGACCGAAGCCTTTGCCGAGGCTGGCAAACCGGTCGGCCTGATCTGCATCTCGCCGGCGCTGGCGGCAAAGATCTACGGGCCGGGCGTGACCTGCACCATCGGCAACGACACAGAGACGTCTGCAGCCTTGAACAAGATGGGCGCCACTCATAAGGATTGTGCGGTCGGTGACATCGTCGAAGACAAGGCACGCAAACTGGTGACGACCCCGGCCTACATGCTGGCGCAATCGATCAGCGAAGCGGCGTCCGGGATCAACAAACTGGTCGACCGTGTGCTTGAACTGACTCACGAAAACGACGCCTGATCCCTCGCGGTGGCGAGGGAGCTTGCTCCCGCTCGGCTGCGCAGCAGTCGTAAAAACGATTGCTGCGACTTTTCTGAAAGTTGTCGTGGAAGGTCCTGGGGTTGCTTCGCAACCCAGCGGGAGCAAGCTCCCTCCCCACAAAGGCTGCATTCGCTCAGGGTTTACGGGATAGGCGGGTCAAAATCCGATCCAGCGCATTGGCAAACGCCTGCTTCTCCCGCTCGCCAAACGGCGCGGGCCCGCCGCTCATTTGCCCCTGCTCACGCAAATCGGTGAACAGGTTGCGCACAGCCAGGCGATCGCCCATGTTCTGCGCATCGAACTCCTTGCCCCGCGGGTCCAGCGCTGCGACGCCCTTCTTCACCAGGCGATCGGCCAGCGGCACATCGCTGCAAATCACCAACTCGCCGGGGACCGCGTGTTCCACCAGGTAGTCGTCGGCCGCATCCGGGCCGCTCGGCACCACGATCAACTTCACCAGTGCCAGGCCTGGCTTGATCTGTGGCTGCCCCGCCACCAGCACCACTTCAAACCGGCGCTTGAGGGCGAACTTCACCACCAGATCCTTGGCCGCCCGGGGGCAAGCGTCGGCATCGATCCAGACACGCATGTTTTTTTACCTCTTAAAGCAAAAGATCGCAGCCTTCGGCAGCTTCTACATAGGGTCAACTTACACCTGTAGGAGCTGCCGGAGGCCGCGATCTTTTTAAGGATCACTCGATCAGGAAACCTGCACCCGCCGCTTCTCAGCCATGCGGCTACGGCTGTACAGCACGATGATCGCAATCAACGCCACCGCCTGGGCACTCAGCGAATACGCATCCGCATGAATCCCCAACCAGTCGAACTCAAAGAACGGCACCGGCCGCGTGCCGAAAATCCCCGCTTCCTGCAACGCCTTCACACCATGCCCGGCGAACACCACCGAGAGTGCGCACAGCAGGCCAGCATTGATGCTGAAGAACAGTGCCAGCGGCAGTTTTGCCGAGCCGCGCAGGATCACCCAGGCCAGACCGACCAACAGCACCAAGGCCGTCGCACCACCCGCCAGCACCGCGTCATGGCCCGCAGGACCGGCCTGCAACCAAAGGGTCTCGTAGAACAGGATCACTTCGAACAGTTCGCGATACACCGAGAAGAACGCCAGGATCGCAAAGCCGAAACGCCCGCCACCGCCCACCAGGCTGCTCTTGATGTAATCCTGCCAGGCCGCGGCGTGACGCCGGTCGTGCATCCATACGCCGAGCCACAACACCATGACGCTGGCAAACAACGCCGTCGCACCTTCCAGCAATTCGCGCTGCGAGCCGCTGACATCGATCACATACGCCGCCAGCGCCCAGGTTGCCAGACCGGCCAACAGCGCCAGCCCCCAACCGACGTTGACGCTGCGCACCGCCGATTGCTGGCCGGTGTTGCGCAAGAACGCGAGGATGGCGGCCAGCACCAGGATGGCTTCCAGGCCTTCGCGCAACAGGATCAACAAGCCGGAGATGTAACTCAGGGACCAGCTCAAACCATCGCTACCCAACAACTCGGCGGAGGCTTTCAACTTGGCCTTGGCGTCATTCAGACGCTGCTCAACTTGATCCAGCGGCAAACCGTCCTGCAACGACTGACGGTAAGCCATCAGCGATTTTTCCGTGTCTTTACGCACGTTAGCGTCGACGTTGTCCAGAGAGCTTTCAACCAGTTCGAAACCTTCCAGATAGGCCGCTACCGACAAGTCATAGGCCTGATCGTGATCACCGGCATGGTAGGCCGCAACGCTCTTGTCCAACGTGGCGGCGGTGTAATCGAGCAACTGCGCCGGGCCACGCTTGACCTGCGGCGGTTGCGCCCGTTGTGCGCGGAAAATGGCTGCCGCTTGCGGGCCATCGGCGGCCTGCACCTCGGCCGGGGTCTGACGGGCCAGATCGGCAATGTTGTAGGCCCTTTCGCCGCTGGCAGTCGCCGGATCGGCGCTGAAGCTGCCAATGTAGGTCGCCAGGTCCCAACGCTGACGATCATCCAGTTGATCGCCGAACGCCGGCATATCGGTGCCTTCGACGCCAAGGCCTACGGTGTTGTAGATGGCGTAGAGACTCAGGTGATCCAGGCGCGCGTTGTCACGCAGATTGGCCGGCGGTGGCGTCATACCGACGCCCGCAGGACCGTCGCCAGCGCCTGCATCGCCATGGCAAACCGAGCAATGCTGGGCATACAGCGGCGCGCCGCGAGTCGGGTCCGGGGTGATGATCGGCGCCTGGCTGACTTCATAGGCCACGGCCAGTTTCGCGCCAAGCTGCCGCGCCTGACGGGCGACGTCCGCGCCGTCCTGACGCGCGGTGAGTGCCTCGCGCAGCTGACTGATGCCCTGCTCCAGCGCTGGCTTTTCCGGTTTGGCCGGCATGGCGGCCACCAGGCCTTGCAACGCCTGAGCGAATTCCAGCTGTTCGCGGTATTCGGACTCGTTGACGACCTTGCCTGCCTGCACCGCTTCCGGGTAGTCCGCGCCGATGTAGTCGAGTAAGTGCAAAGCTTGCGGTGCGCCTTCCACCGTGTCGGCCAGCAGATTGAAACTGCACAGGGCAAACACCGGCGCTATCAGCCAGGCCAGGAATCGGGACGGGGCAATCATGAATGAATCTCAATTGGAAACACGAAGTAACATATTGTTCCCTCCCAATGACTTTCACTCAAGCTTTGTTATGGATTCCGAATCAGGCCTTAAACGAAAAAGGCGACCTGAATAGGTCGCCTTTTTTCTATCTGATGGCTCTATACCGCAGCTTTGCGCAACGTTGCCATGAACGCTGCGGCGCCAATGAACAGGCCGGCAAAGGTCCGGTTCATGCGTTTCTGCTGCTTGGGTGTACGCAACAAGCGCAGCACCTTCGACGCCAGGCCGGTATAGCCCGCCATGACAATCAGATCGACGCAGATCATCGTTACACCGATCACCACATACTGAATAAGCAGCGGAGCGTGCGGATTGATGAACTGCGGGAGCACCGCCAGCATGAAAACCAACGCCTTGGGGTTGCTGATGTTCACCAGGAAGCCACGGAACACCAAGGCCATCGGTTTGCCAATCTGACGCACCGCGGCGTCATCGCTCATGTCGCTGGGCAGCGCACGCCATTGCTTGATCGCCAGGTAAACCAGGTACGCCACACCGAACCATTTGATCGCATAAAAAGCGCTGGCCGATGCCGTGAGAATCGCGCCAACCCCGGCGCCGACGATCGCGATCTGCACCGCCAGGCCCAGTTGCAGGCCCAGGGCATTCCAGTATCCGCGCCAGAAACCGTATTGCAGACCGCTGGACATCGACGCAATGGCGCCGGCACCGGGGGAAAGACTGATCACCCAGCAGGCGGCGAAAAACGCCAGCCATGTTTGAAGATCCATTGCACACCTCAACTCGTACTCGTGACAGACGTCTAAGCTAATGCGGCTTTGGGTCGATGACTACCGATTTTTTGTAGGACATGGCGACTGTTAACAACCAAAGCAAAAGATCGCAGCCTTCGGCAGCTCCTACAGGGAACGCATTCCAATGTAGGAGCTGCCGCAGGCTGCGATCTTTAAGCTTCTAGAGCTGGCTTATTTCTCAAACCCGCTCGACGGAAACACATCCGTCCCGCGCCAACGCCGAACCGAACGCTGGAAGAACAAGCTATTGGGCACTTGCACCATGGCGCTACCCGTACCGAGCTCTTCGGCCTCGATCAACGTGGTGTACAGCAGATTGATCGCGATCACCCGGCCTTTCACGCCAGGCTTGTCGGTGGTGTCCACCAGTTCGACCACATCGCCAAGACGAAACGGGCCGACGGTAAAAATCAGGATGGCGCAGAGCAAATTGGAGAGCACGCTCCACATGGCGAAGAACGCCACCGCCGCCACCGCGACAAAACCGGACAACGCCGTCCAGAGCACCGTGGCCGAAACGCCGAGGCGCTCCAACACGAAAATCAGCGCGCTGCCCATGATCAGCCAGCGCAAACCACCGCGCAGCGGCATTAACAACTGCGGCGGAAACGGATAGCGCTCACCGAGACGGGTCAGGCACTTGGCGACGAAACGCTGGGTGATGTAACCGGCCAACAGGATCAGCAGGATTTGCACGCCGAGCCAAATCGGCTCGACCCACATCGCCGGCAACGGCAGCTTGAAGGCGTCCATCAGGACAGCGCCTCCAGCTCCGCCTGCATGCTTTCCAGCAGTTCCAGGGCTTCCATCCAGGCTTCTTCCAGCTCCGCTTCACGCACCTTCAGCTTGGCCTGTTCGGCCAGCAAATCACGCAATTCGTTCTTGCGAGCGGGTTCGTAGATATCGCTATCACCGAGGCTGGCATCGATCTTCGCCAGTTTTTCGTGAAGCTTGCCCAGTTCGGCTTCGAGCTTGTCAGCCTCGCGCTTGTGCGGCGCCAGTTGCTGGCGCAGTGCAGCCGCGGCCTGACGCTGGGCTTTCTTGTCGGTCTTGTCCGGATTCACCGGTGTGTTGCTGACCGGCGCGTTGCGCTGGCGGTACTCCACCAACCAACGGGTGTAGTCCTCCAGGTCGCCATCGAACTCTTCGACCTTGCCGTCCGCCACCAGGTAGAAATTATCGGTGGTGCTTTTGAGCAGGTGACGGTCGTGAGAGACCACCAGTACCGCGCCACTGAATTCCTGTAGGGCCATGGTCAGTGCCAGGCGCATTTCCAGGTCCAGGTGGTTGGTTGGTTCGTCGAGCAGCAACAGGTTCGGCCGATCCCACGCGATCAAGGCCAACGCCAGACGCGCCTTTTCACCACCGGAGAAATTAAGCACTGGCTCGTCGATTCGCGCACCACGGAAATCGAAGCCGCCGAGGAAGTCGCGCAGGGTCTGCTCGCGCTCAGTCGGTGCCAGGCGCTGCAAGTGCAGCAATGGGCTGGCCTTGGAGTCCAGAGAGTCCAATTGATGCTGGGCGAAGTAACCAACCACGGTGTTCTCGCCACGGGTCAACCGACCCGACAGTGGCGACAGCTCGCCTGCGAGGTTTTTGATCAGGGTCGATTTACCGGCACCGTTCGGGCCGAGCAAACCGATCCGCGCACCCGGGGTCAGTTGCAGCTTGACCTTCTCCAACACGGCTTTGTCGCCGTAACCCAGGCGAGCGTCAGACAGGTCGATCAGCGGGCTGGAGATCTTCTGCGATTCGCGGAAGACGAAATCGAACGGCGAATCGACGTGGGCTGCGGTCAGCTCCTCCATGCGCTCCAGCGCCTTGATCCGGCTCTGGGCCTGGCGGGCCTTGGTGGCCTGGGCCTTGAAGCGGGCGATGTAGCTTTCCATGTGCGCACGTTGCACCTGCTGCTTCTCGTAGGCCTGCTGTTGCTGGGCCAGACGTTCGGCACGGGCGCGTTCGAAGGCGCTGTAGCCACCGCGGTACAAAGTGATCTTGCGCTGATCGACGTGGGCCACATGATCGACCACGGCATCAAGGAAATCCCGGTCGTGGGAGATCAGCATCAAGGTGCCGGGATAGCTTTTAAGCCACTCCTCCAGCCAGATGATGGCGTCGAGGTCCAAGTGGTTGGTCGGTTCGTCGAGCAGCAACAGGTCCGATGGACACATCAAGGCCTGCGCCAGGTTCAGACGCATCCGCCAGCCACCGGAGAAATCGCCTACTTGCCGATCCATCTGCTCGTTGGTGAACCCAAGGCCGGCCAACAACTTGCGCGCCCGGGCGTCGGCGGTGTAACCGTCGGCGCTGTCGAGTTCCGAGTGCAGGCGGGCCTGAGCGGCACCGTCATGGGCCGCTTCGGCTGCCGCCAGGTCGCGTTGCACCTGGCGCAGGCGCAGGTCGCCATCGAGCACGTAGTCGACCGCGAGGCGCTCGAGCGTGTCGACCTCCTGGCGCATATGGGCGATACGCCAGTCGGCCGGCAGGAAGCAATCACCCGAGTCCGGGTGCAGCTCGCCCCGAAGCAAGGCGAACAAGCTCGATTTGCCGGCGCCGTTGGCACCGATGAGGCCGGCTTTCTGGCCGGCGTGCAGCGTCAGCTCGGCGTCTTCTAGCAGACGTTGCGGGCCACGCTGTAAAGTCAGGTTCTGAAGTCGAATCATAATGGCGGCGGAGTCTACCAGCTTCGCTCGCAACTGGCGCGAGTAGCACTATGTCCTCTGACCTGTGGAGCTTTTCCCTGGCGACTTATGCCCGTCCGGGTGTTGAACAAGCCTGTCTGCAATTGCAGTCGGCGGGTGTCAACGTGTGTCTGCTGCTGTGCGCAGCTTGGTTGGGACAGCGGGGAACAGCGTGCAATGAGCAACGTTTGCGGCAACTTCGCAGTGTGGTTGATCCTTGGGACGCCGATGTCGTGCAGCCGCTGCGCGAGTTGCGCATGCAATGGAAAGCCCTCGCCACGCAGGACGCCGATCTGAATGCGCTGCGCGAACAGGTGAAGAATCTGGAATTGGAAGCCGAGCGAACTCTGTTGTTACGACTTGAGCGAATATCAGAGGGTTGGCCGCAAGATGCCGCGACCGATCTTTCAGTCTGGCTGGAAGGTGTAGCGGCGGGCGCCGTTCACCTGGACCGCGACGCGCTGCATCAGCTGCGCGTCGCGGTAACCGGCACTTAGGAAGCGCTGGTTGGGGAGGTGCTGTTGCTCGACGGCGCAACTGGCGTTGGCGCAGTGGTAGCAGTCGAGGTCGTTGCTGTCGGCGCAGGAGCAGCCGATGCAGATGGCGCTGGCGACGCTGGCTTGGCAGCAGGAGCCGGCGTCGGCTTGGCAACAGCGGCCGGTTTTTTCACGGCTGGCCTGGTTGCTGGTTTTGCAGCTGGTTTTGCAGCGGCTGGTTTTGCAGCGGCTGGTTTGGCTGCTGGTTTCGCTGCGGCAGGTTTTGCGGTAGTGGCTGGCTTGGCGGCAGCCGTCTTGGCAGCAGCAGGTTTCGCAGCAGAGGCTGGCTTGGCAGCAGCAGTTTTAGCAGCTGGTTTTGCGGCAGGTTTGGCTGCAGTTTTTGCCACTGGCTTAGCGGCTGGTTTTGCAGCTGGCTTGGCAGCAGTTTTAGCTGCGGCAGGTTTTGCGGCCGGCTTGGCAGCAGGTTTTGCAGCAGCAGTTCTAGTCGCTGGTTTTGCGGCTGGTTTGGCAGCTGCGGTTTTCGCCACGGCGGGTTTCGCAGCAGCAGTTCTTGCGGCCGGTTTGGCGGCAGCTGTTTTGGCAGCGGCTGTTTTGGCAGCAGGTTTGGCAGCAGCAGTTCTGGCAGCCGGTTTTGCAGCGCTGGCCGCGACTGGTTTTCTCGCCGCAGGTTTCGCAGCAGGTTTGGCTGCGGCTTTCTTCGCAGGGGCCGCAGCAGGCTTGGCCGAACGCAGGGACAACGCCTTGCCGACAGCCTCTTGTACACGGCCGATGCCCTGGGCCAATTTCAGGCTTTCTTGAGCATCGCGCTTGAGTTGCAGAATGTAGCCGCGAGTGTCCGACTGACGCTCCTTCAGGGCATCAAGCAGGTCTTCCAGATCCTTCACTCCGTCTTTGGCTTTGGCTTGTGCCTTGGCCTTGCCGGCGGCTGCGGCGTCCTGCAATTTGGTGCGGGATTTATGCAATTTTTCCTGCGCTTTTCCGCGCTGCTTTTCCAGTTTGGCGAGCAGTTTTTCAGCATCAGCCAAGGCTTCGGAACAAGCGGTTTCCAGATGCTCGAGCAAGCTGCCCGAGAGTTGTTGGAGTAAGTGCAACGGGGTATTTACAGGCTTCTTGGTGGCCGACATGGTTTACCTCCTGGCTGACGTGGGTGCGGCTCATACTAGACCTCTGCTGTTACCGCCGCTAGGGCATCTTGACAGTATCGAAAGCGATGCGTTGCAACGAAGCGAAAATGTTCTGCGCTTGCGCAAAAGCAGTTCACCGTTGAAGGCATTCCCACTGGCATAATCGCCCGCATCTCAGGTTGGAGAGTGCCCATGTCGCGCTACTTTTTTTTATCGCTGTGTGTGATTTTTTCCGCAACCCACGCTGCTGAAAAAACACCGGGAAATGACGCACACGATCTTGCTTACAGCCTGGGTGCGAGCCTTGGTGAACGCTTGCGCCAGGAGGCTCCCGACCTGCAACTCCAAGCGCTGGTCGAAGGTTTGCAACAGGCCTATCAGGGCAAGCCACTGGCGTTGAAAGACGAGCAGATCGAACAGATTCTGAACGAGCACGAAGCCCGGATTGCGATGCAGTCTCCTGCGCCGCAAAGCGAACTGGCGCTGGAAAACGAGCAGCGCTTTCTCGCCGCAGAAAAAACCAAACCCGGCGTTCGTGAGTTGGCGGACGGAATTTTGCTGACAGAGTTGACGCCGGGTACCGGTGCCAAAGCCGGACCCAACGGCAAGGTTCAAGTGCTGTACATCGGTCGCCTGCCCGACGGTACCGTGTTCGACCAGAACAGCCAGCCGCAGTGGTTCAGTCTCGATAGCGTGATCAGCGGCTGGCGCAGTGCATTGCAGCAGATGCCTGTCGGCGCAAAATGGCGACTGGTGATTCCATCAGCCCAAGCCTATGGCGCCGAGGGCGCCGGCGACTTGATTGCACCCTTCACGCCTCTGGTCTTTGAAGTCGAATTACGCGGCGCTGCAGGCTGAATGGCGGAAATGAAAAACGGCGCGCAGAGCGCACCGTTTTCAGATTTTGCGGGACCGGAGGATCAGGCCTGAACCGGATCTTCTTCCTTGTGAGCGGTGTGGAGCACTTCGATCAGGCAGTCTTCGAGCTCGAAGCGTTCATGCAACAGCCCGCCCAGCTCCTTGAACTTCTCTGCTACACACTTCCCTTCATCGCACAGGTCATTGAATGCGAGCAGCTTCTCGGTGATGACATCAATGCGCGGATAGATGGTTTCTGCCAATTCCAGACCACGCTTGTCATTGAAAGCCTTGGCTTCACCGGTGAGCTGTTCGTAGATCTCGAAATGCCCGGCAGACACATAGTCGACCAGCACGCCGCAAAACTCCTGCAAGGGCTTGCGGTTTTCACCCAGCGCCTCGGGTTTGGCGCCGAGAGCATCGTAAGCCCGAACCAGTTCGTGACGTTCCTGCAACCAGCGATCGATCAGCAGATGTACTCCACCCCAACGTTCCTGAGCATTCTGACAACTTTCGAGCATGGCGATCTCTCTTCCCTTGTGGGTCATGCTGCCCTACACCCGTCGCAATCCTGAAGTCAGGAGTCGGCCAGGCAGAGCGTCATCGAGCAACATAATTCCAATGACACGTGCGGGCCAGATTATGCCCGCACGACGGTGGCTTCAAGGTACTCAGACGATAAAGTTCATACAAGTGTTTAATCGCGTACCAGGGCCTGGTGCGACGACTCGCCGCTGAGCGGTCGCTGGAAGCTGATCCAGACAAGCCGCAAGAGTTGATAAACACTCAGAATCACCATCCCGACGAAGAACAGCAGACTCCACTCCGGGATGCTCAGGTCGAACAGCGTCCAGGAAATCTGTGCGCAATCGATGGTGCCCCTGAACATCTCCTGGACAACACACATCCACGGCGCACTGGCGAACAGATCCCCCAGATTGGGCGCACAGGACGCTAGTTGGTGCACCGGATCGTTTTGCAACAGCACCTGTCGCCACGCCGTGGCAGTACCGGCCAGGCTGCTGGCCAAGCCAAGCAACCAATACAAAAAAGATCCAACGCGACCGGGGCCATGTACCGATGCCACCAGGCAGATTCCTGTCAGCAGCGCCAGGCAAACCCGTTGCATCAGGCACAAGCCACATGGCTTGAGACCGACTGCATACTCCAGGTGATAGGACACGCCCAAGACCAGTGCGCCTGCAATGAAAACCGTGAAGAACAAGGAGCGTGAACAGCCCAAAGACATGGCTTTTCCGTAACAGTAAGAGACCGACAGCTACGGTAGAGGAAAGCGCGACAGCCTTTCAAGGCTGGCCGGCGGGGACAGTTCAGCAGGGGTGTAGGGAATTCCCGACAGAAGCTAGAGGATCAGGTGTAGTCCTTTGTAGGACTCTGCTGAAGACGCGTCTGGGACGGAAAATTCCGACATTGAAATGCACATTTTTTGGGGAGGGAGATTGCCTGTGGCGAGGGAGCTTGCTCCCGCTCGACTGCGCAGCAGTCGCGAAATCAAACTTCCCTCTATCCTGAAAAAACGGCCCAGCGGGAGCAAGCTCCCTGGCCACAGGTTATTTCGTCAGCCGTTGCTGCGCAGCTCAGGCATGAACCGGCACCGGCAGTGGCGCCGCCAGCAAGCGCTCATCCAGCAAACCAAGACCTTCCTGGAACAGTTGATTGCTGCGCTCGGTATCACCCATTTGCGCCAGCAGGCGTGCCAGTTCGGCGCACGCTTCCGGATTGCGCTGCACACGCAGGCTGCTTTCCAGGTAGTCCCGGGCCTTGCCCCACAGGCTGGTTTGCAGACACAGGCGACCCAGTGTCAACAGCAGGCTCGGATCGGCCGGATGATCCTTGAGCCAACCTTCGGCGAGTTGCAGCTGACGTGCCGGATCAGCACCACGCACCAACCCGTAAAGACGCGCCAGGTGGCTGTCGTACTTGCGCTTGAGTGCGGTGCGCAGGACTTCTTCGGCCTCGGCTTGAGCGCCCAATTGCCGCAGTTGATCGGCATAGGCGAGAACCAGTGCCGGCTCCTGACGCTGACTCGAAGTCAGTTGCTGCCAGGCGCGATTGAGTGACTGCAAGCCGACAGTTCCGTCCGCTTCCTGATGCGCTGCCAGTGACAGGTTCTCGCCCCAGGCACGGCGCTCCAGCTCTGCCAGTTCAGCCGGTGGCAGGACCTTATCCTTGCGCAACTCTGGTAGCAGGCGAATTACCGCCGACCATTCGCCGCGCTGCTGGTGCAGGCGCTGCAATTGGCGCAGGGTCTGTGCGTTATGGGGGTGACGTTCGTGCATTGCCTGAAGAGTCGCCAGGGCGCCTTCGGTATCGCCGCGATCCGTCTGCAACTGCGCGTGGTTCAAGGCGATCGCCAACTCGGCCTGGGGCTGACGCTCCAAGGCGCGCTCCAGCAGATTGTCGCTTTGCTCGTAATGACCTTGTTCGTTCGCGGCGCGGGCGGCACCGAGGTAATACAGCAATGGCTGATGCTCGGCTTCGGCAGCCCGAGACAAATGACGCTGCGCGCTGGCCCAACGACCTTCCGCCAGATCCAGCTGACCGTGTTCGATTGCCACCTGCACCCGACGGCTGCGATTGCGCCGCGACCAGGGATTGACCACACCGCTGGACGTCATCACCAATTCGATCAACGCCTTGATGCCCCAGATCACCAGCCAAAGCACGGCGATCAGCGCCAGTGTCGCCCACAGGCTCGATTCGTAGCGGAAGGACTTGTAGGCGATCAGCACGTAGCCGGCGTGCTCGGCAATCGCCAAACCCAGCGCGGCCGCGGCGGCGATGACCAGGAACACGATCACATACAGGCGTTTCATGGCGTGGCCTCCTGCGTGGTATTCGCGGCAGGTTTGGCCAGTGGCTTGATCGAGTCCTCGGCATTGACGTTACGTCGCTCCAGATAACCCTGCACCGCACTCAGTGTGCCGGCCAGGTCCGGGGTGACGACGGTGACGGGCTGTTTGCTCAATTCGGCCACCTGCTCGAGCATCACTTTACTCTGCGGATTGTCCGGATTGAAATTGCCCTTGAGCACGTCCCGCGCCTCATCCAACGCTTGGGAGTAAACCGCCGCCTGCCCATTGAGCGCGGCCCATTGTGCCTGCTCCAGCGCCAGGCTAAGTGCGAGGCGCACTTGGCTCAGACTTTGTCCGGCAAGCAACGGACGAACATTTTTATCGGCATTGAAATCGATACGGATGTAACGCGAAATCTGATCCCACCATTGCGCCCAGCGACTCGCACCATCGCCATCGGCGGTCAGGCCCAGCAAGGATTCGCCACGGTCCTTGTACTCGGGCGCCAGCTCGGTCAGGCCCGTCACGCGGTCTCGCAGTGCACCCAATTGCAGGAACAGACCGGTGCGATCCGGTTGCTCGGTGCTGCGCAAGGCCACCAGGGTTTTCGCCACTTGTTCGCGAGCGGCAAAGGAGCCGGGATCGTTCTGTTCACGGAGAATTTCGTCGGCACCCTGGACCAGGGCCTGGGCGCTGCTGATGTCCTGCAAGGCCGAAAGACGCAGGCTGGCCAGACGCAGCAAGTGCTCGGCCTCGGCCAGACGCCAGTCCTTGCGGCTGGCGCCGAGGACGGTTTCCAGACGTTGACTCAGGCGTTGCTGATCGCCCTGCAACTGCGCCACCAGGCGGCTGCGTTCTTCAATCACATCGGCAGCCGGCAGCTGGTCCAGGCGTGCGCTCAGACGCTGTTCATTGAGCTTGAGACTTTGCGCCTCATCACTCAATGCCTGCACTTGACTCAACTGCTGTTGATTAGTCGCTTGCAGGTGGCGCACCTGCCAGACTCCCCAACCACCGACGGCAACTCCGGCAGCCCCAAGCAGCAGCGCGACGATTGCCAGCCCATTGCCTTTGCGCTGCTCTGCGGCAGGAGGTGGAGTTTCAACCGGCGCATCGAGCACTGGCTGGACGTCATCTTTAGGCAAGGCTGTTTCGCTCACGTATCCATCCTTTGCATTAGAGAACGGCCACGGGATGCTCCCGTAACGCCGTCAGCAAAGCCGCGGCACTGGCGCCGCGGCAATCCACAACTGTCAGGGCCCCGGCGGCACGTGCCAGCTCGGCGACCCTGGGGCTTGGTACAAACAACGGCAACTGCGCCAACTGCGGCCAGGCATCGCCGGCCAATTGATGCAGGTGCTCAAAACCCTGTCCACTGCTGACCACCAGCCCGTTCAGGCGTTCCGCCCTGATGCGGTCAGGCAGCGTTGCCGGCGGGTATTGCGGCAGCTCGCGACGGTACAACTCCAGATACTCGACACTAGCACCTAGCTCGCGCAAACGCTCAGCCAGCAACTCACGCCCGCCCTGCCCGCGCATGATCAGCACACGCGGATCCGGTCGGGCGATAGCCTCGCGCAATGCCGGGAGTTGAAGCAAGGCTTCGCTGTCATCGCCTTCCGCCGGGAAGCTTGTGTCCAGCCGGTGATCTTCGAGAATCTGCGCCGTCGCCGCACCGACGCTGAACCACTTCACACGGGGCGTTTGCGGCAACATCTGGTCGAGCAATTCGACGGCGATCCGGGCGGCCGGTTTGCTGACCACGATCACTGCGCAGTAACGAGCCAGATCCCGGATCACGCCGCGCATTGTGTCAGTCGCGGGGATCGGCTCTATGTCCAAAAGCGGCAAGCTGCTGCTGAAAATCCCCTGCTCGGCCAGAACGCTGCTCAGCGCCGCCGACTCATCCGCCGGACGCGTCAGCAGCAGACGCCAGCTCGTCACTCGTGACCTGCCTCGCCATAGACCGCCTTCAGAATGTCATCGGCGCCCTGGCTCAAAAGATCTTCGGCCACCTGCACACCCAGCGCTTCGGCATCGGCACGTGGTGCACGGGCCTGCGCACTGAGCAACAAACCACCACTCGGATCGCCCACCAGGCCACGCAACCAGATCTGCTCGCCTTCAAGCACGGCGTAGCAGGCGATCGGCACTTGGCAGCCGCCATTGAGGTGTTTGTTGAGTGCACGTTCGGCGGTGACGCGGGTGGCGGTGTCCTGGTGGTGCAGCGGCGCCAGCAGCGCGTGAATCTCGCTGTCGGCGGTTCGGCATTCGATGCCCACCGCGCCCTGGCCACCGGCCGGCAAGCTGTCGTCGACACTGATGGCCGAGGTGATGCGATCTTCAAAGCCCAGACGAATCAACCCGGCGGACGCGAGGATGATGGCGTCGTATTCGCCGGCATCGAGCTTGGCCAGGCGAGTGTTGACGTTGCCGCGCAGGAAGCGGATTTCCAGGTCCGGGCGACGGGTCAGCAACTGGGCCTGACGGCGCAGGCTCGACGTGCCGACAATGCTGCCTTGCGGCAACTCATCCAGGCTGGCGTAAGTGTTGGAGACGAATGCATCGCGTGGGTCTTCGCGCTCGCAGATGCAGAACAGACCAAGGCCTTCAGGGAAGTCCATCGGTACGTCTTTCATCGAATGCACGGCGATGTCGGCTTCATTTTCCAGCAGCGCGGTTTCCAGTTCCTTGACGAACAGGCCTTTGCCACCGATTTTCGACAGCGGCGAATCGAGCAGCTTGTCGCCACGACTGACCATCGGGACCAGCGTCACGAGCAGGCCGGGGTGGGCCTCCTCCAAACGGGCTTTGACGTATTCGGCCTGCCACAGGGCGAGAGCACTTTTGCGGGTGGCGATGCGGATTTCGCGAGAGGACATGGATCAATCCGTACTGAATAGATACGACGGATAATAACAGCTCAGCCAAATCCACTTTGACTTGTATCAGATACTGCTCGGCCTCCCTGGCCCCGGGTCTCCGGCAATCGGGTGTGAAATCCGCCTGCGAGCAGCGAATTAAAGCTGTTGCATCATTTTTCGAACGCCGGCCACATGGCGCCGGCTGACGATCAGGGCGTCACCGTTCAAGCCTTTGAGGAACAGCTGGAAATGCCCCAGAGGCGTTCGTTGCAGGCGCTCGATGCGCTCGCGAGCGACCAGAGCGTTGCGGTGGATGCGCACAAACCGGTCGCCGAATTCATCTTCCAGCGCCTTGAGCGGTTCATCCAGCAACACTTCGCCGGTCTCGTGGCGCAGGGTCACGTACTTGTGATCGGCGATGAAATAGACCACCTGATCCAGCGGGATCAGCTCGATGCCCTTTCGGGTTCGGGCGCTGATATGGCTGCGTGGGCCACTGCCGCTTTCTGCGGCAGGTCGGGTCAGAGCCGAGAGTTGGACACGATTGGGGCGCTCGGCTTTCTTTAATGCATCATGTAAATGTTCAGTTCTCACAGGTTTCACCAGATAGCCTACGGCGCTGGCCTGTAAGGCTTCCACGGCAAATTCATCGGAACCTGTGCAAAACACCACTGCAGGCGGGGTTTCGCGTTCGCACAGTCGCGCTGCCACTTGCAGGCCATCGAGGCCTGGCATGCGGATATCGAGCAGGACGATATCCGGTTTGTGGCTGTCGATCAGTGCCAACGCCTCTTCGCCGTTCGTGGCGCTCGGCTCCAGGACGCTGTATCCCTCGAGTTCACCAACCATTTGGCTCAGGCGCTCGCGGGCAAGGGGGTCGTCATCAACGATCAGGACATTCATATTGCGCTGGATTCCTGCGTGAGTCTCGCACAAGGATAGCGTAGACAGGGGAAGTGACGTCTGTCACCGCGATCCACGCTAAGACTAGCGCGAGCGTGAAAAAGTGCCGCTGGTCGGGCAGCTAAATTTTCATCTGCCGGGCGATTAGCGGCCCAGGCCCGCTTTGGCGACACATCGCCACAGGGTTTGCTGATACGCAATATGAACACCCCCTCTTCTTATAGTCCTCTCGCGCACCGAGAAGTGCGCTGATCCTACTGTCCAACTGTAGACGGTTGCCGGAACGATATTGCTCAGATGAAAAATATCGTTGTACTAATAGGGAAAACTGTTGGAGCGAGCCTGCTCGCGATGAACCTGAGGGCCACGGGTTTATTCAAAAAGCACGCGTGATCGTTAACATCCATCGCGAGCAGGCTCGCTCCCACATGAGAAAACCAGTCGACCAGTGCCAGCGACAGGATTGGCAACCCTGTTATTATCCGCGGCAGCTTTCAACGCCATCTTTTTTCAGCCGATACGAGCGAATTCATGAGCACTGACAAGACCAATCAGTCCTGGGGCGGCCGCTTCAGTGAACCCGTCGACGCCTTCGTCGCCCGCTTCACCGCCTCCGTCACCTTCGACCAGCGCCTGTATCGCCACGACATCATGGGCTCGATCGCCCACGCCACCATGCTGGCCAAGGTCGGCGTGCTGACCGATGCCGAGCGCGACAGCATCATCGATGGCCTGAAGACCATCCAGGGTGAAATCGAGGCCGGCCAGTTCGACTGGCGCATCGACCTCGAAGACGTGCACATGAACATCGAGGCACGCCTGACCGACCGCATCGGCGTGACCGGTAAAAAGCTGCACACCGGCCGCAGCCGCAACGACCAGGTAGCCACCGACATCCGCCTGTGGCTGCGCGATGAAATCGACCTGATCCTCGGCGAAATCACCCGCCTGCAAAAAGGCTTGCTGGAACAGGCCGAGCGCGAAGCCGGCAGCATCATGCCGGGTTTCACTCACTTGCAAACCGCGCAGCCGGTGACCTTCGGGCACCATATGCTGGCGTGGTTCGAAATGCTCAGCCGCGACTACGAGCGTCTGGTCGACTGCCGCAAGCGCACCAACCGCATGCCACTGGGCAGCGCCGCGCTGGCCGGTACCACGTACCCGATCGATCGTGAATACACCGCGCAACTGCTGGGCTTTGATGCGGTGGGCGGCAACTCGCTGGACAACGTGTCCGATCGCGACTTCGCCATCGAATTCTGCTCCGCCGCGAGCATCGCGATGATGCACCTGTCGCGCTTCTCCGAAGAGCTGGTGCTGTGGACCAGCGCACAATTCCAGTTCATCGATCTGCCAGACCGTTTCTGCACCGGCAGCTCGATCATGCCGCAAAAGAAAAACCCGGACGTTCCGGAACTGGTGCGCGGCAAATCGGGCCGTGTGTTCGGTGCCTTGATGGGCCTGCTGACCCTGATGAAAGGCCAGCCTCTGGCCTACAACAAGGACAACCAGGAAGACAAGGAACCGCTGTTCGACGCCGCCGACACCCTGCGCGATTCTCTGCGTGCCTTTGCCGACATGATCCCGGCAATCAAACCCAAGCACGCCATCATGCGCGAAGCGGCCCTGCGCGGTTTCTCCACTGCCACCGACCTGGCTGACTACCTGGTACGTCGCGGCCTGCCGTTCCGTGACTGCCACGAAATCGTTGGCCATGCGGTGAAGTACGGCGTGGACAGCGGCAAGGACCTGGCGGAAATGAGCCTGGAAGAACTGCGCAAGTTCAGCGACCAGATCGACCAGGACGTATTCGCCGTGCTGACCCTGGAAGGTTCGGTCAATGCCCGTGACCACATCGGCGGCACTGCGCCAGCGCAGGTGAAGGCCGCCGTTTCGCGCGGTCAGGCGCTGCTCGCCAGCCGTTAAGACGACAGCAAATATGAAGCCCGATGGCCAAAACCATCGGGCTTTCCCTCTCAGCGATTCGAATTCCCCACTGCCCGCACCCGCTTAAGAAAAGCAGGCGCCTCCGCCTGTCTGTCAGCGGCGACTATTCTCACGTTCGGATTCTCGCCCAAGTGCTCCAGCAACGCCTTGGCACCTGGCATGTCGGACAAGAAGTCGATGTCGAACAAGCGCTTTCCGACGTCTACGGCCAGGTCAACACTGTATAGAAAATACAAATCGGCTAGCGTGAAGTGCTCTCCTGCCACATATGGCGCAAACCGCGCACGTTGCTTCAAGGCCGTAAACCCTTTGATCAGATCCCGCTGTGCCTTGGCCTTCAGCTCCTCGGGAGTCGGCCTGCCGCCGAAAAACACTTCGACGTAACACACACGCGCCGGCAGCTCGATGTACAACTCGATTTCTTTGGCCAGTGCTCGAACACTTGCCCGCGCAAACGGATCGGTCGGCAATAGCGCTTTGCCTGACTGGGTCTCTTCTATGAAGTCGAGGATGGCGTCCGTTTCGCTTACAAAGCCCTGCTCGGTCTCCAGGACCGGAACCTTCCCTCGGGGGCTGACGGCGAGAATGTCCGGATTCTGGCAACCATGAAACGGCACGGTTTCAAAAGGCACACCTTTTTCCAGGAGTGCCAACTTGACCATATTGAAATAGTTACTCGCCGCAAAACCATAAAGTTTGAGCATTACCGGGTCTCCTTGACCGCGACGTTTCCTGATCGGAAAACGATTCGATGCTCAAGGTAAACACTGTCCAGAACCGGGGAAGATTTTGGTTATTACCACGTACGACGAAATCGCCTGAAGGTGTTGGCCGACTTGGGTGTGGGCAATGTAGGACAAGAGATTGCGAATCTCCTGACACGTACTGATCACACCCGTCAGACGCCTCCGCAACTACTTCTTGGACGCGACCATCGCCATAAACGCCGGCATTGCCGCTTCCTTGTCCGCCGCAATCCGCTGCACGTTCGGGTTTTGCTCCAGACGCTCCAGCAACGCCTTGGCCGCCGGCAGTTCGGCCAACAGATCGATATCAAACAGCTTTTTCGCCACTGCACAGGCCAGCGGCACGCTGTACAGGAAATACAGATCCGCCACGCTCAAATTGTCGCCCGCCACATAAGGGCTGAACTTGCCGTGCCTGCCCAGGGAGGCAATGCCCAGCAATAGCTCGGTCTTGGTCTTTTCCTTGATCGCATCAGGCAGCGTCATGCCGAAAAATGCTTCGGGGTAGCAAGCCCGACCCGGCAGTTCGATGTACAGCTCGATTTCCTTGGCCAGCGCCAGCACCTGCGCCCGTTCGAAAGGATCGCTCGGCAGCAGCGGCGTGCCTTTTTGGCTTTGCTCGATGTATTCGAGAATAACGCTGGTTTCGTTGATGAAACCCTGTTCGACACCCAGCACCGGCACCTTGCCGCGCGGACTGATGACCAGCGCTTCAGGCGCCTGGCCAGCGTAAAACGGCACCTCTTCGAACGGCAGTCCCTTTTCCAGCAGCGCCAGCTTGACCATGTTGTAGTAGTTGCTGACGGAAAATCCATAAAGCTTGAGCATCACAAAGCCTCCAGGCCGTGCAGGGGTTGGCAGTGCCTTTTATAGAACGCCGGGACGGTTCTTGCCAGCAGCATCACGGCGCTGAATGCAGGTAAACTGGCCGCCTTTCCTTGAGGAGCCTGCCATGAGCGAGCCAACAGATATCGACAGCGACGAAGAAGAATTCACCGAGAACACGCTGATCGAGGCCATCGAAAACCAGATTGAGAGCGACAACCCGCCGGCCGCCAAGGCGACCTTCAACAAGCTGACACTGGTGGGTTACGAGCGCGAGGAAATCCTCAACCTGATGGCTCACGTTTTGGCGGTGGAAATCGACGCGATCCTCGAAGAAGACCGCGCGTTCAATACCGAATGGTATGAAGCTGCACTGCGTGCGTTGCCGGAATTGCCGCCGGAAAAGAAATAAGATCAAAAGATCGCAGCCTTCGGCAGCGCCTGCAGGGATCGTATTTCATGTAGGAGCTGCCGCAGGCTGCGATCTTTTTTTTGCGGTCTACACTCTATCAACCCCGCTGCCGCCGAATTCAACCGGGGAATGCATCCCATGGCGAAAAAACCCTGTCGCGAGCACTGGACATGCCGGGCAAGTGGGCTCACCTTAGGGGCGCTGTCGTCCAATTCCTAGAAAGTCTGGAGTCCTTATGTCGCTTACCCCTGAGTTGGTTGCCGAACTGGAAGTCCTCGCACTCTTCAACCTGGACAGTTCCCAGGAAGGTTTGAAAATTCATCAGACCGCTGCCCCGAAACACATTGCCGCTGCCAAACGCTTGCATGAAAAAGAACTGATCGACCAGCCCGATGGCGGCTACCTGACTAGCCTGGGTCGTGATGCTGCGCAAAATGTACAAACCGTTCTGACCATCCTGAGCGTCCAGGAAACTGCCTGAATTCCCCGCATCGCCCACGGAAACCCCAGGCTCGGGATTTCCGCGGGCACGGCCTGACAACGGCCGTCGCCATACGGTAAAAATCTGACGCCAGAAAAACAAAATCAGCTTAAAAGTCCCGGGACCAAGGCGCTACACTCCCCATACCCGAGAACCCCGATTCCGAGCCCCTGCGAGCCGGTTTGAGCTGACATGACCCGCACCCACGAAATCCGCCCCGATCTGGACGAGGGAATCGACCGCAAGGTTCTCAGCCAACTGCGCGCACGTTTCCTGAAACTCAACGAGGGCCGCATGGCGCGCGCCATGGAAGGATTGTCGACCCGGCAGCAAGGGGTGCTGAACCTCCTCCCGCTGTTTTTCCACGTCAATCATCCGCTGTTGCCGGGTTACGTTTCCGGCAGCACGCCGGCCGGACTGTCGAACTACGAACCGGACGCCAATGCCCTCGCCGAAGCCCAGCGCCTGACCCGCTCGTTTTCCTACAAGCCGCGCCACGGCAGCAACCCGCCACGCCCGATTCACGGCCTGTTCCTGATGGGCAGCCTCGGCACACTGGCCCAGGCCGACCAGAGCGACATGGACGTGTGGGTATGTCATGCGCCCGATTTGAGTGAGCAGGAGCTGTCCGAACTGCGCAAAAAGTGCCAGTTGCTGGAAACCTGGGCCGCCAGCCAGGGGGCCGAGGCGCATTTCTTTCTGATCGAGCCGACGCGCTTCGTACTGGGTGAGCGCGACAATCAACTCAGCTCCGAAAACTGCGGCACCACTCAGCACTATCTACTGCTGGACGAGTTCTACCGCACTGCGATCTGGCTCGCCGGGCGCACGCCGATCTGGTGGGTGGTGCCCGTTTATGAGGAAGCGAATTACGACCGCTACACCCACACGCTGCTGTCCAAGCGCTTCATCCGCACCGACGAAACCCTGGACCTGGGAAATCTGGCGTACATTCCTCCCGGCGAATTCATCGGTGCCGGGCTCTGGCAGCTGTTCAAGGGTATCGAGTCGCCTTACAAGTCGGTGCTCAAGCTGTTGCTGACCGAGGTTTACGCCAGCGAACATCCGAGGGTCCAGTGCCTGAGCCTGCGCTTCAAACAAGCGGTGTTCGCCAATCGGCTCGACCTCGATGAACTGGACCCATACGTCGTGGTTTACCGGCGTATCGAGGAATACCTCATCGCCCGTAACGAGCCGGAACGGCTGGAATTGGTGCGACGCGCGCTGTACCTGAAGGTCAATCGCAAGCTCACCGTCGGTAGTGGCCGCACCCAGAGTTGGCAACGCTCGTTGCTTGAACGCCTCGCCCACGAATGGCAATGGGACCCGCGGCAACTGGCGCTGCTCGACAGCCGCAGCCAATGGAAAGTCCGCCAGGTCAGCTCGGAGCGCCGGGCTCTGGTCAACGAACTGAATTACAGCTACCGCTTCCTGACTCAGTTTGCCCGCAATGAACAGACCGTCAGCCTGATCAACAAGCGTGACCTCAGCGTGCTGGGTCGACGCCTGTACGCGGCGTTCGAGCGCAAGGCAGACAAGGTCGAGTTCATCAATCCGGGCATCGCCCCGGATTTGGCCGAAGACACCCTGACGCTGGTCCATGCACCGAACAAAAAAGAGCCGACGCAAAATCAGTGGGGCTTGTACAACGGCAGCCTGACCGCGCTTGAGTGGGAGCATTTCGCCCCGATCAAACGCAGTCGCCATCTGCTCGAACTGCTCACCTGGTGCCACCGCAACGGCGTGATCGACAGCAGCACCCGCCTCGCCTTGCACCCCGGCAGCAGCGACTTGAGCGAGTTCGAACTGTTCAACCTGCTCGGTAGCCTGCAACAGACTATTCCCCTGCCCTTGCCGACCGTCGCGGAGGAACCATTGCTGCGTGCCGCCGTGCCCGGCAACGTGCTGATGCTGGTGAACGTCGGTGTCGACCCGCTCAAGCACCACCGCGACCTGAACATCCTGATGACCACCGAGCGCACCGACTCACTGAGTTACGCCGGCGTCCGGGAAAACCTGGTGCTGACCCTGGATCAGGTCACGCTCAATAGCTGGAACGAAGTGCTGGTCAATCACTTCGACGGACCACACGCCCTGCTCGACTGCGTGCGTGACTACCTCAACAACCTGCCGAGCGGGCCGCAGCAGCCCCGACTGCGCGTGCGTTGCTTCTGCCATAACCGCGCGCAGTTCATTGCCCAGCGGGTCGAAGGGATCCTCGACATTGCGCAGAACCTGCTGCTGAGCAAACTCAATTACCGCTACCTGATTCAGGTCCAGCAGCATTACCACGTGCTGGAGTTGGTGCCCGGCCAGGTCAATCACGTTGCGCTTGCCACCTTGCCGGCGCTATTCGATTACCTGGGTGAGGAACAGGCTCGTTACAGCCCGTTGCACCTGGACCCGATGGCGCTCGAAGACCACGACCTGGCAATGCTTCTGCCCATGGGCCAGCCGGGTTGCATTCAAGTGTTCTACCGGATCAACGAAGCCCAGGCCGATCTGTACGTACTCGATGAATTCAACGCGTTGTGGCAGCAGCGTTTGCCCTGGCATGACGAGCAAAGCCTGCTGGTTCCGTTGCAGCGATTCCTGCAGTCGATCCAGTACCGACGCGATGCGTTGCAACCGATGGATGCGACTTCCCCGCAGAATCTGGAGACGCTGTATTACCAATTGTTGCCTTCCGGCCCGGGCCGAGCGCGTCGGGTCGACGCGAGGCCGCCACCACAAAACCCGGTCAACAAGCCGTTCTACGACGTGCAGGCGATCGTCGGCAAAGCGGCGCCCGGCACGGTGCACGTCACGTTGTATTGCAATCAGCGGGAATTTTCAGAGTTGGAACATGGCGACCAACTGTTCAGTGTGGTCGCCCGGGAAATCATCGAGCAGCGCCGCGAGGCCGAGCGCTACCGCTGCTACATCACCGACCTGGACTTGTCGGGCCTGATAGGTGATGGGCAGAGTTCGAGCAATTTGTATCTGCGTTACAAGGCCGACCTGGAGCGCGCATTGAACGAGGCGCTCGCGCAGGTCTGAGCGTTCGTTACTCTGGGAAGTCGCCGCCATGGGCTGGTTGCGATTCGACTTCCAGCAAAGTCAGTTTCAGGGTCTTGCCACCCGGAGCCGGCCAGTCGATGTGCTGGCCAACTTTCAGGCCCAGCAGTGCACTGCCCACTGGCGCCAGGATGGAAATCCGTCCTTCGTCGGCGTTGGCATCCTTCGGATAAACCAGGGTCAGGTGATAGTCCTTGCCACTGCTTTCTTCACGGCAGTGCACGCGGGAATTCATGGTCACGACATCGGCGGGCACTTCATCGTGGCCGACCAGTGTATCGGCGCGATCCAGCTCGGTTTGCAGCGCGATAACGCCCGGCAGCGTGTCATCCAGGCTGTCGATCAGACGCTCCAGACGCTGTACGTCCAGACGGGTAAGGGTGATGGAAGGTGCGGTCATGATCAGGGCAGACTCCTTTCTTCTGCACGAAAAAAGCAAAACCCCGCCAGAAAAAGGCGGGGTTTTCACAAGGCCTCGATGGGTTGAGGCGTATCCGGACACTAACACAGCTCAAAAAATATACAAGCCGCCACCAGACAGCGCGCACTCCCTGTGGGAGCCGGCTTGCTGGCGATAGGATTCCGGACGTTACAGCGCCCTCCTGGCCGCCATCGCTAGCAAGCCAGCTCCTACAGAAGATTGGCGTTGACCTTGCGATTGGAGGCCTGGGCGCAGATGACCCGACGGCGCTCGTCATCGGCCGAACGCCATTCGCGGATGTCTTCGACATGACGGAAGCAGCCCAGACAGACCTTCTGCTCATCCAGCCGGCACACGCCGCTGCACGGCGAAGGGACGGCCGGGCTGACGTTGCTGTAAAGCGGCTTCGGTGGGCGGACGGGTGCTGACTGGGTCACGACGTTACAGGCCTTCGAAATCGAGTTCGACACCGGCCTGCTGATTGACGATGCGTTCGAGCATCTCGCCCAGTTGCTCTTCGCTCTTGTCGCACATCCAGCGCTCGCTTTCTTCGTCGTAGTCGAAGTGGAAGCCACCGGACACCGCCGCCAGCCACAACTGACGCAGCGGCTCCTGCCGACTGAAGATCAACTGGCTGCCGTTTTCGAACTTGACGGTCAATACACCGGCCGAGCTTTCGAGATCGATATCCAGGTCGCTCTCGTCAAAGATGTCCTCCAGTGTTTGCTGGGTGGCATCGACCAGATCGTGGAAACGGGCTTCGGACAAACTCATTACGGCAACCTCAAAAAGTGTCTGATCAGGCTCAAGCGCCGCAAGATACGGACGAGCCCCGCTGATTGCAAAGGATAACGATCATGGGCCGATATAGGTACATCAAACACGGTTCCGGTGGGAGCGGGGTTGTGTGGCGAGGGAGCTTGCTCCCGCTGGGTCGCGAAGCGACCCCGAAAGCATTGCGCCTGCTTCGCAGTCGAGCGGGAGCAAGCTCCCTCGCCACACAAGCCCGCTACCACAATGGATTGCGCGCGACTTACCTGCATCAAGCCAAGGCCCGCCGGACGGGCGGTTCGTTGCATAGGCAAGCTGCCGGGTGGCCGGTATACTCCGGCGCAATTAATGCATTTTCAAGGATTTCGCCATGAAGCGCCTGATCTCTTCCCTTGCTGCGCTCCTCGCGGTTGCCTGCCTTGTGTCGGCCTGCGGTCAAAAAGGCCCGTTGTACCTGCCCGACGAAGACCAGGACCCTGCAGAGCAGGCCCAGTCCTCGCAGAAGCAGCCGTCCAAGGCACACAAGCACGACGTCTACCAATAAGGGAACCTCATGGACGCTTTTAACTACCGTGACGGTGAACTGTTCGCGGAAGGTGTTGCCCTGTCTGCCATCGCCGAGCGCTTTGGCACACCGACCTACGTTTACTCGCGCGCCCACATCGAAGCCCAGTACCTGGCTTACGCCGATGCGCTGGCCGGCATGCCGCACCTGGTCTGCTTCGCGGTCAAGGCCAACTCCAACCTGGGTGTACTGAATGTCCTGGCGCGCCTGGGCGCCGGTTTCGACATCGTCTCCCGTGGCGAGCTGGAACGCGTACTGGCCGCTGGCGGCAGCGCCGACAAGATCGTGTTCTCCGGCGTCGGCAAGACCCGTGACGACATGCGTCGCGCCCTTGAAGTCGGCGTGCACTGCTTCAACGTCGAATCCACCGACGAGCTGGAACGCCTGCAAGTGGTGGCCGCCGAGCTCGGCGTTCGCGCGCCGATTTCGCTGCGCGTCAACCCGGACGTCGATGCCGGCACCCACCCGTACATTTCCACCGGTCTCAAAGAGAACAAGTTCGGCATCGCCATCGCCGACGCCGAAGACGTGTACGTGCGCGCCGCGCAGTTGCCGAACCTGGAAGTGGTCGGCGTCGATTGCCACATCGGCTCGCAACTGACCACCCTGCCGCCGTTCATCGACGCTCTCGATCGCCTGCTGGGCCTGGTCGACCGCCTCGGCGATTGCGGCATCTACCTGCGCCACATCGATCTCGGTGGTGGCCTGGGTGTGCGTTATCGCGATGAAGAGCCGCCATTGGCCGCCGACTACATCAAGGCCGTGCGCGAGCGTCTCGACGGTCGTGATCTGGGACTGGTGTTCGAGCCGGGTCGCTTTATCGTCGCCAACGCCGGCGTTCTGCTGACCCAGGTCGAGTACCTCAAGCACACCGAACACAAAGACTTTGCCATCGTCGACGCGGCCATGAACGACCTGATCCGCCCGGCGCTGTACCAAGCCTGGATGGATGTCACCGCCGTACGCCCGCGCACCTCCGCTGCCCGCGCCTACGACATCGTTGGCCCAATCTGCGAGACCGGCGACTTCCTGGCCAAGGATCGTGAACTGGCCCTGGAAGAAGGCGACCTGCTGGCCGTGCATTCGGCTGGCGCCTATGGTTTTGTCATGAGCTCCAACTACAACACCCGCGGTCGTGCCGCTGAAGTGTTGGTGGACGGTGATCAGGCATTTGAAGTGCGTCGCCGTGAAACGGTAGCCGAGTTGTTTGCTGGCGAAAGCCTGCTGCCGGAGTAAAACCATGCTGCTGCGTTTTACCAAGATGCACGGCTTGGGCAATGACTTCATGGTCCTCGACCTGGTCAGCCAGCACGCGCACATTCTGCCCAAGCACGCCAAGCTGTGGGGCGATCGGCACACTGGCATCGGTTTCGACCAGTTGCTGATCGTCGAAGCACCGAGCAACCCGGACGTGGATTTCCGCTATCGGATCTTCAACTCCGACGGCTCGGAAGTGGAACAGTGCGGCAACGGTGCGCGCTGCTTCGCCCGCTTTGTGCTCGACAAACGCCTGACCGCTAAACGGCAGATCCGTGTCGAAACCAAAAGCGGCATCATCGAACTGGATGTGCGCAGCGACGGGCAGATCTGCGTGAACATGGGTGCCCCGCGCCTGGTGCCAGCGGATATTCCGTTTCAGGCGCCTGAACAGGCGTTGAGCTATCAGGTCGACGTCGACGGTACGCCGGTCGAACTGGCCGCGGTGTCCATGGGCAACCCCCATGCGGTGCTGCGAGTCAGCGATATCAACAACGCACCGGTGCATGAGCTGGGGCCGAAGATCGAACATCACCCGCGCTTCCCGGCACGGGTCAATGTCGGTTTTCTCCAGGTCATCGACCGGGGCCGCGCGCAGTTGCGCGTCTGGGAACGCGGCGCCGGGGAAACCCAGGCCTGCGGCACCGGCGCCTGCGCCGCTGCCGTCGCTGCGATCAGCCAGGGGTGGATGGATTCGCCGCTGTTGATCGACCTGCCAGGCGGGCGCCTGTCCATTGAATGGGCAGGCCCTGGCCAACCGGTGTTGATGACCGGCCCGGCAGTCCGTGTATACGAAGGACAAGTACGTCTTTGAGTGAGCCAAAACCATGACCGATAAGCCTCAGGTACCCGCCCGACAGTCCGACGAATCGCCGTCCGAGAGCCTGGAGGCGGCGGCGATTGCCGCGTACCTGGAGGCTCATCCGGACTTCTTCGTCGAGCACGAAGAACTGCTGCCGGCAATGCGCATTCCCCACCGCCGCGGCGACACCGTGTCGTTGGTGGAACGGCAGATGACCATCCTGCGCGACCGCAACATTGAGCTGCGTCATCGTCTTTCGCACTTGATGGACGTGGCCCGCGACAACGATCGTCTGTTTGAAAAAACCCGTCGCCTGATCCTCGCACTGATGGACGCCGCCACGCTGGAAGACGTGGTGATGTGCGTCGAAGACAGTTTGCGCCAGGACTTTCAGGTGCCCTTCGTCAGCCTGATCCTGCTCGGCGACAACGCCATGCCGGTCGGCCGCTGGGTGACCCACGCGGACGCCCAGGTGGCCATCGGTGGCCTGTTGCTGGAAGACAAAAGCGTCAGCGGCAGCCTGCGCGAACATGAACTCGACTTCTTGTTCGGCGAAGAGCAGCGCAAGCAAATCGGCTCCACCGCCGTCGTCGCCATCAGTCACCAGGGCATCCACGGCATCCTCGCTATCGCCAGCCGTGATCCGCAGCAATATAAAAGCTCGGTGGGCACGCTGTTCCTCAGCTACATTGCCGAAGTCATGGGCCGCGTGCTGCCACGGATCAACAACTCCCTGCGCTCGGTTCGCTGATCATGGAACGACAACTGGACGCTTACTGCGAACACCTGCGCAGTGAGCGACAGGTGTCGCCGCACACGCTGTCGGCCTACCGCCGCGACCTCGATAAAGTGCTGGGCTGGTGCGTCAAACAGAACATTGGCAGTTGGGCCGCCCTGGACATCCAGCGCCTGCGCAGCCTGATCGCTCGCCTGCATGCACAAGGTCAATCGTCCCGCAGCCTGGCGCGACTGCTGTCGGCGGTGCGTGGGCTCTATCACTACCTGAACCGCGAAGGCCTGTGCGATCACGACCCGGCCAACGGCCTGGCGCCGCCCAAGGGCGAACGCCGCCTGCCGAAAACCCTCGACACCGACCGCGCCCTGCAATTGCTGGAAGGTGGCGTGGAAGACGACTTTCTCGCGCGTCGGGATCAGGCGATTCTTGAGCTGTTCTATTCTTCCGGCCTGCGGCTTTCGGAACTGACCGGGCTCAATCTCGATCAGCTTGATTTGGCGGACGGTATGGTCCAAGTGCTCGGCAAAGGCAGCAAAACCCGCTTATTGCCGGTAGGAAAAAAAGCTCGAGAAGCGCTGGAGTTGTGGTTGCCATTGCGAGCCATGGCCAACCCGGCGGACGACGCGGTATTTGTCGGCCAGCAAGGTCGACGCCTCGGCCCGCGGGCGATCCAGCTGCGGGTAAAAGCAGCGGGCGAGCGCGAACTGGGGCAAAACCTGCACCCACACATGTTGCGACACTCCTTCGCCAGCCACTTGCTGGAGTCCTCGCAGGATCTGCGCGCGGTGCAGGAATTGCTCGGCCACTCGGACATCAAGACCACCCAGATCTACACCCACCTGGACTTCCAGCACCTGGCCAGCGTCTACGACAGCGCTCACCCACGGGCCAAACGCATTAAAGGCGATGATTCATGACTCTCCAACTGATCACTTTCGACCTCGACGACACTCTGTGGGACACCGCCCCGGTGATTGTCAGCGCCGAAGCCGTATTGCGTGAATGGCTGACTGAACATGCACCCAACTTGGGCGCGGTGCCGGTGGAGCATTTGTGGGCCATTCGCGAACGCATCCTGAGCATCGAGCCAAACCTCAAGCACCGCATCAGCGCTTTGCGTCGCCGCGTATTGTTCCAGGCTCTGGAAGAAGCAGGCTATGCCCACGCAGTCGCTTCCGAGTTGGCCGACCAAAGTTTCGAAGTGTTTCTGCATGCACGGCATCAGCTGGAAATCTTCCCGGAGGTGCAACCGACCCTCCAGGCACTGGCCAACCATTACACCCTCGGCGTGGTCACCAACGGCAATGCCGATGTGCGACGGCTGGGATTGGCGGACTACTTCAAGTTTGCGTTGTGCGCGGAAGACATCGGCGTCGCCAAGCCAGATGCGCGCCTGTTCCATGAGGCGTTGCAACGCGGAGGTGCGACCGCCGAGACGGCGGTGCATATCGGCGATCATCCGGGCGATGACATTGCCGGGGCGCAGCAGGCGGGGTTGCGGGCGATCTGGTTCAACCCTGCGGGAAAAACCTGGGAAGCCGAGCGCCTGCCCGATGCGGAAATTCGCAGCCTGACCGAACTGCCGGCGTTGTTGGCGCTCTGGAATGCCAGCGCAACATCACCTCTGTAGGAGCCGGCTTGCTGGCGATCACGGTTCATCATTCAACAACGATGTTGCCTGACCTGGCGCCATCGCCAGCAAGCCGGCTCCTACAGGGGTTACGCAGGATTTTGTTTGAGGCATGAAAAAGCCCGCAGCGACGGCGGGCTTTTTCAGCAAGCAGGTAGCAGCCTCAGATAGGCCGGCTACCGTACTTGTTATCCGGCTTCTTGGGCGGATCGGCGACCACGTTGGCCTCCACTTCCTGCACCTTGCCACCACGCGCAAGGAACTCTTCCATGGCCTTGGCCAGGGCGTCGCGCTCCTTGTTCTTGGCTTCGACACTCGGCAGCTCATCGACCGATACCGCTGCCTTGGCTTTGCCTTTGGCAGTCGGCGCGGGCGCATCACCGCCGTCGTCGTCAGCAACGTCTTCCGCTGCTGCTTCCAGGCCTTCTTCGGCCTCGTCTTCGTCGCCTACTTCGAGGTCGTCGTTTTCCAGATCATCGTCGCTCATGTTCTACCTCATGACTTGCGAAAAGCAGATTAGTTATAGCCCAGCTTTGCCCTCTGTCGAAGGCTGCCGGAAAAAAATCAACAACCGCTGCTGACCAGCGGTTATGCCCCTTCACCGTGCACGGTGGCGAGGACTTTACGAGCACCGCCATGATCACGGTGCTCGCCCAGATAAACGCCTTGCCAGGTCCCTAACGCCAGTCGGCCCGCCGAGATCGGCAAACTGAGCTGACAGCCAAGCACGCTGGCCTTGAAGTGCGCCGGGAGGTCGTCCAGGCCTTCGTCGTTATGCTCATATCCGTCTGTTCCTTGTGGGATCAGACGATTGAAAAATCGTTCGAAGTCGCGACGTACCGCCGGATCGGCGTTCTCGTTGATGGTCAACGACGCCGAGGTATGCTGCAGCCACAAATGCAACAGACCGACCCGACACGCCTTGAGTTCAGGCAGGCCGGCGAGTAACTCGTCCGTTACCAGATGAAAGCCCCGGGGCCTCGCCCGCAGGGTAATCAGAGTCTGTTGCCACATACAGTTCTCCGCACGTTCGGGGCGCATTCTAGCGCGCTCTGGGAAAAAACAAAGGCCCTAATATTCCTTCTATCCTGTAAGCCATTGGCGGCACAAAAACACTCGTCGCAAACGTCGTAAAAGCTGTAAGAAAAAACCTTTCAGCGCTTCCTTTGATGACAAATTCCAGACAAAAAAATGCCCGGCAAGCCGGGCAAATTTTTTATGCGCGTACTTACAAGTTGTAGCCGCGTTCGTTGTGAAGCGCCAGATCGATGCCGACGGCCTCTTCTTCTTCAGTGATGCGCAGCCCCATGACGGCATCCAGCACCTTGAGAATGATGAAGGTGACGATCGCGGTGTAGATCACCGTGAAGCCCACGCCTTTGCATTGAATCCAGACTTGTGCAGCGATGTCGGTCACGGTGCCGAAGCCACCCAGGGACGGTGCAGCGAACACACCGGTCAGGATCGCGCCGAGGATACCGCCGATACCGTGTACGCCGAAGGCATCCAGGGAATCGTCATAGCCGAGTTTGCGTTTCAGGGTGGTTGCGCAGAAGAAGCACACCACACCAGCTGCAAGACCGATCACCAGAGCGCCCATCGGGCCTACGGTGCCAGCCGCCGGGGTAATCGCAACCAGGCCAGCAACCACACCCGAAGCAATACCCAATGCGCTTGGCTTACCGTGGGTGACCCACTCAGCGAACATCCAGCCCAGTGCAGCGGCAGCGGTAGCGATTTGTGTAACGAGCATCGCCATGCCGGCGGTGCCGTTGGCCGCCGCAGCGGAACCGGCGTTGAAACCGAACCAACCGACCCACAGCATCGCCGCGCCCATCAGGGTATAGCCGAGGTTGTGCGGCGCCATCGGCGTGGTCGGGAAGCCTTTACGCTTGCCCAGTACCAGGCAGGCGATCAGACCGGCCACACCGGCGTTGATGTGCACCACGGTGCCGCCGGCGAAGTCCAGCACGCCCCAGTCCCACATCAGGCCGCCGTTGCCGGACCAGACCATGTGCGCGATCGGTGCATAAACCAGGGTGAACCAGATGCCCATGAAGATCAGCATCGCGGAGAACTTCATCCGCTCGGCGAAGGCACCGACGATCAGCGCCGGGGTGATGATGGCAAAGGTCATCTGGAAGGTGATGAACACCGCCTCAGGGAACAGCGCTGCCGGGCCGGTCAGGCTGGCTGGCGTGACACCGGCGAGGAACGCCTTGCCCATGCCGCCGAAGAACGAGTTGAAGTTGACGACGCCCTGCTCCATGCCCGTGGTGTCGAACGCGATGCTGTAGCCATAAATGACCCACAGGACGCTGATCAGACCGGTAATGGCGAAGCACTGCATCATCACGGAAAGAATGTTTTTCGACCGAACCATGCCGCCGTAGAACAGCGCGAGGCCGGGAATGGTCATGAACAGCACGAGGGCTGTCGAGGTCAACATCCAGGCGGTGTCGCCGGAGTTGAGGACTGGAGCTGCCACTTCGTCTGCCGCCATGGCCAGGCTGGGCATTACGAGGGACAACAGGGCTCCTAGCCCTGCGAATTTACGCAGAGTCATATTGTTTTCTCCTGGGGCGTTGGGTTTGTGGCGGCTTAGATTGCGTCGGTATCGGTTTCGCCGGTACGGATGCGAATCGCCTGTTCCAGATTGACCACGAAAATCTTGCCGTCACCGATCTTGCCGGTGTTGGCGGCCTTGGTTATCGCCTCGATAACCCGGTCGAGATCCTTGTCGTCAATGGCGACATCAATCTTCACCTTTGGCAGGAAATCGACCACGTACTCCGCGCCGCGATACAGCTCGGTGTGACCCTTCTGCCGACCGAAGCCTTTGACTTCAGTAACGGTAATGCCCTGCACGCCGATCTCGGACAACGACTCGCGCACGTCGTCCAACTTGAACGGCTTGATGATGGCAGTGACTAGCTTCATGAAAACTCTCTCCCGAATTGGTGGACTTGCCCCAGGAAAACAAACCCGTCTCAAGTCTAAGCGCAGTGCCTGGCTTTGTAACGCATCGTCGGCCTTACTTGCCCGTCCGACGCCAGCTAACCGCTCCTTGCGAAACACTCCCCGCGTTTCGTTCGGCGCACTGCATTCGTCACAGCGACTGCATCAGTGCATGGGTCATCAGGGTCTAAGCAGAAAGCTTGCCATCTCCAGAATTTTCACTGATTTCAAGCCTTTGCCCTCTGATCGTAACCACTTCGCAACAACACCCGGCTCGTTACGCACAACAACGGTGCGACGCCGTCCGTCTGCATGCGCGAAAAGCGTGCATCCCTAGCCGGCGAATTTGACTATAGACACTGCGTGATACACTGCCCGCCATTGTTTCCAGGACATTCACCATGCTCGCGCCCAAAGACTTCCTCGATGCCCTGACCGGCACCGCCTCCCGCCTCTTCAGCGGCGACACCCCACTGCCGAAAGCAGAGATCGAAAGTCAGTTCAAAATGTTGCTGCAGAGTGGCTTCAGCAAGCTGGATCTGGTGAGCCGGGAAGAGTTTGATAGTCAGATGGTCGTACTGGCGCGGACACGGGCACGGTTGGAGGCACTTGAGGCCAAGGTCGCTGAGATGGAAGCGAAGCTAAACCCACCAGCACAAACCGAATAACTGCAGGAGCCGGCTTGCTGGCGATCGCGTTTGATCATTCAACAACGATGTTGACTGACTTGTCGCCATCGCCAGCAAGCCGGCTCCTACAGGTTAAGCACCTGCAACATCCAGTGAAGGTTTGCCTCCTCAACCGCCCCGCCAGAATCTCCCCCGCCAACTACCCTTGAAAAACCCGCAGGAAGCGGCCCCCTGTACAACTCAAGGAACGACCATGTCTCTCGCCATCGTCCACAGCCGCGCCCAGGTGGGTGTGGAAGCGCCCGCCGTAACCGTCGAAGTCCATCTGGCCAACGGCTTGCCGTCGCTGACCATGGTCGGCCTGCCCGAGGCCGCGGTGAAGGAGAGCAAGGATCGGGTGCGCAGTGCGATCATCAATTCGGGGCTGCAATTTCCGGCACGGCGGATCACGCTCAATCTGGCCCCGGCGGATTTGCCCAAGGATGGCGGGCGGTTCGATTTGGCGATTGCCTTGGGGATTCTTTCGGCCAGTGTGCAGGTGCCGGCGTTGACGCTGGATGATGTGGAGTGTCTGGGAGAACTGGCGCTGTCAGGCGCGGTGCGGGCGGTTCGTGGGGTGTTGCCAGCGGCATTGGCGGCGCGCAAGGCCGGGCGTTCGTTGATGGTGCCGCGGGTGAACGCCGAGGAGGCCTGTCTCGCGTCGGGACTGAAGGTGATTGCGGTGGATCATCTGCTGGAAGCCGTCGCCCATTTCAACGGGCACACGCCGGTTGAACCGTATGTCTCCGATGGTTTGATTCACGCGAGCAAGCCCTACCCCGATTTGAATGAAGTACAGGGGCAGCAAGCTGCCAAACGGGCGCTGTTGATTGCTGCGGCGGGTGCGCACAACTTGCTGTTCAGCGGGCCTCCAGGTACCGGCAAGACGCTTCTGGCGAGCCGCCTGCCAGGATTGCTGCCACCGCTGAGCGAAAGCGAAGCTCTGGAAGTGGCGGCAATTCAGTCAGTCAGCAGTTGCACGCCGTTGAGCCATTGGCCGCAGCGCCCCTTCAGGCAACCCCATCACTCTGCCTCCGGCCCGGCGTTGGTTGGCGGCAGCTCGAAACCGCAACCCGGCGAGATCACACTTGCTCATCATGGCGTGCTGTTCCTGGATGAGCTGCCAGAGTTTGATCGCAAGGTGCTGGAGGTTTTAAGGGAGCCACTGGAATCCGGCCATATCGTGATTTCGCGGGCGAAAGATCGCGTTCGGTTTCCGGCGCGTTTTCAGTTGGTGGCGGCGATGAATCCGTGCCCCTGTGGATATCTTGGTGAACCCACTGGGCGGTGCTCTTGCACACCTGACATGGTTCAGCGTTATCGCAACAAACTCTCAGGACCGTTGCTGGATCGGATCGACTTGCACCTGACCGTGGCGCGGGAGGCCACCGCGTTGAATCCGGCAGTGAAACCAGGAGAGGACAGCGCCAGCGCAGCAGCACTGGTCGCTGAGGCTCGCGAACGACAGCAAAAACGTCAGGGCTGCGCCAACGCTTTCCTTGATCTGCCGGGGGTTCGTCGGCACTGCAAGTTATCCACAGCCGATGAGCATTGGCTGGAAAACGCCTGTGAACGGCTAACCCTTTCGCTGCGTTCGGCGCACCGGTTGCTGAAGGTAGCGCGGACGTTGGCGGATCTGGAGCAGGTCGAAGGGATCAGCCGCGAGCATCTGGCCGAAGCATTGCAGTATCGGCCGGCGACGCAATAAGTGCCGACACCGCGTCGCTCCCATCGCGGGCAAGCCACGCTCCCACAGGTTCAGCGTGCTTCACACGATTGCAGACCAACAAACCCTGTGGGAGCGGGCTTGCCCGCGATGGCGATTTCAGCCGCGCCTCAACGGAAGCGGTCAACCTCGGAACGCAAATCCGCCGCCAGTTTCTCCAGCTCTTTAGCAGTGACCACCAGGTTGGACACCACCTCACGCTGCTCACTGTTGGCCAGGGCAATACTCTGCAAATTGCTGCTGAGCAAAGTCGCAGTGCTGCTCTGCTCCTGAGTCGCCGTGGTAATCGCAGCAAATTGCTGACCGGCCGAGCGGCTTTGTTCGTCGATCCGCGCCAGTGCCGAAGCCACGTTGGCATTGCGCGACAAGCCTTCCTGCATCAGCACATTGCCCTGCTCCATGGTGCTGATGGCGTTGCCGGTTTCCTGTTGGATGCTCTGGATCATCACGGAAATTTCGTCCGTGGCCTGACGGGTCCGCGAGGCCAGGTTGCGCACTTCATCAGCCACCACGGCAAAGCCGCGGCCCTGCTCACCGGCGCGAGCGGCTTCGATCGCAGCATTCAGCGCCAGCAGGTTGGTCTGTTCGGCAATCGAAGTGATCACACCGACGATGCCGCCGATTTCCTGGGAGCGCTGCCCCAAGGTGTTGATCACCGTCGCCGTGCTGTTCAACGCACCGGCGATTTGCTCCAGCGACGAGGACGCTTCGTCCATCGATGTACGACCGATCTGGGTTTGCTGTGCGTTTTCCTGGGCCAGACGCTGGGTGCTGCCCATGTTGTCGGCAATGTTCAGGGACGTGGCGCTGAATTCTTCCACGGCGCCAGCCATGCTGGTGATTTCGCCGGATTGCTGCTCCATGCCTTCATAGGCGCCACCGGACAAACCGGACAAGGCCTGAGCGCGGCTGTTGACCTCCATCGAGGCGTTACGGATGTGCTCGACCATGGTCGACAACGCTTGGCTCATCTGATTGAAAGCGCGGGCCAGCTGGCCGATTTCGTCGTTACTCGACACGCTCAGGCGCACGCTCAGATCACCGGCACCCAACGCCTCGGCCTGACGCACCAGATCACCCAGCGGTGCGAGTTTGCTGCGCAGCAACCAGACCGCTGAACCCACCGCGATCAGCATCGCCAACAGACTGCCGATGGCCAATTGAATGCCGACGCTCCAGGTCACGGCGCTGATCTCGGTTTTCGGCATACTCGCCACCACCGACCACGGCCCGCCTTCGAACGGCACGGCCACGCTATAGAAATCTTCGGACTTGTCGCTCCAGAAATCACCCTTGCCTGGTGTTTTCGCCAAGCCGTTGATGGTCGCAATGGCCTGATCCGGTACTTGCACCCCGGCAATCGGCACCAGCCACTTGTTCTGCTCGTCCAGCAACGCCAGAGAACCGGTCTGACCGATGCGGAAACGCTTGAGGTTTTCGAACTGCGCTTTCTGCGCGTCGGTGTAATCAAATCCTACAAACAGCACGGCGATGACCTTACCGCCGCCATCCCGCACGGGGGTGTATTGCGTCATATAGAAACGATCAAACAGCAGCGCGCGTCCGACATAGCTCTGCCCCGCCATCAAGCGTGCATAAGCCGGGTTGGCGTGATCGAGCAGCGTACCGATAGCCCGATTGCCATCCTGCTTGGTCAAGGATGTGCTGACGCGAATGAAGTCTTCACCGCTGCGCACGAATACCGTGGCCACCCCCGCAGTCAATTGCTTGAACTCGTCCACTTCGTTGAAATTATTGTTCAGTACGTCGCTGCCCAGGTGCAGCCCCGGCGTCTGAGTACCCGCGACGGCCACCGGCTCATCCGGGTGCACGCTCAGGCCGGCACTGAAACGCTTCTCGAACAGACCGGCGAGACGCTGGGTGCTCTCACGCAACGTGCCGTGAAAGGTGCTCAATTGATCGGCCAGCAACCGGGCCTCGCTGGCCAGGTGCTCTTCGCGGGTAGCGAGGTTGGCGGTATCCAGCGAGCGCAGGGCGAACACGCTACTGCCAGTGATGACAATCGCTAGAATCACGGCGAGCGCGAGACCAAGCTGTGAAGCGATCCGGGCACGAGGTTGAGACATGACAGCTCCTGGCCGAGCAGCCAGATCATCCTGATCGCAGCGCATACTCAGCAAAATTTCTAATAATGGGGAAAGCATCGAACCTGCACGAAGGTTCCATGTGCAGATATTCGGCGGCCAGCGGGAATACTTGAGCAATTAACCGGGATATGGCTCAAGGCCGCTACTGCGGCGGCTTCATCGTTTCAGCTCAAGTGCTCGACATCGGGCAATTCCATGGCCCTGACTTCGTTTTGCAGGAAGTCGCTGAGCCGGCGCATCCGCTCACCGCCGGGGCGGGTTTTCGGCCAGACCAGGTAATATTTCTCACCGCTGGCAACGGCGGTCGGCCACGGCAGACTCAGACGTCCCTGGGCCACATCCTCCGCCACCATCAGCAAATCGCCCATGGACACGCCGTAACCTCGGGCGGCCGCGATCATGCCCAGCTCCAGCGTGTCGAACACCTGCCCGCCCTTGAGCGACACCTGCTCGGCGAGCCCCATGCGCTCCAGCCAATTGCGCCAGTCGCGGCGGTCCGGTGTCGGGTGCAGCAGTTCGGTGTTGACCAGACGCGCCACATCCCATGGCTGATCGTTCAGGAGATTGGGCGCGCCCACCGGGATCAATTCCTCGGGGAACAGGTAACTCGCCTCCCAATCCGGAGGGAAATGTCCGTTGCTCAATAACACTGCGCAATCGAACGGCTCATCGTTGAAGTCCACCGAATCGATATCCATCCAGGCGCTGGTCAATTGCACCTCGTTGCCCGGCTGCAAATGGCGGAAGCGACTGAGGCGCGCAAGCAGCCAGCGCATGGTCAGGGTCGACGGGGCTTTCATGCGCAGGATGTCGTCTTCGGCGCGCAAGGTATTGCAGGCTCGCTCCAGGGCAGTGAAGCCCTCGCGAATGCCCGGCAACAGCATTCGGGCTGACTCGGTCAGCTGCAAATTGCGACCACTGCGGTGAAACAAGCGGCAGGCAAAATGCTCTTCGAGCGTACGAATATGCCGACTGACCGCACTTTGGGTGATCGACAGCTCTTCAGCGGCACGGGTGAACGAACTGTGCCGCGCCGCTGCTTCGAATGCGCGCAGGGCATACAAGGGAGGAAGACGACGTGACATTGGGAAAGCTCCTACAACCGAATTCGGCCACCCTAGCAGAAACTTGCCAGCATGAGTTTGACTCATGCCATCCATCCTTTTTATCCCTTTGTGCAAACCCCGCAGAGCGCCGAGAATCGACGCTTTCCTGTTCTCTCTGACCATCGAGCGTGATGACCATGCAGCATCCAGCGCGTATTGAACTCTGGGCCATCCTGCGGCTGGCGGGGCCGTTGATTGCCTCGCAGTTGGCGCACATGCTGATGGTCCTCACCGACACTTTGATGATGGCGCGCTTGAGTCCCGAGGCACTGGCCGGCGGCGGTCTCGGCGCTGCGACCTATTCCTTCGTATCGATTTTCTGCATCGGCGTGATTGCGGCGGTCGGCACATTGGTGGCGATCCGTCAGGGCGCGGGCGACATTGTCGGCGCGACCCGGTTGACCCAGGCCGGATTGTGGCTGGCGTGGTTGATGGCGTTGGTCGCCGGTTTGCTGTTGTGGAATCTGAAACCGGTGTTGCTGTTGTTCGGCCAGACCGAAAGCAACGTGCAGTCGGCCGGACAGTTTCTGATTTTCCTGCCGTTCGCCTTGCCCAGCTACCTCAGCTTCATGGCCTTGCGCGGCTTCACCAGCGCCATTGGCCGCGCGACGCCGGTGATGGTCATCAGCCTGGGCGGTACGGTGGCCAACTTCCTGCTCAACTATGCATTGATCACCGGCATGTTCGGCCTGCCGAAACTGGGCTTGATGGGCATCGGCCTGGTCACGGCGATCGTGGCCAATCTCATGGCACTGGCGCTGGCGTGGCACATTCGCCGGCATCAAGCTTATGACGCTTATCCGCTGCGTCAGGGACTATCGCGGCTGAACCGGCAATACCTGAAAGAGCTGTGGCGCCTGGGCCTGCCGATTGGCGGCACCTATGCGGTGGAAGTCGGGCTGTTTGCCTTCGCGGCGCTGTGCATGGGCACCATGGGCAGCACGCAATTGGCGGCACATCAGATCGCCCTGCAAATTGTTTCCGTGGCGTTCATGGTCCCGGCGGGGATTTCCTACGCGATCACCATGCGCATCGGCCAGCACTACGGCGCCGGGCAACTGCTGGACGCGCGACTGGCCGGACGGGTCGGCATCGCCTTCGGTGCGGCGGCGATGCTGTGCTTTGCCATGGTGTTCTGGCTGCTGCCGAATCAGTTGATCGGCCTGTTTCTCGACCACAACGACCCGGCGTTCCGTGACGTCATCAACCTGGCGGTAAGCCTGCTGGCAGTGGCGGCGTGGTTTGAACTGTTCGACGGCACGCAAACCATCGCCATGGGCTGCATCCGCGGGCTCAAGGATGCCAAGACCACGTTCCTCGTTGGACTGGGTTGTTACTGGCTGATTGGCGCACCGGCCGCGTGGTGGATGGCGTTCCATTTGAATTGGGGGCCGACGGGCGTGTGGTGGGGGTTGGCGTTGGGCCTGGCGTGTGCGGCGGTGAGTCTGACGTTGGCGTTTGAGTGGAAGATGAAGCGGATGATTCGGCGCGAGCCGGCGGCAGAGAATGGTTTCCAGATGGCCCAGCCTGACTGAAATCCGCCTTGCTTTTGTGGCGAGGGAGCTTGCTCCCGCTCGGCTGCGGAGCAGTCGCAAAGCTTTTGGGGTCGCTGCGCGACCCAGCGGGAGCAAGCTCCCTCGCCACAAAACCGCGTTCTTACAGGTTTTACGGTTAAACCACGATTTCCAACGGCGCCTGCTGACTGCTGCCGAACGTCAAGTACTCCACCAACTCCGCCAACGGCAACGGCTTGCTGATCAGGTAACCCTGCACCTGATCGCAATCAAACCCACGCAACAAGTCCAGCTGCTCCGGCGTTTCTACCCCTTCAGCAACCACTTCCAGATTAAGGTTGTGCGCCAGGTTGATCATGGCGTGGACCAGTTTGCGGTTCTCTTCCCGTTGTTCCATGCCGCCGACAAAGCTCTTGTCGATCTTCAGCAAGGTGATCGGCAGGCTGTTGAGGTGCACGAACGATGAAAACCCGGTGCCGAAGTCATCGAGGGAGAAGCGCACGCCGAGGCGCCCCAGAGCGTCCATGGTCTGCTTGACCAGATCACTGCGGCGCATGACCGCGGTTTCAGTCAATTCGAATTCCAGCCACTGCGCCTCGACACCGCGCTCTGCAATCAGTCGGCTCAGGGTCGAGAGCAACTGGCTGTCCTGAAACTGGCGGAACGACAGGTTGATCGCCATGTGCAACGGTGGCAGACCGCGTTCGCGTAACGCCTGCATGTCGCGCAACGCTCGGGAAATCACCCAGTAGCCGAGTGGCACGATCAAACCGCTTTGCTCGGCCAGCGGCACGAATTCACTTGGCGGCAGCAAGCCGCGCTCACTGTGACGCCAGCGCACCAAAGCTTCGAGACCGACGATTTGCCCGTCCTCAAGGTTCAGGCGTGGCTGGTAATGCAGCTCCAGCTCATCGCGGCGTAACGCCCGGCGCAACTCGGTTTCGAGGTCGGCGATGCTGCGGGCATTGCGGTTGATGCGTTCGTTGAAGATGTGAAAGGTGCAACCCTGGGTGCTCTTGGCTTGTTGCATGGCGATGTGTGCGTGCCACATCAACGGATCGGCACCGGCCTGGGCACGGGCGTGGGCAATGCCGAGGCTGGAGCCGATCAACAGGCTTTCACCGTCGACCCAATAGGGTTCGGCCAGCGCTTCGGTAATGCGTTCGGCCATCCATTCGGCGCGCTGTGGAGCGCGGCGGGTGTCGATCAGCAAGGCGAATTCATCGCTGCCCAGTCGTGCCAGTTGATCGCCGGCCTCAAGCTGGCTTTTGAGCCGCGCAACCACTTGCAGGATCAAACGATCACCGGCCTGGTGGCCGAGAGCATCGTTGGCGTGACGGAAGTTGTCGAGATCGAGGTGGCCCAGTGCCAGGCCGCGCCCCTCGTTTTCCGCCAGTCGCGCTGTCAGCAAGGTCTGAAAACCCTGGCGGTTGGCGATGCCGGTTAGCGGGTCTTGTTCGGCCAGGCGTTGCAGAGTGGTTTCCAGCACGCCACGTTCACGCACATGCCGCAGGCACCGGCGCAGCATGCCCGGGTCGAGATGGTCGCGGACCAGCCAGTCGCTCACACCGTCAGGCGCAAACTGTGGTTCATGTTCGAGCAACAACACCGTTGGCAGACTGCAACGGCCGGGTGCCGGCTGAAGTGCCGGGATCGTCAACAACACCGCACTGCGGTTGTCTTCAAACAGGCTGCTGACCGACTCCCAACTCGGCGCGCTGATGAGCACGGCCGAGCTCCCCATCGGAGCCAGACACTCGCGCAACAACGCTGCCCACGCTGGCTCTTCGGCCAGTAGCAGCAAACGCAAGGGTTCGACAGGCGTAGACAAGCTAGCTCCCTAGACTCTGCAAAGATGTAGGCGACCGGCATTATGCCGTGCCGATAACTAATGACAATGACATCAGTTATCAAACGAGACCTTTGTATCCGGAATTACGAACATTAGCCGCAATTTCCTTGCGCATCCTGCGTGAAAGTATCAAAACCGGCAAATATAGATAGCGTTGTGCGTCACAAGTCGGACAGAGCAGCACAATTCGCTGAGCCTGTTAAAATGCCGGCCCATTTCGTGACTGACTCCTGAATTTACGTATGTCCCGACTCAATCCCCGGCAGCAAGAAGCCGTGAACTACGTCGGCGGCCCTCTATTGGTGCTCGCCGGTGCTGGCTCCGGCAAGACCAGCGTGATCACGCGCAAAATTGCGCACCTGATCCAGAACTGCGGCATCCGCGCCCAGTACATCGTCGCCATGACCTTCACCAACAAGGCTGCGCGGGAGATGAAGGAGCGGGTCGGCACCCTGCTGCGCGCCGGCGAAGGCCGTGGCCTGACGGTCTGCACGTTCCACAACCTGGGCCTTAACATCATCCGCAAGGAACACGTGCGGCTGGGCTACAAACCCGGTTTCTCGATCTTCGACGAGACCGACGTGAAAGCCTTGATGACCGACATCATGCAGAAGGAATACTCGGGCGACGACGGCGTCGACGAGATCAAGAACATGATCGGCGCCTGGAAAAACGACCTGATCCTGCCGGCCCAGGCCCTGGAAAACGCGCGCAACCCCAAGGAACAGACCGCTGCCATCGTCTACACCCACTATCAGCGCACGCTCAAGGCGTTTAACGCGGTGGACTTTGACGACCTGATCCTGCTGCCGGTAAAGCTGTTCGAAGAACACGCTGACATTCTGGAAAAATGGCAGAACAAGGTGCGCTACCTGCTGGTGGACGAATACCAGGACACCAACGCCAGCCAATACCTGCTGGTAAAGATGCTGATCGGCAAGCGTAACCAGTTCACCGTGGTGGGCGACGACGACCAGTCGATTTACGCCTGGCGCGGCGCGCGGCCGGAAAACCTGATGTTGCTCAAGGAAGACTATCCGTCCTTGAAAGTGGTGATGCTGGAGCAGAACTACCGCTCCACCAGCCGCATCCTGCGTTGCGCCAACGTGCTGATCTCGAACAACCCCCACGAATTCGAAAAGCAGCTGTGGAGTGAAATGGGCCACGGCGACGAGATCCGGGTGATCCGCTGCCGCAACGAAGACGCCGAAGCCGAGCGCGTGGCCGTGGAAATCCTCAGCCTGCACTTGCGCACCGACCGCCCTTACAGCGATTTCGCGATCCTGTATCGCGGCAACTACCAGGCCAAGCTGATCGAGCTGAAATTGCAGCACCATCAGGTGCCGTATCGTTTGTCCGGCGGCAACAGCTTTTTCGGACGTCAGGAAGTGAAGGATCTAATGGCCTACTTCCGCCTGATCGTGAACCCGGACGACGACAACGCGTTCCTGCGGGTGATCAACGTCCCACGCCGGGAAATCGGTTCGACGACGCTGGAGAAACTGGGCAACTACGCCACCGAGCGAAAAATCTCGATGTACGCCGCCACCGACGAGATCGGCCTGGGCGAGCATCTGGACAGCCGCTTCACCGATCGCCTGTCACGCTTCAAGCGCTTCATGGACAGGGTTCGCGAGCAATGCGCCGGCGAAGACCCGATCTCGGCCCTGCGCAGCATGGTCATGGACATCGACTACGAGAATTGGCTGCGCACCAACAGCTCCAGCGACAAGGCGGCCGACTACCGAATGGGCAACGTCTGGTTCCTGATCGAGGCGTTGAAAAACACCCTGGAGAAAGACGAAGAAGGCGAGATGACCGTCGAAGACGCCATCGGCAAACTCGTCCTGCGCGACATGCTGGAGCGCCAGCAAGAAGAGGAAGACGGCGCCGAAGGCGTGCAGATGATGACCTTGCACGCCTCCAAGGGCCTGGAATTCCCCTACGTGTTCATCATGGGCATGGAAGAGGAAATCCTCCCGCACCGCTCCAGCATCGAAGCCGACACCATCGAAGAAGAACGCCGGCTGGCCTACGTGGGCATTACCCGCGCGCGCCAGACCCTGGCTTTCACCTTCGCCGCCAAGCGCAAGCAGTACGGCGAAATCATCGACTGCGCGCCGAGCCGCTTCCTCGATGAACTGCCGCCGGACGACCTGGCCTGGGAAGGCAACGACGACACCCCGACCGAAGTCAAAGCCGTTCGCGGCAATAGCGCATTGGCGGATATACGCGCGATGTTAAAGCGTTAGAATTGAGCACTTTTTAATCAAAGCATTTTCAAACAAACAACTTTTGACAAGCTAGGCGTATTTCGCGCCAGTAGAGGAAAGCTTCATGGAAGCACTGCACCAGAAAATCCGCGAACAAGGCATCGTGCTTTCCGACCAGGTCCTGAAGGTCGACGCCTTTCTGAACCACCAGATCGACCCGGCCCTGATGAAGCTGATCGGTGACGAATTCGCCGCGCTGTTCAAAGACTCGGGCATCACCAAGATCGTCACCATCGAAGCCTCGGGCATCGCCCCGGCGATCATGACCGGTCTGAACCTCGGCGTTCCGGTGATCTTCGCCCGCAAGCAACAGTCCCTGACCCTGACTGAAAACCTGCTGTCGGCGACCGTTTACTCGTTCACCAAGAAGACCGAAAGCACCGTGGCCATCTCCCCGCGTCACCTGACCAGCAGCGACCGCGTGCTGATCATCGATGACTTTTTGGCCAACGGTAAGGCGTCCCAGGCGCTGATTTCGATCATCAAGCAGGCCGGCGCCACCGTCGCCGGTTTGGGGATCGTGATCGAGAAGTCGTTCCAGGGTGGTCGTGCGGAGCTGGATTCGCAGGGGTATCGCGTTGAGTCGCTGGCTCGCGTGCAGTCGCTGAAGGATGGCGTTGTAACCTTCATCGAATAACGCTGTGATCCCTGTAGGAGCTGGCCTGCCAGCGATGACGGTGTAACTGCCAACATACATGTTGAATGTTATGGCCTCATCGCTGGCAAGCCAGCTCCTACAGGGGATCGTCGTTCCTGGTTATTGCGCAGTGGCCTTGAGGCCGGTGAGCAGCAAACGCTGATACAGATCTTCTTTCAGCCCTTGAGGGCTCGTCAGCCGCATGCGCTCCAGATGTTCGGGAAATGACGAAGCCTCCGGCGCATCCAGCGCAGCCTTCCCCAACTCCAGCACTTCACTCAGCTTGAACTTGCTCTTGAGCCAGTTCAGCGCGCGCAACACATCCCGCTCCACTTCAGTGAAATCACAGCCTAACGGATACTCTGCAAACAACTGCGCATGCCGTGCCTGAATCGCCTGCAAACGCTCAGGATGGTTATCGGTGAAACGCGGATCGAGGCGGAATTCCTTCGGTAACTTGCCAACCTTCTGTGCTTGCTCAATCAGCCCCGCCTGGAAGCGCGAATCACTGATATTCAGCAACGCCTCGATCACCACCGCATCTGTCTTGCCGCGCAAATCGGCGATGCCGTATTCAGTGACCACGATGTCCCGCAGGTGTCGCGGGATCGTGCAATGCCCGTACTCCCAGACGATGTTGGAACTGACCTCACCGCCCGATTCCCGCCAACTGCGCAGCAGCAACACTGACCGCGCACCTTGCAGCGCATGACCCTGGGCAACGAAGTTGTACTGCCCGCCCACACCGCTAAGCACGCGCCCGTCTTCCAGCTGATCGGCCACGCCAGCGCCGAGCAACGTCATGGTGAACGCGGTGTTGATGAACCGCGCATCAATCCGCTGCAAGCGTTTCAGCTCTTCCTGCCCGTAAAGCTCGTTGATGTAGCTGATGCGAGTCATGTTGAATTCGAGCCGCTTGCTTTGCGGCAACTCGCGCAAGCGTTCGTAGAAGCTGCGCGGCCCGAGGAAAAAGCCGCCATGCACCGAAATGCCGTCGGTTTGCGCGGCTTCGTCGAGGATGCCGGCATTGGCCTGCTGTTGAGTCGGTACATCCGGGTAGACCTTGCGCCGCACGATCCCGGCATCGGCCAGTACCAGCAAGCCGTTGACGAACATTTCGCTGCAACCGTACAGGCCTTTGGCGAACGGTTCGATGCCGCCTTCGCGCTCGATCAGTTGCGCCCATTGGCTGAGATCCACGTCAGCCAGCAAGGCCTTGTAAGCGTCACTGTCGGCCTGACGCGCCAACAACGCAGCAGTCAACGCATCGCCCATGGCACCGATGCCGATCTGCAAGGTGCCGCCATCGCGCACCAGCGTACTGGCGTGCAAACCGATGAAGTGATCCTGGAAACCCACCGGCATGTTAGGCGTGGAAAACAGCGTGGCGCTGTCCTTCTCGTCGATCAGCAGGTCGAAGGTGTCGATCCCGACTTCGGCATCACCAGGCATGTAGGGCAAATCGTCATGCACCTGGCCGAGCATCAGGATCGTCTCCCCGGCAGCCCGACGCTTGGCGATCATCGGCAACAGGTCGAGGGTGATGTCCGGGTTGCAGCTCAGGCTCAAGCGGTCTGGATGCTCGGGATGACTGGCCACCAATTGCGCCACCAGGTTCAACCCGGCGGCATTGATGTCCCGAGCGGCGTGGCTGTAGTTGCTGCTGACGTAGTCCTGCTGAGCCGATGCGCTGTCAAGCAGGCTGCCCGGCAGCATGAAAAACTGCTGGATGTGAATGTTGGCTGGCAGGTTGTCACGCTGCAGGCCGGCGAGGAAATCCAGCTCCGGATAATCACCAAAAACCCGTTCGACAAAGGGTTCGAGAAAGCGCTTTTGCAGCCCGTCACCCAACGCAGGACGGCCGAGGCAAAGGGCGGTGTAGATCGTCAGCTGACGGTCGGGCAATTGCGCGATGCGTTGATACAACGCGTTGACGAAGTGGTTGGGTTTGCCCAAGCCCAGGGGCAGGCCCATGTGAATATGCGCCGGCAATCGCGCCAACACATCATCAACCGCTTGCTCGATAGAACACAACTGCACCATCCGAACCTCCCTTCCATTCCATGACGTGGGGTTGGACCGAGCTTGCCGGGTCTTTGCTGCATTGAACAGCCTCTGAAGATCACCCTGACCTGTAGGCGCTGCCGAAGGCTGCGATCTTTTGATCTTGTTTTTATCAATCAAGATCAAAAGATCGCAGCCTGCGGCAGCTCCTACAGGGAACCACCAGGCACAAAAAAGCCGCTCGAAAGCGGCTTTTTCGCGAAAGAGACGGGCGTGTTACAGGCCGGACATCTCTTTGATGGCGCCCTTCAGCTCGTCATCGGAGCAGTCAGCGCAGGTGCCTTTAGGCGGCATCGCGTTGATACCGGTAATGGCTTTGGCCAGGATGCCGTCGAGACCGCCCTGGTGATCGGCACGTTCTTTCCAGGCGGCCTTGTCGCCGATTTTCGGCGCGCCGAGCAGGCCCGTACCATGGCAAGCGTTGCAATGTTTTGCAATAACGTCTTTAGGTGCTTTGGCACCGCCACCGCCGCCAGTAGCAGCGGCGACTTCCATGCCCTTGCACTCTTGACCCGTCACACAGACCTGGCCAACTGGCTCCAGGCGCTTGGCAATTTCGTCGTTCGTCGCAGCTTGAGCGCTGACAGCCCACAGGGCCAATACGGTTGCTGGTACGGCCAGCATTTTCATAATTAGGTTCACGCGTTCACCCTCAATGGTGGCTAGTCACGCCTACGGCCACGGTTCGCAGGCGGGCGCAAGTATAGCGGTTAGCCCGCGACACTGAAACAACCCCAAAGTCGAAGGGGTCTTGTTGCGCAACGGTAAAACTGCTCGGGTGCCTCGGCCATGCTGGCAGGGCGCCTCTTTTGTTAAAAGTTTGCCGGTGTTGCTGCGCTGATTAGTCGCGCCGGCGCATCGAACGGATTACGGAAACGATGCGGCTTGGTACTTTCAAAGTAGTAGCTATCGCCGGCTTCGAGCACAAATGTTTCAAGCCCGACCACCAGTTCCAGACGCCCTTCCACCAAAATGCCGGTTTCCTCGCCCTCATGGGTGAGCATCTCGTCACCGGTGTCGGCGCCTGGCGGATAGATTTCATTGAGGAATGCGATAGCCCGGCTCGGGTGTGCCCGGCCGACCAGTTTCATGGTCACTGCGCCATCGGAAATATCGATCAGTTCGTTAGCCTTGTAGACGATCTGAGTCGGTTTTTCCTGCAGGATTTCTTCGGAAAAGAACTCGACCATGGACATGGGAATCCCGCCCAACACCTTCCTCAGCGAACTGATCGAGGGGCTGACGCTATTTTTCTCGATCATCGAAATCGTGCTGTTGGTGACGCCCGCCCGTTTGGCGAGTTCACGCTGGGAAAGACCTTTGAGCTTGCGGATCGATTGCAGTCGTTCACCGACGTCCAATGCAGGAGCCTCCAGGGATTCAGGTTGTTGGAATATTGAGCGTTATCATGGCGACAGCGTTCAGTATTTACAACACTTTGACCTGAATCCCGCTTGGCGAGGCGACTTCGGGCGCGGGTGGTTTGGCGTCAGCTCCCGGAATAGAGCATTGGCACCCGGCGCAGGTTGCAGAAGATCTGGTAAGGAATTGTGCCGGCGGCGATGGCCACGTCGCTGGCGAGGATGTTTTTACCCCACAACTCGACGGTCGAACCGAGGCCGGCTTGCGGCACATCGGTCAGGTCGATGCAAAGCATGTCCATCGACACTCGGCCGATCAACTGGCTGCGCTGTCCGGCGACCATTACTGGCGTGCCGGTCGGTGCCAGACGCGGGTAACCATCGGCGTACCCCATGGCCACCACGCCAACACGCATCGGCTTCGGGGTGATGAATTTCGCGCCGTAGCCGATCGGCTCGCCGGCCGGCAGCTCGCGCACACTGATCACTTTTGATTCTAGGGTCATCACCGGTTGCAGGCGCGAGGCCACGGCGTTGGCCTCTTCGAAAGGCGTGGCGCCATAGAGCATGATGCCCGGACGTACCCAATCGCTCGGCACCTGTGGCCAACCGAGCACCGCCGGCGAGTTGCGCAAGCTGACCTCGGCGGACAAACCTTGACGCGCCGCTTCGAACACCGCGACCTGTTCGGCACTGGCTTGACTGTGCAGTTCATCGGCGCGGGCGAAGTGGCTCATCAGCACGATTTTCGCCACGTTGCCGCTGGCCAGCAGCCGTTGATAACCCGCCTGATAATCCTTCGGATGCAGACCGACCCGGTGCATGCCCGAGTCGAGCTTGAGCCAGACCACAATCGGTTTGCTCAATGCAGCTTTCTCGATCGCTTCGAGTTGCCACAGCGAATGCACCACGCACCAGAAATCATGCTCGACGATCAGCGACAGCTCATCGGCTTCGAAAAAGCCTTCCAGCAGCAATACCGGCGCACGAATGCCCGCCGCTCGCAGCTCCAGGGCCTCTTCAATGCAAGCGACGGCAAACCCGTCCGCCTCGGCTTCCAGCGCCTGGGCGCAACGCACCGCACCATGGCCATAGGCATCAGCCTTGATCACCGCGAGGGCTTTGGCCCCCGTGACTTCACGGGCAATCCGGTAGTTGTGACGCAGGGCTTGAAGGTCGATCAGGGCACGGGCAGGACGCATGGCGGCAGACTTCTGGTCGTCGATGGGAAGAAAAACCGGCGCTGGTTGTCGGCGTGAACCGCCAGCAGCACCGGAAGAGGGATCTTGCACAATTGCTTATGGAAGAGCGGCTACAACCGACAGCTCGACCAGGATTTGCGGTTCGCACAACTTCGCTTCAACGGTGGCACGGGCCGGTGCGACGCCTTTTGGCAACCACTGGTCCCACACAGCGTTCATACCTTCGAAGTGCGCATCGATGTCTTTCAGGTAAATCGTCACCGACAGCAGACGGCTTTTGTCGGTCCCGGCCAGGTCGAGCAAGCGCTCGATGTTGGCGAGGGTTTCACGGGTCTGCTGTTCAATCCCGGCGTTCATGTCGTCGCCAACCTGTCCGGCCAGATACACCGTGCCGTTATGGATGACGATCTGACTCATGCGCTCATTGGTGAGCTGGCGCTGGACTGACATGTTTTTCAGACTCCTGGGATTTGCTGCCATAACGGGAAATATCGAGGCCTTCGGCGCTGATCTGCGGCTTTCTCTTGGCCATCAGGTCAGCCAGCAAACGGCCGGAACCGCAGGCCATGGTCCAGCCGAGTGTGCCGTGACCGGTGTTCAGGAACAGGTTCTTGAATGGCGTGGCCCCCACAATCGGGGTGCCGTCCGGCGTGGTCGGACGCAGGCCGGTCCAGAAGCTGGCCTCAGCCAGATTGCCGCCCTGAGGATAAAGGTCGTTGACGATCATCTCCAGGGTTTCGCGCCGACGCGGGTTCAGCGACAGGTCAAAACCGGCGATCTCGGCCATGCCGCCAACGCGGATGCGGTTGTCGAAACGGGTGATTGCGACTTTGTAAGTCTCGTCGAGAATGGTCGAAGTCGGGGCCATTGCCGGGTTGGTGATCGGCACAGTCAGGGAGTAACCCTTGAGCGGGTACACCGGCGCCTTGATCCCCAGCGGCTTGAGCAGTTGCGGCGAATAGCTGCCGAGCGCCAGCACGTAGCGATCGGCGGTTTCGAGCTTGCCGTCGATCCATACGCCGTTGATGCGATCACCGGCGAAGTCGAGGCGCTGGATGTCCTGGCCAAAACGGAATTGCACGCCGAGGTTCGCGGCCATTTCTGCAAGCTTGGTGGTGAACATCTGGCAGTCGCCAGTCTGGTCGTTCGGCAGTCGCAAGGCACCGGCGAGGATGTCGGTGACGCTGGCGAGTGCCGGCTCAACGCGGGCAATGCCTTCGCGGTCGAGCAGTTCGAACGGTACGCCGGACTCTTTCAGCACCGCGATGTCTTTCGCGGCGCCATCGAGCTGAGCCTGGGTGCGGAACAGCTGTGTAGTACCGAGGCTGCGGCCTTCGTAGGCAATACCGGTTTCGGCGCGCAGTTCGTCGAGGCAGTCACGGCTGTACTCGGACAAACGGACCATGCGCTCCTTGTTCACCGCATAACGGCTGGCGGTGCAGTTGCGCAGCATCTGCGCCATCCACAGGTATTGGCTGATGTCGCCGGTGGCTTTGATCGCAAGCGGTGCGTGACGCTCCAGCAGCCACTTGATGGCCTTGAGCGGCACGCCCGGCGCGGCCCACGGCGAGGCATAACCCGGCGATACCTGGCCGGCGTTGGCGAAACTGGTCTCCATAGCGGCAGCCGGCTGCCGGTCCACCACCACTACTTCAAACCCGGCACGCGCCAGATAATAAGCACTGGTGGTACCGATGACGCCGCTACCCAAGACCATAACGCGCATTTTCATATCCCTCATCGCGGCTAACCGCTGACGTTTGTTGTTCAGAGCTTCAGATGTGCGCAGTGTAAAAAAGATTAGCCAGTGATTTTCACTATATAAGCGCCTATATTTGGCGACAATTCTCGGCAAAAACCCTTTTCACGGAGGCGCATCCCCTATGCGTACCAACACTCAAACCAAACGGGAACTGGACAAGATCGACCGCAACATCCTGCGGATCCTGCAAGCGGACGGACGAATTTCCTTCACTGAACTGGGGGAAAAGGTCGGGCTCTCGACCACGCCTTGCACTGAGCGGGTCCGGCGCCTGGAGCGTGAAGGGATCATCATGGGCTACAACGCACGGCTCAATCCGCAGCACCTCAAGGGCAGTCTTCTGGTGTTCGTCGAGATCAGCCTCGACTACAAATCCGGCGACACTTTCGAAGAGTTCCGACGTGCGGTGCTGAAGCTGCCCCACGTGCTCGAGTGCCATTTGGTGTCAGGGGATTTCGACTATCTGGTGAAGGCGCGGATTTCCGAGATGGCCTCGTACCGCAAATTGCTGGGCGACATCCTGCTCAAGCTGCCGCATGTGCGGGAATCCAAGAGCTATATCGTGATGGAAGAGGTGAAAGAGAGCTTGAGCCTGCCGATTCCAGATTGAAGATCAAAAGATCGCAGCCTTCGGCAGCTCCTACAGGGAAACGCGATCCCATGTAGGAGCTGCCGAAGGCTGCGATCTTTTAAACCAGCACCTGCCGGGTGCTGGCCATGTATTCGTGAATCTGCTTCTCAACCCGCGGATGAATCAACTCAACCGGACGCCTGCCATTAGGGCACGGTAGGGTTTTGGTCGTGCCGAATAGCCGGCAAATCAGCGGCCGCTCGTCATACACCGTGCAGCCGTTTGGCCCGAGATGCACACAGTTGAGCTCATCCATGGCCGCATCCTGCTCGGCGCGGGTCTTGCGCGGCAGGCGCGACATTTCTTCCGGCGAGGTGGTCACCGGGCCACAGCAGTCATGGCAGCCGGGCACGCACTCGAACGAGGGAATCTGCTGGCGCAGTGTGCGAATTTTCTGACTGTTGCAACTCATCGAAGCGGTGACCGATAGCGGATTAGAGCGCGATTCTGACGCAAAAGCCCGGATCCAGACAGCAACAACCGACCAATGTTGCCCGCCCGGGAACGTCCGGCTTATGCTCCGTCAAATTTTCTAAACACACGAACCAGGATCACGCACATGACCGTCCGTGCCCAACAGCCTGCCCCGAACCATCAGCACACCGCCTCTTACTACGCGGCCAGCAGCCTGCCGCAGCCGGAATACCCTGCGCTGCAAGGCGAAGTGCTGACCGACGTGTGCGTGGTCGGTGGCGGGTTTTCGGGACTGAACACGGCGCTGGAACTGGCGGAACGTGGTTTGAGTGTGGTGCTGCTCGAAGCCCACAAGATCGGTTGGGGCGCCAGCGGCCGCAATGGCGGGCAGTTGATTCGCGGCGTCGGCCACGGCCTTGATCAGTTTGCCAACGTCATCGGTGTGGACGGCGTGCGTCAGATGAAACTCATGGGCCTGGAAGCGGTGGAAATCGTCCGACAGCGAGTCGAGCGTTTTCAGATCCCCTGCGACCTGACCTGGGGCTATTGCGACCTGGCCAACAAGCCCCGCGATCTGCAAGGTTTCGCCGAAGACGCCGAAGAACTACGCAGCCTCGGCTACCGCTACGAAACCCGATTGTTGCAACCCGATGAAATGCGCAGCGTGGTCGGCTCCGACCGCTACGTCGGTGGCCTGATCGACATGGGCTCCGGGCATCTGCACCCGCTGAACCTGGCGCTGGGCGAAGCCGCCGCCGCGCAACAACTGGGCGTGAAGCTGTACGAGCAGTCTGCCGTCACACGCATCGATTACGGTCCCGAGGTCAAGGTGCATACCGCCCAAGGCTCGGTCCGTGCCAAGACGCTGGTGCTGGGCTGCAACGCCTACCTCAATGAGCTCAACCCCGAACTCAGCGGCAAAGTGTTGCCCGCCGGCAGTTACATCATCGCCACAGAGCCTTTGAGCGAAGAGCTGGCCCACGCCCTACTGCCGCAGAACATGGCGGTTTGCGATCAACGGGTGGCGCTGGATTACTACCGGCTCTCGGCAGATCGGCGTCTGCTGTTCGGCGGCGCATGCCACTATTCGGGGCGCGATCCGAAAGACATCGCCGCCTACATGCGACCGAAGATGCTGGACGTCTTCCCGCAGCTGGATAGTGTGAAGATCGATTATCAGTGGGGCGGCATGATCGGCATCGGCGCTAATCGCTTGCCGCAGATCGGCCGGCTCAAGGACCAACCAAATGTGTATTACGCCCAGGCCTATTCCGGACACGGGGTGAATGCCACGCATCTGGCCGGCAAGCTGCTGGCCGAAGCAATCAGCGGACAACACAGTGGTGGCTTCGATCTGTTCGCCCAGGTGCCACACATCACCTTCCCCGGCGGCAAGCATTTGCGCTCGCCGTTGTTGGCATTGGGGATGTTGTGGCATCGACTTAAAGAGCTGATCTGATCATAAATCCCTGTAGGAGCTGCCGAAGGCTGCGATCTTTTGACTTTGATTTTTAAAAAACAAAATCAAAAGATCGCAGCCTGCGGCAGCTCCTACAGGGGAAAGTGTTTCGTCTTACAGATGCCAGAAAGGTTTTAGCCCCTCCTCCCGCGCCTGTTCACGCGTCAGTCCGATGTCCTTGAGCTGGTCCGGTGTCAGCTCCAGCAACGCCTTGCGTGTGTGCAGACGACGCCAGAACAGATCCCAGCGATTCAGGCCGGACGATGCAGGGCGCATGTCCGCAGCGCGTGCGCCGTTTTGTTGCCCTGCCGCCAGTTCCTGACTGTGTAACGTCAACCGCACATCGCTCAAGCCGTTCATTTTGATCGCTCCTGTTTACTTGGGTAGCCAGAGATTCCATGATGCGCGGGCAAGAAAAAGCATTACAGATTCAACGCGACTGTATTATTTCCATACAGATTTGCCGTTCGAGGCTCTGAATTGTCATTTTTTGTCACATCTGTACTGGTCAACCCAATCACCCGCGCCGAGGCAGTGCCATGACCCTTTATGTGAACCTTGCCGAATTACTCGGCACACGTATCGAACAGGGCTTCTATCGCCCGGGTGATAGGCTACCGTCGGTGCGGGCGCTGAGCGTCGAACACGGCGTCAGTCTGAGCACGGTGCAGCAGGCCTACCGCATGCTTGAAGACAACGGACTGGCCATGCCAAAACCCAAGTCCGGCTATTTCGTACCGGTCAGTCGCGACCTGCCGGATTTGCCGGCCATCAGCCGCCCGGCCCAGCGTCCGGTGGAGATTTCGCAATGGGAGCAGGTGCTTGAGCTCATTCGCGCCGTGCCGCGCAAGGATGTGGTGCAACTGGGCCGCGGCATGCCGGACATCACCACCCCGACCCTCAAACCGCTGCTGCGCGGTCTGGCGCAATTGAGCCGACGGCAAGACATGCCCGGCCTGTATTACGACAACATCCACGGCAACCTCGAACTGCGCGAACAAATCGCCCGCCTCATGCTCGATTCCGGCTGCCAACTGAGCCCCGGCGATCTGGTGGTGACGACCGGTTGCCATGAGGCGCTGTCCACCAGCATCCGCTCGATATGCGAGCCGGGAGACATCGTCGCGGTGGACTCGCCAAGCTTTCACGGCGCCATGCAGACGCTCAAGGGCCTGGGCATGAAAGCCCTGGAAATCCCCACCGACCCACTCACCGGGATCAGTCTGGATGCATTGGAAATGGCTTTGGAACAGTGGCCAATCAAGGCCATACAGTTGACGCCCAACTGCAACAACCCGCTGGGATACATTATGCCGGAGTCGCGCAAACGCGCGTTGTTGACGCTCGCACAGCGCTTCGACGTGGCGATCATTGAGGACGATGTGTATGGCGAACTGTCCTACAGCTATCCACGCCCGCGCACGATCAAGTCCTTCGACGAAGACGGCCGCGTCCTGCTCTGCAGTTCATTTTCCAAGACCCTGGCCCCCGGCCTGCGCATCGGCTGGGTCGCACCGGGCCGCTATCTGGAACGCGTGCTGCACATGAAATACATAAGCACCGGCTCTACTGCGCCGCAGCCGCAGATTGCCATCGCGGAATTTCTCAAAGGCGGCCACTTCGAACCCCATTTGCGGCGGATGCGCACGCAATACCAGCGTAATCGTGACTTGATGATCGATTGGGTCAGCCGCTACTTCCCGGCGGGCACCCGCGCCAGCCGCCCGCAAGGCAGCTTTATGCTGTGGGTTGAACTGCCGGAAAGTTTCGACACCCTGAAACTGAATCGTGCCCTGCACGACCAGGGCGTACAGATTGCCGTCGGCAGCATCTTTTCCCCCTCGGGCAAATACCGCAATTGCCTGCGCATGAACTACGCTGCCAAACCGACAGCACAGATCGAAGACGCTGTGCGCAAGGTCGGTGCCGAAGCCATCAGACTGTTGGCGGAAAACGATCAACTTAGTGACTGACCTTTCTCGGGATCCCAGCGTCCATATGCCAACGCCTGCCGCCAATCGGAACGATCCTACGTGAGAGTCAGACAGCCCCTGCTTGCTCTTGTGATACTTGCCTCGCTCCTGAGTGGATGCGCCAATTTCGATTTGCAGCGCGGATCGAGCCAGGCCTTGCCAGCGAGTGATTCGGCGTTCGGCCGTTCGGTACAAGCCCAGGCTGCACCGCACCAGGGGCAATCCGGTTTTCGCCTGCTGTCCGACAGCACCGAAGCGTTCACCGCTCGCGCCGAGCTGATCCGCAACGCCCAAAGCAGCCTCGACTTGCAGTACTACATCGTGCATGACGGCGTCAGCACGCGGATGCTGGTGCAGGAGCTACTTAAGGCCGCCGACCGCGGCGTACGCGTACGCATTCTGCTCGACGACACCACCAGCGATGGCCAGGACCAAACCATCGCCACCCTGGCGGCGCATCCGCAGATCCAGATTCGCGTGTTCAACCCCTTGAACCTGGGCCGCAGCACTGGCGTGACGCGCACCCTGGGACGCTTGTTCAACTTGTCGCAGCAACATCGGCGCATGCACAACAAGTTGTGGCTGGCCGACAGCAGCATGGCCATCGTCGGCGGGCGCAATCTGGGGGACGAGTATTTCGATGCCAAGCCCAACCTCAATTTCACCGACATCGACATGCTCGGCGTCGGCCCGGTCGCCGAGCAACTGGGCCACAGTTTCGATCAGTATTGGAACAGCGCCCTGAGCAAGCCGATCGATGAATTCGTATCCAGCAAACCGACGGCCGAGGATCTGCAAAACACCCGAACCCGGCTGGAACAATCCCTGGAAGAATCCCGCAAACAGAACCACGCGCTCTATCAGCAGCTGATGACTTTCGCCACGCAACCGCGCCTGGATATCTGGCGCAGTGAGCTGATCTGGGCCTGGAGCCAGGCGCTGTGGGACGCGCCGAGCAAGGTGTTGGCCGACGGTGAGCCTGACCCACAGTTGCTGCTGACGACTCAGTTGGCGCCCGCACTCAATGGCGTCAACAAAGAGCTGGTGTTGATCTCGGCCTATTTCATTCCCGGCCCGCCGGGGCTGGTGTACCTGACCGGGCGCGCTGACGCCGGTGTGTCTGTCCGGTTGCTGACCAATGCCCTGGAAGCCACAGACGTACCAGCGGTGCATGGTGGCTATGCACCGTATCGCAAGGCGCTGCTGGAGCACGGCGTGCAACTCTTCGAGCTGCGCCGTCAGCCCGGCGACAGCAGCGGTAGCGGACCTCGGCTGTTTTCCAGCAAGTCGTATGGGGATTCCGATTCCAGCCTGCACAGCAAGGCCATCGTTTTCGACCAACAGAAATCCTTCATCGGCTCATTCAACTTCGACCCGCGCTCAGTGCTGTGGAACACCGAAGTCGGGGTGCTGGTCGACAGCCCGGAACTCGCGGCCCGCGTCCGCGAACTGGCGCTGCAGGGCATGGCGCCGCCCCTGAGTTATCAGGTGAAACTGGAAAATGAACAGATCGTCTGGGTCACCGAAGACGACGGGAAAATCCACACCCTGACCAAGGAGCCTGGTAGCTGGTGGCGGCGCTTCAATGCGTGGCTGAGCAATACCGTCGGATTGGAGCGGATGCTTTAAAAGATCGCAGCCTACGATCCCAGTAGGAGCTGCCGAAGGCTGCGATCTTTTGATCTTTGGACGGCCTATGCCGGCTGAACGCTGCCAAACGCCCCCTGCCGCGAAACAACGATCAGCACCCCCAACGCCCCCGCCGCCATCAACCACGGCAACGCATGCCCGCTCACCCACTGACTCCCGGCACCGGCAAGCAACGGCCCGACGAGACACCCAATCCCCCACAATTGCGCGATATGCGCATTGGCCCGGACCAGCGCGTCATCGCGATACCGCTCGCCGATCAGAATCAGCGACAAGGTAAACAATCCGCCAGCACTGGCGCCGAACAATACCCACAACGGCCAGATCAGCAGCGTGTCGATCAAAATCGGAATCGCCAGGCTCGACACCAGCAGCACCACCGCACAACCGGTGAACAACGATCGCCGCGACAGGCGATCCGCCAGCGCACCGATCGGCAATTGCAGCACTGCATCTCCGACCACCACCGTACTGACCATGGCCAGGGCGATTTCCGTGGTGAAGCCCTGGCGCAGGCAGTACACCGGCAGCAATGTCAGGATCATCGCTTCAAACGCAGCAAACAGCGACACCGCCCAGGCAATCGCAGGCAGGCCACGGCAGAACTCGAGCAGATCCCTGAAGGTCACGCTGCTTGCCTCGCTGCTCGGCGCACCGCTGCGGCCCAGCAACAGGAACGGCGCAGCCATCAGCAAGCCGACGCCGACCCAAAAGCCGTAATCGTGCTCGGTGCCAATGAAACCCAGCAACACCGGCCCGGCCAGTTGACTCAGGGCATAGCTGCTGCCGTACAGCGCCACCAGGCGTCCGCGCCATTCCTCGACCACCAGTTGATTGATCCAGCTTTCACCAATGATGAAGACGAGGGTCAGGATCACCCCGATCATCAAGCGCAGCACCAGCCAGATCGGATAACTCGGCAACAGCGCCAGCAATCCGATGGACACCGCCCCGGCCCACAGGCACAGGCGCATCAGATTGGCCGTGCCGAGACGCGCCGCCAGATGACTGGAAATCTTCGCCCCCAGCAGCACGCCAATGGCCGGCATCGCCGCCATCACACCGATGGCAAACGAGCCGTAGCCCCAACTCTCCAGGCGAAACGACACCAGCGGCATGCTGACGCCCAGGGCCAGGCCAACACTCAAGACAGACGCCAACACGGCGAAATACGTCGCCCAACGCATGTTCCACGCTCCTGTGGATTGTTATTTTTTCAGGACACTCAAAACAATGTGGGAGCAAGCTTGCTCGCGATAGCGGTGCAACATTCAACATTGAAGTCGACTGTTACACCGCTATCGCGAGCAAGCTCGCTCCCACAGGGATCGGTGTCGTTCGGGAGGCCTGCTACTCCTCCCTTACTGACTTACAACTTGATCCAGGTCGCCTTCAGCTCGGTGTATTTGTCGAACGCGTGCAGCGACTTGTCGCGACCGTTGCCGGATTGCTTGAAGCCACCGAACGGTGCGGTCATGTCGCCACCGTCATACTGGTTGACCCACACGCTACCGGCACGCAGGGCGCGGGCAGTGAGGTGAGCCTTGGAGATGTCGGCAGTCCACACCGCAGCGGCCAGGCCGTAAGGCGTGTCGTTGGCAATTGCGACGGCTTCTTCGGCGCTGTCGAAGGTGATAACCGACAGCACTGGCCCGAAGATTTCTTCCTGGGCAATTTTCATCGCGTTGCTCACACCGTCGAAAATCGTCGGCTCAACGTAAGTGCCACCGGTTTCCTGCAGGATGCGCTTGCCGCCCGCGACCAGTTTGGCGCCGTCGCTGTGACCCGACTCTATGTAGGACAGCACGGTGTTCATCTGCTGGGTATCCACCAGCGCGCCGACGTTGGTCGCCGGATCCAGCGGGTTGCCCGGCTTCCAGGTTTTCAGCGCCTCGATCACCAGCGGCAGGAATTTGTCCTTGATCGAACGCTCCACCAGCAGGCGCGAACCGGCGGTGCAGACTTCGCCCTGGTTGAAAGCGATGGCACCGGCAGCGGCTTCGGCAGCCTCTTGCAGGTTCGGTGCATCGGCGAACACGATGTTCGGGCTCTTGCCGCCGGCTTCAAGCCAGACGCGTTTCATGTTCGATTCGCCGGAGTAGATCAGCAGTTGCTTGGCGATCTTGGTCGAACCGGTGAACACCAGGGTGTCGACATCGTTATGCAGGGCCAGGGCCTTGCCAACGGTGTGACCGTAACCCGGCAACACGTTCAACACGCCTTTCGGAATGCCGGCTTCGACGGCCAGGGCCGCGATGCGGATGGCGGTCAGAGGCGATTTTTCCGACGGTTTAAGGATCACCGAGTTACCGGTGGACAGCGCCGGGCCGAGTTTCCAGCACGCCATCATCAGCGGGAAGTTCCACGGCACGATGGCGCCAACCACACCCACTGGCTCGCGTGTAACCAGGCCCAGCTGATCGTGCGGGGTAGCGGCCACTTCGTCGTAGATCTTGTCGATGGCTTCGCCGCTCCAGCTCAGGGCTTGCGCCGCGCCGGGAACGTCGATGTACAGGGAATCGCTGATCGGCTTGCCCATGTCCAGGGTTTCAAGCAGGGCCAGCTCTTCGGCGTGCTGTTTGAGCAGGCCGGCGAAACGGATCATGGTGGCTTTGCGCTTGGTCGGCGCCAGGCGCGACCAGACGCCGGAATTGAAGGTGGCGCGAGCGTTTTCAACAGCGCGCTGGGCGTCGGCGGCGTCACAGCTGGCGATCTTGCCCAGCAGGCGACCATCGACCGGGCTGATGCACTCGAAGGTCTCGGCGGAGACTGCGTCGGTGTATTCGCCATTGATGTAGGCGCGGCCTTCGACTTTCAGGTCTTTGGCGCGTTGTTCCCAGTCGGCACGGGTCAGGGTGGTCATGCGAGTGTCCTCCTCTTATTGAATACGACACCCGCGATCTTCGCGGGCGCTGTCAGGAATTCTGCCCGGCCAGCCTGCTTTTCGGCCCAAGGCATCCGCCACCCTAAACCAGCCGCCCCTCATGTTTCAATATATTTGACATAAGGCCGGCAAACGGCCTTGCGATGTTCAATTTAATAAACATAGACTTTGGGACTTTCAACCACTCGCGTCGCAATCACGGGGGATTTACAACAATGAGCATCCAGAACATCGTCGACTTCAGCCAGGCCACCACCGAGCCCGAGCGTTATCGACCAGACCCGGCCAAAGTCCTCAAGGGCGACCCCGAGCAAGTGGTGCACAACCACTTCAACAGCCCTTGCGGCCAATTGAATGCCGGCGTCTGGGAAGGTGCTGTTGGCCAATGGCTGGTGAATTTCACCGAACATGAATATTGCGAAATCGTCCAGGGTGTCTCCGTACTGCGCGACAACGACGGCAACAGCAAAACCGTGCGCGCAGGTGATCGCTTCGTGATTCCGGCCGGTTTCCGCGGCACTTGGGAAGTGCTGGAGCCGTGCCGCAAGATTTACGTGGCATTCGAACAAAAGGCCTGACCACGATAAATAATTACCGCACTGCGTAGCCTGCGCTGGCAGATCATTGGCGGGCGCTTCGATCGAAGAAGCGCCTCGTCAAGAACTCATCGCAAGGAAGCAACATGGCTAACGCAACCACCTATACCGACGAACAGGTCCTCGAACTGATCAAATCTGTTGTCGGCTCGCCGTACTCCGAAGCACTGCGCCAACAGGTCGAAGACACGACCGGTCGCCCTACACGCCCCTGGGGCAATTACGTGGGGACTTACGACTCACGCGCAGAACGCATCAACCTGAACGTCAACGAAAGCGACATCATCATTTCCGTCTACTTCGGTTGATTTGACACGTTTGCAATCCCTTCACAAGGAAGTGAAACCATGAAGACATTACTCGGCACTGGCCTACTGGCTGGTCTCATCTTTGCGTTGCCAGCGTACGCTGAAGAGCCGCCACCGCGATGTTATGCGCAGCGGGCAGACTTCCTCATCGGCCAGCGCCTGACACGGGAAGTCAGGGAGCAAGCTCGCGTGGAGGCGCGTGCGACCACGGTTACCGTCAACTCGCTCAGCCAGGAATATGAACCCGAGCGCCTCCGAATCACTACCGATTGGGATAACGTGATCACTCGAATGAACTGCGGTTGACGACCAGGCATACTCAATCATCTGGCAACAAAAAAGGCCCGTATCTCGCGATACGGGCCTTTTTCGTAAGAGGGAAAAATCAATTACTTGATTTTGCCTTCTTTGTAGATCACGTGCTTGCGAACAACCGGATCAAATTTCTTGATCTCGATTTTGTCCGGAGTAGTACGCTTGTTCTTGTCGGTAGTGTAGAAGTGACCAGTACCGGCGCTCGAAATCAAACGAATCAATTCACGCATGATTAGCTCCCTTAGATCTTGCCGGCTTTGCGGATTTCGGCCAGCACGGCAGTGATGCCACGCTTGTCGATGATACGCATGCCTTTGGCAGATACGCGCAGACGCACGAAACGTTTCTCTTCTTCAACCCAGAAGCGGTGATGCTGCAGGTTCGGCAGGAAACGACGACGGGTTTTGTTGTTTGCGTGGGAAATGTTATTCCCAGTTACCGGACCCTTACCGGTAACTTGACATACTCTAGACATGCCTCAGCCCTCTAAAACCACATGCCCAACCCGGCATGGGTTGGCCGCTTAATCTCTCAGTCATTTGGCGCCAGGCGCCGCGTTTCTTTAGAGGTCTTACCGGCTACACCTACAGTGAAGGAACCGGGCCCCTAGAAAAGAGCGCTGCTTTATACCAGAAAGACTGGAGAGCAACAACATTCGCTGTGCCTTGAATGGATAAAAACCCCACTTTTCGCGCGCCAGGCGCTTTGGATAAAGGCTGTCGTCGATTCCGACCGCTCGTCGCAGAGAAACGTCCGACACGCTAATCCCAAGGTTTTCTCAGCCAAGGCTCACTCAAATCAGGCGCCTATAGTCCCCTCAAAATGAAAAAGGGGATAGTCATTTGCAAAAGAGCCCACTAGGGTAGGCCTTTTCCAGACTGCACTTGCAGATGGGCCTTCGATCTGTAAAGGAATCCGACCATGCGCCTCGCTGCCCTACCGCTGTTGCTTGCCCCTCTGTTGCTGAGCCCACTGGCCCAGGCCGCCGCCCTGAGCGTCTGCACCGAGGCCAGCCCCGAAGGGTTCGACGTGGTGCAATACAATTCGCTGACCACCACCAACGCCTCGGCCGATGTGCTGATGAACCGCCTGGTAGAATTCGACACCGCCAGCGGCAAAGTGGTCGCCAGCCTCGCGGACAGTTGGGAAGTCAGCCCCGATGGCCTGATTTACGTCTTCAAGCTGCACCCGCAGGTGAAATTCCACCGCACCGATTATTTCAGCCCGACCCGGGAGTTGACCGCCGAAGACGTCAAATTCAGCTTCGACCGCATGCTCGATCCGGCCAACCCGTGGCACAAAGTCGCCCAGAGCGGCTTCCCGCATGCGCAATCGATGCAATTGCCGGCGCTGATCAAGAAGATCGACGCCCTCGACCCGCTGACCGTGCGCTTCAGCCTGGACCACCCGGATTCGACCTTCCTCGCGACCCTGAGCATGGGGTTCGCTTCGGTTTATTCGGCTGAATACGCCGATAAATTGCTCAAGGCGGGCACCCCGGAGAAGCTCAACAGCCAGCCAATCGGTACGGGGCCGTTCGTTTTCACCCGATTCCAGAAAGACGCCTCGGTTCGCTACAAGGCCAACCCGGATTACTTCGGGGGCAAGCCATCGGTGGACCCACTGATCTTCGCCATCACCCCGGACGCCAACGTGCGCCTGCAGAAGTTGCGCCGCAACGAATGCCAGATTGCCCTGTCGCCAAAGCCCCTGGACGTACAGGCCGCGCTGAAAGAGCCGACCCTGAAAGTGGAAAAGACTGACGCCTTCATGACCGCGTTCGTGGGCATCAACAGTCAGCATCCACCTCTGGACAAGCCAGAAGTGCGACAGGCGATCAACCTCGCCTTCGACAAGGCCAACTACGTCAAAGCCGTGTTCGAGGACACCGCCGAAGCGGCCAACGGTCCTTATCCGCCTAACACCTGGAGCTACGCGAAAAACCTGCCGGGCTATCCGCATGACATCGAGAAGGCCAAGGCTTTGATGGCCAAGGCTGGGCTCAAGGACGGTTTCCAGACCACCATCTGGACCCGTCCGTCAGGTAGCTTGCTGAACCCGAACCCAAGCCTCGGCGCGCAACTGCTGCAATCCGATCTCGCGGAAATCGGCATTCAGGCCGAAATTCGCGTAATCGAGTGGGGTGAATTGATTCGCCGCGCCAAGGCTGGTGAACACGACCTGCTGTTCATGGGCTGGGCTGGCGATAACGGCGACCCGGACAACTTCCTCACGCCGCAGTTTTCCTGCGCCGCGGTCAAATCCGGCACCAACTTCGCCCGCTACTGCAACCAGGATCTGGACAAGCTGATCAGCGCAGGCAAAACCACCGGCGAACAAGGTGTGCGCACCAAGCTTTATGAACAGGCACAAGCGCAGATTCAGCAGCAAGCGTTGTGGCTGCCGCTTGCTCATCCGACCGCTTTCGCCCTGACACGCAAAGACGTTGAAGGTTATTCGGTCAGCCCGTTTGGCCGGCAGGACTACTCGAAGGTCAACCTCAAATAAACCACTGCAGGAATGCTTTTCTGTGGCGAGGGAGCTTGCTCCCGCTGGGCTGCGCAGCGGCCCTCAAGATCTTGTGAGCGCTGCGCACTCAAGCGGGAGCAAGCTTCCTCGACACTGAAGCCTGCTCCCAGCCCTACATCCACCCATACTCGGCCATCGACAACGGATCGCCGTCGCCGATGATGAAATGGTCGAGCACCCGCACATCGATCAGCTCCAGCGCCTTTTGCAGACGCTTGGTCAGCACCCTGTCAGCTTGACTGGGGTCGGTGTTGCCCGACGGGTGGTTATGGCAGAGGATCAGCGCCGCCGCGTTATGCGCCAGCGCACGCTTGACCACCTCCCGTGGATGCACGCTGGTGTTGTCGATAGAGCCACGAAACAGCGCCTCGAAAGTCAGCACCTGATGCCTGGAGTCCAGAAACAGGCAGCCGAACACCTCATGAGGCTCGTGGCGCAGCATCGATTTCAGGTACTCACGAACCGCGTGCGGGTTTTCCAATGTCGGTTTTTGGCGAGCCCGTTCCGCCAAATGCCGGCGACTCATTTCCTGCGCCGCCTGCAATTGCGCGAATTTCGCGGGCCCAAGCCCCAAATGCCCGCTGAAGGTGGCCTGATCAGCCTCGAGTAATGAGCGCAGGCTGCCAAACTGGCTCAGCAGATGACGCGCCAGATCCACTGCGCTTTTGCCGGATACGCCGGTTCGTAAAAAAATCGCCAGTAACTCGGCGTCCGAAAGACTCGCCGCCCCCAGCGTCAGTAACCTCTCCCGCGGCCGCTCCGCCGCCGGCCAATCGCGAATACTCATAGCACCTCCCTGTCTGTGGGCGCCGCTGTTCCGTAGCGGTCGCTGTGATATCGTAGCCCATCTTTTTTGCGGGCGAATTCACTCCTGGGGAGGGGGTTTCGCAACGCAGTCATCAACGAATTGAAAGGCAGGCCTATGCAGCGGCTGTATCGGAAACGCATTGTTCTGGGCGTCGGCGGCGGTATCGCTGCCTACAAGAGCGCCGACCTGGTTCGCCGCCTGATGGACCAGGGTGCCGAAGTACGCGTGGTCATGACCCGTGGCGGCGCCGAGTTCATCACCCCGCTGACCATGCAGGCCCTGTCCGGGCACCCTGTGCACCTGGATTTGCTGGACCCGGCGGCCGAAGCCGCGATGGGCCACATCGAATTGGCGAAATGGGCCGATCTGGTACTGATCGCCCCTGCCACCGCAGACCTGATCGCCCGTCTGGCCCAAGGCATTGCCGACGACCTGCTGACCACGCTGGTGCTGGCCACTGATGCGGTGGTCGCTGTCGCTCCGGCGATGAACCAGGCCATGTGGCGCGACCCTGCGACCCAGGCCAACCTGCAGACCCTCGAAAGCCGTGAGATCAAGGTCTTCGGCCCGGCCTCCGGCAGCCAAGCCTGCGGCGACGTAGGCCTTGGGCGCATGCTCGAAGCCACCGACCTCGCACTGCTCGCCGCCGACTGCTTCCAGCGTCAAGCGCTGACCGGCAAACACGTGGTGATTACCGCAGGCCCAACCCAGGAAAACATCGACCCGGTGCGCTACATCACCAACCACAGCTCCGGCAAAATGGGCTTCGCCCTGGCCGAGGCCGCGGTAGAAGCCGGCGCCCGGGTCACCCTGATCAGCGGCCCCGTGCACCTGCCGACACCGGACCGGGTCACGCGCATCGACGTGGTCAGCGCCCGCGACATGCTCGCCGCTTGCGAAGCCGCGATTCCGTGCGACATTTTCATCGCCTCGGCTGCGGTCGCGGATTACCGCCCGGAAGTCGTTGCCCCACAAAAACTCAAGAAAGACCCTACAAGCGGCGACGGTTTTGTCCTGCAAATGGTGCGTAACCCGGACATTTTGGCCAGCATCGCCACTCGCCCCGACCGTCCGTTCAGTGTCGGTTTCGCCGCCGAAACCGAACACCTGCTCGATTACGCTGCCCGCAAGTTGAAAGACAAGAACCTCGATCTGATCGTTGCCAACGACGTCGCCAACCCGACCATTGGCTTCAACAGCGAAGAAAACGCCTGCAGCGTGATCGACCGTGAGCTTCACGCCACACTTTTCGCCCAGACCAGCAAGAGCAAGATTGCTCGCCAGCTGATCACTTTTATCGCCGAACGTCTGAACCAGGTTTAATTTACATGCACGCTTTGCAAGCCAAGATCCTCGACCCCCGCATCGGTACCGAATTTCCGCTGCCGCAATACGCCACGCCAGGCTCCGCCGGCCTCGACCTGCGCGCCATGCTGGAGCAGGACACCGTGATCAAGCCGGGTGAAACCGTGCTGATCCCTACCGGCCTGTCGGTCTACATTGGCGACCCGAACCTCGCTGCGCTGATCCTGCCGCGCTCGGGCATGGGCCATAAGCACGGCATCGTTCTCGGCAACCTCGTTGGCCTGATCGACTCCGATTACCAGGGGCCATTGATGGTCTCCTGCTGGAACCGCGGCCAGACCGAATTCACCATGCCGGTCGGCGAGCGCCTGGCGCAATTGGTGCTGGTGCCAGTGGTGCAGGCTCACTTCGAAATGGTTGAAGAATTTGTGGAAACCGAGCGCGGCACGGGCGGTTTCGGCCATACCGGTACTCGATGAGCCGTTAGAGATTCAATGTGGCGAGGGAGCTTGCTCCCGCTGGGCTGCGAAGCGGCCCCAATAATTTTGTGAGCGCTTCGCACTCAAGCGGGAGCAAGCTCCCTCGCCACAAAATCGAGGCATTGACCGGTGAGAATGCCGCTGACATTGCTGGGATGGCCTTTTCGCACCACGAACTCTCTGCGGAAAACGCCGTCATACCCTTCAGTTTGAGCCTGCCGAGTCACTCGCAGGCAGGTCCAGCCACATTCGAGATGGAGTATTCCCCCAGATGAGCACCCCGGCCAAAATTGCCCCCAAGTTCCCCGACAGCATTTTCCGCGCCTACGACATTCGCGGCACCGTCCCGGAATTTCTGAACGCAGAAACGGCTTACTGGCTCGGTCGCGCCATCGGTGCCCAAAGCCTGGCCCAGAATGAGCCCAACGTTTCTGTTGGCCGTGACGGTCGCCTGTCCGGCCCGGAACTGGTTGAGCAATTGATTCAAGGCCTGGCCGACAGCGGCTGCCACGTCAGCGATGTCGGCCTGGTGCCAACTCCTGCGCTGTATTACGCCGCCAACGTACTGGCTGGCAAATCCGGCGTGATGCTGACCGGCAGCCACAACCCGTCGAACTACAACGGTTTCAAAATTGTGATCGCCGGCGACACCCTGGCCAACGAACAGATCCAGGCCCTGCATGACCGCCTCAAGACCAACAACCTGAGCAGCGGCGAAGGCAGCATCACCAAAGTCGAAATCCTCGACCGCTACAGCACCGAAATCGTCCAGGACATCAAACTGGCCCGTCGCCTCAAAGTCGTCGTGGACTGCGGCAACGGCGCGGCCGGCGTCATCGCCCCGCAACTGATCGAAGCGCTGAACTGCGAAGTCATCCCGCTGTTCTGCGAAGTCGACGGCAATTTCCCGAACCACCACCCGGATCCGGGCAAGCCTGAAAACCTCGTCGACCTGATCGCCAAGGTCAAGGAAACCAACGCGGATATCGGCCTGGCCTTCGACGGCGACGGCGATCGCGTGGGCGTGGTGACCAACACCGGCAGCATCGTCTTCCCGGACCGTCTGCTGATGCTGTTCGCCCGCGATGTCGTGGCGCGCAACCCGAATGCGGAAATCATCTTCGACGTCAAATGCACCCGCCGCCTGATCCCGCTGATCAAGGAATACGGTGGTCGTCCGCTAATGTGGAAGACTGGTCATTCGTTGATCAAAAAGAAGATGAAACAATCCGGCGCCCTGTTGGCCGGCGAAATGAGCGGGCACATCTTCTTCAAGGAACGCTGGTTCGGTTTCGACGACGGCATTTACAGCGCCGCGCGGTTACTGGAGATCCTCAGCAAGGAAAAATCCTCGGCCGAAGAGCTGTTCGCGACCTTCCCGAACGATATTTCTACGCCGGAAATCAATATCCATGTGACCGAAGAGAGCAAATTCAGCATCATTGATGCACTGCACGACGCGAAATGGGGCGAAGGCGCTGACCTGACCACCATCGACGGCGTGCGAGTCGACTATGCCAAAGGCTGGGGCCTGGTTCGCGCCTCCAACACCACACCGGTGCTGGTACTGCGTTTCGAGGCCGATGACGAGGCTGAATTGCAGCGCATCAAGGACGTTTTCCACGCCCAGTTGAAGCGTGTTGCACCTGATCTCCAACTACCGTTTTGATTCATTGAAGCACCGGAGCCCTGAATGACCCTCGAACGCGAAGCCGCCGCCAACACCGCCAAGGTCCTGTCCGAAGCGCTGCCTTACATTCGCCGCTATGTCGGCAAGACGCTGGTGATCAAATACGGCGGCAACGCGATGGAAAGCGAGGAGCTGAAAACCGGCTTCGCCCGCGACATCGTGCTAATGAAAGCCGTGGGCATCAACCCGGTGGTCGTTCACGGCGGCGGCCCGCAGATCGGTGACCTGCTCAAGCGCCTGTCGATCGAGAGCCATTTTGTCGACGGCATGCGCGTTACTGACGCCGCGACCATGGACGTGGTGGAAATGGTCCTCGGTGGCCAGGTCAACAAGGACATCGTCAACCTGATCAACCGTCACGGTGGCAGCGCCATCGGCCTGACCGGTAAAGACGCCGAGTTGATTCGTGCGAAGAAGCTCACCGTTACCCGTCAGACCCCGGAGATGACGCAACCGGAAATCATCGACATCGGTCACGTCGGCGAAGTGGTCGGCATTAACACCGACCTGCTGAACCTGCTGGTCAAAGGCGATTTCATTCCGGTAATCGCACCCATCGGCGTCGGCGCCAACGGCGAGTCGTACAACATCAACGCTGACCTGGTGGCCGGTAAAGTCGCCGAAGCGCTGAAAGCCGAAAAGCTGATGCTGCTGACCAACATCGCCGGCCTGATGGACAAGTCGGGCACAGTCCTGACCGGGTTGACCACCCAACAGGTAGACGATCTGATCGCTGACGGCACCATCTACGGCGGCATGCTGCCGAAGATCCGCTGCGCGCTGGAAGCGGTCCAGGGCGGTGTTGGCAGCTCGTTGATCATCGATGGTCGCGTTCCGAACGCGATCCTGCTGGAGATCTTCACCGATACCGGCGTGGGCACCTTGATCAGCAATCGCAAGCGTCACTAAGCGATAGCGCAAACAAAAAAGACCCCGCTCGGCCAGGCTGAGCGGGGTCTTTTTTTGCCTGCAATCCCTGTAGGAGCTGCCGCAAGCTGCAATCTTTTGACTTTGGTTTTTCAAGAACAAGATCAAAAGATCGCAGCCTCCGGCAGCTCCTACAACAGCAGAATTTCGGATGTGAGAAAGATCTGTAGGAGCTGACGAAGCCGGCGATCTTTTTTATGCGCGCAGGAAATGTCTGACTTGTTGTAGCGAAACGTCCGACATCCCGCCAGCATAAGTCCGCATAGGATCTTCCCCTGTATCCACAGGAGAATGACCTCATGCAAAAAAACTACGTTCCTTACGGCAGCGATGTTTCCTCAGGTACCTTTGAATGCGTGGACTGCGGACATCAGTATTCGAACCAGGCAAAAACCTCGATCCCGCCGTGCCCTCAGTTTCAAAATTCGACCCACACACGTAAAGGCTGGAAGGTTCTGACCGGTCAGGGCGACGCGGTGATTGATCCATATCCGGAAAAAAACGCCCCCGCAGGGATCAAGCAAGTCGAAACCTCCAGTCATGCGATCAAAAAATAGCCACGGAGGCACTGAGCCATGCAGATCTCGTTCACGATCGACGCCCAGGCTTTCGAGCAGGAACAGAAAGAACCGGTCAAAAAGACCCTGAAGATTTCCGACATGGAAATTGCTCATGCCTTACAGCGAATCGCCAAGGCGAGCCTGACCGAATATTTGAAAATGCTGGTTGAAGGCGGCATGCCGAGCCGAGCGGATGAAGCGAAACAGGACCGCTTGCTGTACCTGATTCAAAGCTACTTCGGGCAGACGCTGCCGACCGAATCGCAGATATCGACGATTTTCCAACTGACCCAGAGCCAAAGCAAAACCCTGCTGAAAAACACGGTTTCACGCTTTCGCAATCAATTGGACGAGATCCTGCAGCACAGCATGCGAACCGTGATCGAGTCTGCGGAACACGCGCAGACCGTGTACCTGGTGGTGATCAGTTCGGATGTCATCCGCGATGAACTGAACATGCTGATCACCCAGAACCAGCCGACGTTCAAACCCATTACCAAACGCAAAGGCAGTGCCGGGCAGTTCGAAATCAGCGAGGATTCCCACGCGCTACTGTGCCAGACACTGGGTCTGAATGCCGTTCAGTGACATTGTCGCGGTCAGTGGCTTGCTGCTGACCCTGACCACCTTCATGTTCAACCTGGCATGGCCCAAGCTGGTTGAAGCGCTGGCGCTGGATGAAAAACAACCCGGTCCATTGGCCAGAAAACGTAGCCGCGAGCTGGTTTCAGGCACTTTTTTCGGTTGCGCCCTACCCCTGACATGCGCCTTCGCAGTACTTTTTTACGTCAACCTGCCGTCCGCCGTTCGAATCATGCGTAGCAGCAGCCTCGATCTGTGGGAATTCGATGTGGATCGGACGCTGTACGTGTGCGTCGTCCTGGCATTGCTGGTGTTCGCGCTGTTCAATCTGCGATTGGCGCTAAAACTGATCGGAAAATGGCGGAGACTGCACTGAAGGCAAACCACGCCCCCCCTGCAGGAGCTGCCGCGGCTGCGATCTTTTGATCTTGATCTTCAAAAACCAAAGTCAAAAGATCGCAGCCTTCGGCAGCTCCTACAGGGGGGCTGTGTTTAGACGCCGAACTGGGCGCGGTAGGCTTCAACCGCCGGCAAATGCTGCTTGAGCTGCGGGTCATCCGCCAGGAATTCCAGCACCTGGTTCAGCGAAACAATGCTGATCACCGGAATGCCGAAATCGCGCTCCACTTCCTGGATCGCTGACAACTCGCCATTGCCGCGTTCCTGGCGGTTCAGGGCGATCAGCACGCCGGCGGCCTTGGCGCCGTCCTGGGAAGCGATGATCTGCATCACTTCGCGGATTGCGGTGCCGGCGGTGATCACGTCGTCGATAATCAGCACTTCCCCGGTCAGCGGTGCGCCAACCAGACTCCCGCCTTCGCCGTGGGCCTTGGCTTCCTTGCGGTTGAAACACCATGGCAGGTCACGGTTGTGATGCTCGGCCAATGCCACGGCAGTGGTTGCCGCCAAAGGGATGCCCTTGTAGGCCGGACCGAACAGCACATCGAACGAAATGCCGCTTTCGGCAATGGCAGCGGCGTAGAAACGACCCAGCTGCGCCAGGGCGGAACCCGAGTTGAACAGGCCCGCATTGAAGAAGTAAGGACTGGTGCGCCCGGACTTCAGGGTGAACTCACCGAAGCGCAAAACGCCGCGATCGATGGCAAAACGAATGAAATCGCGCTGATACGCTTGCATGAAAAAAACCCCAAATACCACGGATTTAGCTAATTAGCTTGACGCCGTGTATCATACACGCACGCGATTTTTGGGGCCATTTATGCGGATCATCAGTGTGAACGTCAATGGTATTCAGGCTGCAGTCGAGCGAGGTTTGCTCAGTTGGCTGCAGGCACAGAATGCCGACGTCATCTGCCTGCAGGACACCCGTGCCTCCGCCTTTGAACTGGACGATCCAGCCTTCCAACTGGATGGATACTTCCTTTATGCCTGCGACGCCGAAGTCCCCGCCCAAGGTGGTGTGGCTTTGTATTCGCGGTTGCAACCGAAGGCTGTCATCAGCGGTCTCGGTTTCGAGACGGCCGACCGCTACGGGCGCTACCTGCAAGCCGATTTCGACAAAGTCAGTATTGCAACCTTGTTGCTTCCATCCGGAATGAACGGCGATGAAGACTTGAACCAGAAATTCAAGCTCATGGACGACTTCGCCAAGTACCTGGACAAGCAACGGCGCAAACGCCGCGAGTACATTTATTGTGGCTCGCTGTACGTGGCGCAACAGAAGCTGGACATCAAGAACTGGCGCGACAGCCAGCAATCCCCGGGCTTCCTGGCGCCTGAACGCGCCTGGATGGACGAGATTGTCGGCAACATGGGCTATGTAGACGCCCTGCGTGAAGTCAGCCGTGAAGGCGACCAGTACAGCTGGTGGCCGGATAACGAACAGGCCGAAATGCTTAATCTCGGCTGGCGCTTCGATTACCAGATCCTGACACCGGGCCTACGCCGCTTTGTTCGCAGCGCACGCCTGCCACGACAGCCGCGGTTCTCGCAGCATGCACCGCTGATCGTGGACTACGATTGGACGCTGACGATCTAAGCGTCGTTTCGCAGATACAAAAAAGCCGACTTCAGGGTCGGCTTTTTTGTGCGCGATGATCTGCTTTCTGCAGGAGCCGGCTTGCTGGCGATGGGTGTCAGCCGAAATTGATGTCAACTGTCACACCTTCGCCAGCAAGCCGGCCCCTACAAGGGACTTGTGTTGATCGTTATTTGATCAACCGCCAGGTAAACGGATACCGATAAGGCAACCCGTCATTGGCCTTGAGCCCGGCAATAATGGACAGCACTATCGCCCCGATCAGCACCAGCGGCAGCAACGCAAACCCGATCAAGATCAGCATCAACAGGTAACAGATGCCCGAGACCAGAGCCACGGTAATCTGAAAGTTCAGCGCTTCTTTGCCTTGAGCATCGATGAACGGATCGGTGTCACGCTTCCATTGCCAGAGTATCAGCGGCCCAATCAAGTGACCGAACGGCAACCAGACACCGAGAAACGCCGAGAGGTGACAAAACATCGCCCACTGGCGAGCCTCGGGGCTCGGGGTGGGAAGCAGCATCTGCTCGTCACTCATGGCGCTCTCCTTGCCAGACGTCGAAACAATCAGTCAGCCAGTGCGGCTTTTTGCAGATCGAAGATTTCGTTCATGCCTTTCTTCGCCAGCTCCAGCATGGCGTTCAGCTCTTCCGGCTGGAACGGCGCGCCTTCAGCCGTGCCCTGGACTTCGATGAAGCCGCCAGTGCTGGTCATCACCACGTTCAGGTCGGTCTCGGCGGCCGAGTCTTCCAGGTAGTCGAGGTCGAGCACAGGCTCGCCTTGGTACATACCCACCGAAACGGCAGCGATCATTTGCTTGAGCGGGTCGCCGCCTTTCAGGCCGCCGCGCTTCTTGATCACTTTCAGGGCATCGACCAGAGCAACCATGGCACCTGTGATGGATGCGGTGCGGGTGCCGCCGTCGGCCTGGATCACGTCGCAATCGACATACAGGGTAACGTCACCCAGTTTCGACATGTCCAGCGAGGCACGCAGGGAACGACCGATCAGACGCTGGATTTCCAGGGTGCGGCCGCCTTGCTTGCCACGACTCGCTTCACGCTGGTTACGCTCACCGGTGGCGCGCGGCAGCATGCCGTATTCGGCGGTCAACCAGCCTTGACCCTGGCCTTTGAGGAAACGTGGCACGCCATTTTCAACGCTGACGGTGCAGATGACTTTGGTATCACCGAATTCGACCAGTACAGATCCCTCGGCGTGTTTGGTGTAGTTGCGGGTAATGCGGATCGAGCGGAGCTGATCGGCAGCGCGACCACTTGGACGTTTCATAAGGGATACCTGTACGGGGACGGAAAACTGCGGAGCATTATAGAGCCGCCAGCCACGGCTGGGCACTTCTAAAAAAATCCTCCGACGACCGAAGGCTCTGAACAGCCCGTCGCCGAAGACCTGCAGCCGTTTGTCACACCGTGTGTTTGGGCGCATTGGCGCCACTGCGCTACAATCCTGCGCCTTTGCTGCCAGTCGGCTTAAATTCATTGATATCGGATTGCCGGAATGCCAGTTCCGCGCCGATCTGCATTGCGAGGTACCTCCATGGTGCACAGCATGACCGCCTTCGCCCGCGTCGAAAGCGCCGGAGTACAGGGCACCCTGAGCTGGGAACTGCGCTCGGTCAACAGCCGCTACCTGGAACCCCACTTGCGCCTGCCGGAGTCCTTTCGCGACCTCGAAGGCGCCGTCCGCGAAGCCCTGCGCCAGGGCGTGTCGCGCGGCAAGCTCGAATGCACCCTGCGCTTCACCGAAGAAAACACCGGCAAATCGCTGCAAGTGGATCAGGAGCGCGCCGCGCAATTGGTTGCTGCCGCCGAGACGATCGCCAGCCTGATCAAAAATCCTGCGGCATTAAACCCGCTCGAAGTCCTGGCCTGGCCCGGCGTACTGGTGGGCGACGCTACCGATCCGCAAGCCTTGAACGCCGAAGCGCTGGCGCTGTTCAATCAGGGCCTGAAAGAACTCAAGGCCGGCCGCGAGCGCGAAGGCGCGGAGCTGGCGCGGCTGATCAATGATCGCCTGACCTCCATTGAAGAAGACGTGGTGACCCTGCGTGAACTCGTTCCGCAAATGCTCGCCACCCAGCGCCAGAAAGTCCTCGACCGCTTCGCCGACATGAAGGCCGAGATGGACCCGCAGCGCCTGGAGCAGGAAATGGTCATGCTCGCGCAAAAAAGCGACGTCGCCGAAGAACTGGATCGCCTGAGCACTCACATCATCGAAGTTCGCCGGGTGCTCAAGTCCGGCGGCGCTGCGGGTCGGCGCCTGGACTTCCTGATGCAGGAGCTCAACCGCGAAGCCAACACACTGGGCTCCAAAGCCTTCGACCCGCGCAGCACTCAGGCTGCGGTCAACCTCAAGGTGTTGATCGAGCAGATGCGCGAACAAGTGCAGAATATTGAGTAAGGCAAACCCGACATGACTCACATCACCGGCACCCTGTACATCATTTCCGCCCCTTCGGGCGCGGGCAAAAGCAGCCTGGTCAAGGCTCTGACCGACGCCGATCCGGAGATTCGCGTCTCGGTCTCCCACACCACCCGCGCCATGCGCCCCGGTGAAGTGAACGGCGTGAACTACCACTTCGTCGAACGCAACGAGTTCGTGAAGATGATCGAGCACGGCGATTTCCTCGAGCGCGCCGAAGTCTTCGGCAATCTCTACGGCACCTCGCAAAGCCACCTGCAGCAGACTCTCGACGAAGGCCACGACCTGATTCTGGAAATCGACTGGCAAGGCGCCGAGCAAGTGCGCAAGCTGATGCCTCAGGCCCGCTCGATCTTCATCCTGCCGCCGTCGCTTGAAGCCTTGCACCAACGCCTGACCAACCGCGGCCAGGACAGCGACGAAATCATCGACGGCCGGATGCGCGAAGCGGTCAGCGAAATGAGCCACTACGTCGACTACGATTACCTGATCATCAACGACGATTTCGCCCACGCTTTGCGCGACCTGCAGGCGATTTTCCGCGCCAATCAGCTGCAACAAAAACGCCAACAGCAACGTTTTGGCAAATTGCTGGCTGAATTGCTCGATTGATTTGCACTTCCCAAAACCGCTGCAAGGGCTTTACATTGGTGCTTGCAGCGCGTTGAAGGGCTTGATCAAAAAATCAGCGCTTCCCTAATCGCTGGTGATTTTTTAAACTGTTGAGTCCGCTCGCCCATCCGGGCAGCGCGCATATTGCATTTGCTACGAGGAAGACCATGGCCCGCGTAACCGTTGAAGACTGCCTAGAACACGTGGATAACCGCTTTGAGCTGGTCATGCTCTCTACCAAGCGTGCCCGTCAACTGGCCACCGGCGGCAAAGAGCCGAAAGTAGCATGGGAAAACGACAAGCCTACCGTCGTCGCCCTGCGTGAAATCGCTGAAGGCCTGATCGACTACGCAGCTATCGCCGAAGCCGAAATCGTTGAAGATGAACCGCTTTTTGCTGCATTCGAGGACGAGTCCAACGAGGCCGTCTAAGCCTATGCCTGGTCGACGTAGCACGGCGCGGGATAAAAGCTTACGGCAGGAGTCATCATGCCGAGCATAGACGCCCTCGCCGATCGCTTATCGACCTACCTCGGCAAAGACCAGGTCAACCTGGTCCGCCGAGCGTATTTCTACGCCGAACAAGCCCACGACGGCCAACGCCGCCGTAGCGGTGAGGCGTACGTCACGCACCCACTCGCGGTTGCGAATATTCTTGCCGACATGCATATGGACCATCAGAGCTTGATGGCCGCCATGCTGCATGACGTGATCGAAGACACCGGGATTGCCAAGGAAGCGCTACAAGCGCAGTTCGGCGAAACCGTGGCCGAACTGGTCGACGGGGTCAGCAAACTGACCCAGATGAACTTCGAGACCAAGGCCGAAGCCCAGGCCGAAAACTTCCAGAAAATGGCCATGGCCATGGCGCGCGACATTCGCGTGATCCTGGTCAAGCTGGCCGACCGCCTGCACAACATGCGCACGCTGGAAGTGCTGTCCGGCGAGAAACGCCGACGCATCGCCAAGGAAACCCTGGAAATCTATGCACCCATCGCCAACCGGCTGGGCATGCACGCCATCCGCATAGAATTCGAAGACCTCGGCTTCAAGGCCATGCACCCGATGCGTTCCGCGCGGATCTACCAGGCGGTCAAACGCGCCCGGGGCAACCGCAAGGAAATCGTCAACAAGATCGAAGAATCCCTCAGCCACTGCCTGGCCGTCGACGGCATTCAGGGCGAGGTCAGCGGTCGCCAGAAACACCTCTACGGCATCTACAAGAAAATGCGCGGCAAGCGTCGGGCCTTCAACGAAATCATGGACGTCTATGCGTTCCGGATCATCGTCGACAAGGTCGATACCTGCTACCGCGTGCTGGGTGCTGTGCATAATTTGTACAAACCGTTGCCGGGGCGCTTCAAGGATTACATCGCGATCCCCAAGGCCAACGGCTATCAGTCGCTGCACACCACGTTGTTCGGCATGCACGGCGTTCCGATCGAGATCCAGATTCGCACCCGTGAAATGGAGGAGATGGCCAACAACGGCATCGCCGCCCATTGGCTGTACAAATCCAGCGGCGACGAGCAGCCAAAAGGCACTCACGCCCGCGCCCGCCAATGGGTCAAAGGCGTGCTGGAAATGCAGCAACGCGCCGGCAACTCGCTGGAATTCATCGAGAGCGTGAAGATCGACCTGTTCCCGGACGAGGTCTACGTGTTCACGCCCAAAGGCCGGATCATGGAGCTGCCCAAGGGCTCCACGGCGGTCGACTTCGCTTACGCGGTGCACACCGACGTGGGCAACAGCTGCATTGCCTGTCGGATCAATCGCCGTCTCGCACCGCTGTCCGAACCGTTGCAAAGCGGCTCCACGGTCGAGATCGTTAGCGCTCCAGGCGCCCGGCCGAACCCGGCATGGCTCAACTTCGTGGTCACCGGCAAGGCGCGTACGCACATCCGCCATGCGCTGAAACTGCAGCGCCGCTCCGAATCCATCAGCCTCGGCGAACGCCTGCTGAACAAGGTCCTCAACGGCTTCGACAGCTCGCTGGAAAAAATCCCGCAAGAGCGCGTCAAGGCCATGCTCACCGAGTATCGCCTCGAACTCATCGAAGACCTGCTGGAAGACATCGGCCTGGGCAATCGCATGGCCTACGTTGTCGCCCGCCGTCTGCTCGGCGAAGGCGAACAGTTGCCGAGCCCGGAAGGTCCGCTGGCGATTCGCGGTACCGAAGGCCTGGTACTCAGCTACGCCAAGTGCTGCACGCCGATCCCGGGCGACCCGATCGTCGGTCACTTGTCCGCGGGCAAAGGCATGGTTGTGCACCTGGACAACTGTCGCAACATCAGCGAAATCCGCCACAACCCGGAAAAATGCATCCAGCTCTCGTGGGCCAAGGATGTCACCGGCGAATTCAACGTCGAGCTACGCGTCGAGCTGGAACACCAGCGCGGCCTGATCGCCCTGCTGGCCAGCAGCGTCAACGCAGCCGACGGCAATATCGAAAAAATCAGCATGGATGAACGCGATGGTCGCATCAGCGTGGTCCAACTGGTGGTCAGCGTACACGACCGTGTGCACCTGGCCCGCGTGATCAAGAAACTGCGCGCCTTGACCGGAGTAATTCGCATCACCCGCATGCGCGCTTAAGCCAGCCCCTTACAAGGAGTCATTCATGACCAAGACTGTTATCACCAGCGACAAGGCCCCGGCCGCCATCGGTACTTACTCCCAGGCGATCAAGGCTGGCAACACCGTTTACATGTCGGGTCAAATCCCCCTGGACCCAAAAACCATGGAACTGGTTGAAGGCTTCGAAGCCCAGACCGTCCAGGTGTTCGAGAACCTCAAGGCCGTGGCTGAAGCTGCCGGCGGTTCGTTCAAGGACATCGTCAAGCTGAACATCTTCCTCACCGACCTGAGCCACTTCGCCAAGGTCAACGAGATCATGGGCAAGTACTTCGACCAGCCTTACCCAGCGCGCGCCGCCATCGGCGTTGCCGCCCTGCCAAAGGGTTCGCAGGTTGAAATGGATGCCATCCTGGTCATCGAGTAATGCGTCCGGCGCAGCTCAGGCTGCGCCGACTGCTCTGCTGTAAAGAAAGCTTGAAAGGATTCCACCATGCGCAAAGCGCTTGCTCTCTCGCTGCTCGCCCTGCTTTTGGGCGGATGTGCCAGCGACCCTGCCAGCCGTGATATCAGCGGCACCTGGATCAACCAGGCGGCGATTGATGCTGCATCCAAAGGCGCTCCCCTGCGTGAAGCGCTCCAGGCCTATGGTCCGAACCTGGAATGGGACGTCAACACCAAGGCCGGTCAGGCCCGCTACACCAATGGTTTTGAAAATGTCGACGGCAAGCTGCTGGGTGAACAGTCCGGCGCCTGGAAAGTCGACTTTTATGGCAGTTCCGGCAGCGAACTGAAGCGCGACGGCAAGCAACTGAGCCAGGCCGCGCTCGATAACGAACCCGCCCAGGTCTTCGACCGTGCATCGGTTCAGGTGCCGGACGGCGCGCCACTCGGCGCCAGCTTCGAACGTGCGCTGTATTCGGCCTACATGGGCGGCAACTGGAAAGTCATCAGCGGCCCCGGCGAAGGCAATACCGTGCAGTTTCAGGCTGACGGCCAGGTGACCGGTTTGCCGGGCAGCGACCGCTACGCCCTGTGTTTGGCGGGTGATTGCGCATCGATGAGCGGCGGCAACGACAACATGTGGCTGCAACTCAACGGGCAAGGAAACGCCTGGATCTTTATGCGCAAAGGCAAGGAACTGGAGATTCTCCAAGCTGTAAATACGGCGCAAGCAGACGAAATGCCTCAGTTCACGCCGGGTGATCGCAAGTGGTTGCTGGAAAAACAGTAACCCGCTGAAAAGATCGCAGCCTTCGGCAGCTCCTACAGGTGTACGCATTCCCTGAAGGAGCTGCGGAACGCTGCGATCTTTTGCTTTCAGCGCCCCTCAATAATCGCGGCATAACCTTCGCGGAAACTCGGATACCTTGGCGTCCAGCCCAACGCTTTCGCCCGCGCATTGCTGCAACGCTTGCTTCCGGTACGACGCACGCTGGCGTCATCCGCCCATTCGGTCACACCCAGATACTCGCGCAACCAGCCCACCACATCCGCCAACGCTGCCGGCGCGTCATCAACGCCGATATAGACGTCATCCAGCGCCACTCCCTGGCGATCCGCCTCAAGCAGACAGGCCATCAGCCCTGCGGCGTCATCGGCATGAATCCGGTTGGCGTACAACGGTGGATCGACTACCACGCGATAACCCCGACGGACTTGGGTCAGCAACCACTCACGGCCCGGGCCGTAGATGCCGGTCAAGCGCACGATACTGGCCGGGATGCCACTATTGAGGGCAATCTGCTCGGCTTCGAGCATCACACGCCCGGAATAACCTGCCGCCACGGCGGGTGAAGTCTCGTCGACCCACTCGCCCTCCTGCTGGCCGTAAACACTGCTGCTGGAAACGAACAAAATGCGATTCGGCACCTGCCCATAGTCGTTCAGCCACTCCAGCACATGCTGCAAACCTTCCACGTAAGCCGCGCGGTAACCGGCTTCATCGTGATCGGTGGCGGCAGCGCAATACACCAGGTAATCCACCGCACCGATTGGCCAGGTCTGCGGACAGTCTTTGTTGAACAAGTCGCCAGCAACGCCAATCACACCCTCGGGCAAGCGTGAAACGTCGCGCCGCAGGCCATGAACTTCCCAACCCAAAGCCAGCAGTTGCGTCGCCAGACGACTACCGACATCACCGCAACCGGCGATCAAAACAGAAGGCGCGGACATCAGAAAACTCTCCTCGGAAACGAACAGACTAGCGCTGGCAATGGACGAGCGGCTAGCAATGCAGGAAAAAAAGAGACTCTATTACTTCTGTTAACAAGAATTACTTGCAATAATACGCGCCACTTTTGTTCTCGGCCCTTCGAGGCCTGGAAGAACATAACCCGTTTTTTTCTCTCAGGTCCGGCCAGCATGACACGCAATCAACTCTCCGCTTCGCCAACCAAACGACCTCGCGCCTGGAGCGCAGTGGCCGCCCTGCTGCTCAGCCTGATGCTGGCCCCAACCGCCGCATTCGCTGACGCACAAGCGCCAGCCACTCCGGCCGCCGCATCCGCCCCGGCCGATCAAGCAGCTCCGGCTGCAGCTCCTGCCGCGACCGCCCCGGCCCAGGCAGCACCGGCTCCAGAAGCCCTCGGTGAGGACGTTCCGCAAGTCCTCGAAGCCGATAACAGCCTGGGCATGGCCCACGACCTGTCGCCATGGGGCATGTACCAGAACGCCGACATCATCGTGAAAATCGTGATGATCGGCCTGGCCATCGCGTCGATCATCACCTGGACCATCTGGATCGCCAAGGGCTTTGAGCTGATGGGCGCCAAGCGTCGTCTGCGTAACGAAATCGTCCACCTGAAAAAAGCTGCCACGCTCAAAGAAGCCAGCGCTACGGCGGCCAAGCCAGGCACCCTCGCCAACCTGTTGGTTCATGACGCCCTGGAAGAAATGCATCTGTCGGCAAGCAGCCGTGAAAAAGAAGGCATCAAGGAGCGTGTCAGCTTCCGCCTTGAGCGCCTGGTGGCTGCCTGCGGTCGCAACATGAGCAGCGGCACCGGCGTCCTCGCCACCATCGGTTCCACCGCGCCGTTCGTCGGCCTGTTCGGTACCGTATGGGGCATCATGAACAGCTTCATCGGCATCGCCAAAACCCAGACCACCAACCTCGCCGTCGTCGCTCCCGGCATCGCCGAAGCCTTGCTGGCGACCGCGTTGGGTCTGGTAGCAGCGATCCCTGCAGTAGTGATCTACAACGTGTTTGCCCGCTCCATCGCCGGTTACAAGGCGCAGGTGTCCGACGCGTCGGCAGAAGTCCTGCTGCTGGTCAGCCGCGACCTCGACCACCAGCCTGAGCGCAGCTCGCAACCGCACATGGTGAAAGTGGGGTAATCGGCCATGGGCCTGCATTTGAAAGAAGGCGCAGACGACGATCTGGCCGAGAACCACGAAATCAACGTCACGCCGTTCATCGACGTGATGCTGGTGCTGTTGATCATCTTCATGGTGGCTGCTCCGCTGGCTACCGTGGACATCAAGGTCGACCTGCCCGCGTCTACCGCCAAACCGGCGCCGCGGCCAGAAAAACCGGTGTTCCTCAGCGTCAAGGCTGACCAACGCCTGTTCCTCGGCGAAGACGAAGTGAAGGCCGAAGCACTCGGCGCCACGCTCGACGCCAAGACCCAGGGCAAGAAAGACACGACGATCTTCTTCCAGGCCGACAAAGGCGTGGATTACGGTGACCTGATGAGCGTAATGGACAATCTGCGCTCCGCTGGCTACCTGAAGGTCGGTCTGGTCGGACTCGAGACGGCAGTCAAGAAATGATCAAGACGCGCCATAAGCTGACGCGTTACGGCGGTAGCCTGGCCGTGGTGCTGGGCGTTCACGCGCTGGCCATTGCGCTGGCACTGAACTGGACGGCTCGCCCGCCCATCGAATTGCCGCCTCAGGCAATGATGGTAGAGCTGGCGCCGATTCCTGCCCCGCCACCGCCCGCACCGCCGAAGGTCGTCACACCGCCGCAGCCACCGGCTCCGGTAGAAGAACTGCCGATTCCGAAGCTCGCCGAAGCGCCGAAGGCCGAGATCGCAGTACCGAAACCGGTCAAACCCAAGCCCAAGCCTCAACCGCCCAAGCCTGTGGAGAAAAAGCCCGAGCCGCCGAAGGAAAAACCGTCCGAGGCTAAACCGAGCGAAGCACCACCGACGCCGGCACCGACGGAGAAATCCGCCCAGCCAGCCCCTGGTCCGTCGGCCGCCCAAGTCGCTGCAAAGGCCAGCTGGGAAGGCACGTTGCTCGCGCATTTGGCCAAGTACAAAAAGTACCCAGCCAGCGCACAGTCGCGGGGCAAGGAAGGTTTGAACCGTCTGCGCTTTGTCGTGGATGGTGAAGGCAACGTGCTGTCGTTTGAATTGGTGAGCCCCTCCGGCACTGCCGATCTGGACCGGGCTACCCTGGACATGATCCGCCGTGCCCAACCGCTGCCCAAGCCACCGTCCGACATGTTGACCAACGGCTCGATCGAAATCGTTGCGCCGTTTGTTTACTCGCTGGAAAAACGCCGGCGCTGATAACACCGGCAATCCCTGTGGGAGCGAGCTTGCTCGCGATGACGGCCTCACATTCAACTTATTCGTTGACTGTTACTCCGCTATCGCGAGCAAGCTCCCACAGAGTTTTTTGCCAGCAGGAAGGTCGCGCTCCAAGCTAAAAAGGCACCGAACGGTGCCTTTTGCATATCTGCCAGCGGCAAACCTGCATTGCCCGGTGTCACTCGACACGCTCACTCTGATAACGTGCGTCTATCGATTGCAGGCGTTATGCTTGGCCCGCAACTTCATGGACGCTTGCTATGACCCTCACAGAATTACGCTACATCGTTACCCTCGCCCAAGAGCAGCACTTCGGCCACGCGGCCGAGCGTTGCCACGTCAGCCAGCCGACCCTGTCGGTAGGCGTGAAAAAGCTTGAAGACGAACTCGGTGTGCTGATTTTCGAGCGCAGCAAAAGCGCCGTGCGCCTGACCCCGGTCGGCGAAGGCATTGTGGCTCAGGCGCAAAAGGTCCTGGAACAGGCCCAAGGCATTCGCGAACTGGCCCAGGCCGGCAAGAACCAACTGACCGCACCGCTGAAAGTCGGCGCGATCTACACCGTTGGCCCGTATCTGTTCCCACACCTGATTCCGCAACTGCACCGGGTCGCCCCGCAGATGCCGTTGTACATCGAAGAAAACTTCACCCACGTGTTGCGCGACAAGCTGCGAAACGGTGAACTCGACGCGATCATCATTGCGCTGCCGTTCAACGAAGCCGATGTACTGACCCTGCAACTCTACGACGAGCCGTTCTACGTCCTGATGCCGGCCCAGCACCCGTGGACGCAAAAAGAATCCATCGACGCCAGCCTGCTCAACGACAAGAGCTTGCTACTGCTCGGTGAAGGCCACTGCTTCCGTGATCAAGTGCTGGAAGCCTGCCCGACCCTGACCAAAGGCAACGACGGCGCCAAGCACACCACGGTGGAATCCAGCTCGCTGGAAACCATTCGCCACATGGTGGCGTCCGGCCTGGGCATTTCGATCCTGCCGCTGTCGGCGGTTGACAGCCATCACTACGCCCCCGGCATTATCGAAGTTCGGCCACTGTCGGCACCGGTGCCGTTTCGCACTGTGGCCATCGCCTGGCGTGCGAGCTTCCCGCGTCCGAAGGCGATTGAAATCCTCGCTGACTCCATTCGCCTGTGCTCGGTGGCCAAGCCATCGGCGCCGGTGGTGGCGGGCTAAGCAAGCGTCATGACCGAGTTGTCGCAAGTGTCGGTGACGGCACTCAAGGGTGTCGGCGAAGCCATGGCCGAGAAACTGGCCAAGGTCGGCCTGGAAAATCTCCAGGACGTGCTGTTTCACCTGCCCCTGCGTTATCAGGACCGCACGCGCGTGGTGCCGATCGGCGCGCTGCGCCCGGGCCAGGACGCCGTAATCGAAGGCACCGTCAGCGGCGCCGATGTGGTCATGGGCCGACGCCGCAGCCTGGTGGTGCGCCTGCAGGACGGCACCGGCGGGCTCAGTCTGCGCTTCTACCATTTCAGCAATGCACAGAAGGAAGGCCTCAAGCGTGGCACGCGGATTCGCTGCTACGGCGAAGCGCGGCCCGGTGCCTCGGGGCTGGAAATCTACCACCCGGAATACCGCGCCATCACCGGCGACGAACCACCTCCCGTGGATGAAACCCTGACCCCGGTGTACCCGCTCACCGAAGGCCTGACGCAACAGCGCTTGCGCCAACTGTGCATGCAAACCCTGACCTTGCTCGGCCCGAGCAGCCTGCCCGATTGGCTGCCGAACGAACTGGCGCGGGACTATCAACTGGCACCACTGGCCGATGCAATTCGCTATCTCCATAACCCGCCCGCCGATGCCGACGTCGATGAACTCGCCCTCGGTCATCACTGGGCGCAACACCGCCTGGCCTTTGAAGAACTGCTGACCCATCAACTGTCCCAGCAACGTTTGCGCGAAAGCATGCGTTCCCTGCGCGCACCGGCGATGCCGAAAGCCACGAAGCTGCCAGCCAAATACCTCGCCAACCTCGGCTTCTCGCCGACTGGCGCACAGCAGCGGGTCGGCAACGAAATCGCCTACGACCTGAGTCAGCACGAACCCATGCTGCGGCTGATTCAGGGCGACGTTGGCGCGGGTAAAACCGTGGTCGCCGCCCTCGCTGCGTTGCAGGCGCTGGAGGCCGGTTACCAAGTGGCGTTGATGGCGCCCACAGAGATTCTCGCCGAACAACACTTCATCACCTTCAAGCGCTGGCTCGAACCGCTGGGCATCGAAGTCGCGTGGCTGGCCGGCAAACTCAAGGGCAAAAACCGCGTAGCTGCGCTGGAACAAATCGCCAGTGGCACGCCGATGGTGGTCGGCACCCACGCGCTATTCCAGGACGAAGTACAGTTCAAGAACCTGGCGCTGGTGATCATCGACGAACAGCACCGTTTCGGCGTGCAACAGCGGTTGGCGCTGCGGCAGAAAGGCGTCGGCGGGCGGATGTGCCCGCATCAGTTGATCATGACCGCCACGCCGATCCCCCGCACGCTGGCCATGAGCGCCTACGCCGACCTCGACACCTCGATCCTCGACGAATTGCCACCCGGCCGAACCCCGGTGAACACCGTGCTGATCACCGACACCCGGCGCGTCGAAGTCATCGAACGGGTGCGCGGCGCCTGTGCCGAAGGGCGTCAGGCCTATTGGGTGTGCACGCTGATCGAAGAGTCGGAAGAGCTGACCTGCCAGGCCGCGGAAACCACCTTTGAGGACCTCACCGCCGCCCTCGGCGAGTTGAAAGTCGGGTTGATTCACGGCCGCATGAAGCCAGTTGAGAAAGCCGCAGTGATGGCCGAATTCAAGGCTGGCAACTTGCAACTGCTGGTCGCCACCACCGTGATCGAAGTTGGCGTGGACGTGCCCAACGCCAGCCTGATGATCATCGAAAACCCCGAACGCCTTGGGCTCGCGCAACTGCACCAGTTGCGCGGTCGTGTGGGTCGGGGCAGCGCCGCCAGCCATTGCGTGCTGCTCTACCATCCGCCGCTGTCGCAGATCGGCCGTCAGCGCCTGGGTATCATGCGCGAAACAAACGACGGCTTTGTCATCGCCGAAAAAGACCTCGAACTGCGCGGCCCCGGTGAAATGCTCGGCACGCGGCAGACCGGTCTGCTTCAATTCAAAGTCGCCGACCTGATGCGCGACGCCGACCTGCTACCCGCCGTGCGCGACGCCGCTCAAGCCTTGCTCGAACGCTGGCCGGACCATGTCAGCCCGCTGCTTGATCGCTGGTTGCGCCATGGGCAGCAATACGGCCAAGTGTGAGCACCGTCGCAGTTTGTGGGCGATGGCTTTGAGCAAGCTGGTTATACTCCTGCAATTGTTTTAGAACGGATACAGAACATGACCGAAGTTGCCCTCGCACCCGCTACCCCGCACGCGCCGTCGGTCATTCGGCTGTTACTGAACAAAATGGGCATTGCCTACGAAGAGGTTCTTGACCATCACGGCTTGAATCCGGCGCGCAAGGTCCAGGCCGTTCTGCTCGATGATGCTGTCGGCGCGCTGATGGTGTTGTTCCCGCAAAGCCAATTGCTGGACCTCAATCGCCTCACCGAACTCACTGGTCGCCGCCTCACCGCCGTACCCACCGAGCGCCTGGAAAAGATGCTCGGCAAGCACAACCTGAGCCTGTTGCCCGGCCTGCCGTCACTCACCAGTTCGCCGTGCCTGTACGAAGAAAGCCTGCTGCGCGAACCGATGGTGCTGGTCAACTCGGGCGAGCCGGGCGTGCTGCTGGAAATCACCAGCGAAGCCTTCAAATCGATGCTGAACAAAGCCAGTGCCGCCAACTTCGGCGAAGCGCTGACCAGCATCCGCCCGAACCTCGACCGCCCCGACGATGACCGCGAGGAAATTACCCAAGCTGTTCAGGCGTTCACCGCGCGGCGTATCCAGCAACGCCTGGAAGCGACCATCGAAATTCCGCCACTGGCCGAAACCGCGCAGAAGATCATCAAACTGCGCGTCGACCCCAACGCCACCATCGACGACATCACCAGCGTGGTCGAAACCGACCCGGCACTGGCGGCACAAGTGGTGAGCTGGGCGGCGTCGCCGTACTACGCGTCGCCGGGCAAGATTCGTTCAGTGGAAGACGCCATCGTCCGCGTGCTGGGTTTCGACCTGGTGATCAACCTGGCACTCGGCCTGGCCCTGGGCAAAACCCTGAGCCTGCCCAAAGACCACCCGCAACACGCCACGCCGTACTGGCAGCAATCGATCTACACCGCCGCCGTCATCGAAGGCCTGACCCGCGCCATGCCGCGCGCCCAACGCCCGGAAGCCGGCCTGACCTACCTCGCCGGCCTGCTGCACAACTTCGGCTACTTGCTGCTGGCCCACGTGTTCCCGCCGCACTTCTCGCTGATCTGCCGCCACCTGGAGGTCAACCCGCACCTGTGCCACAGCTACATCGAGCAACACCTGCTGGGCATCAGCCGCGAACAGATCGGCGCCTGGCTGATGCGCTACTGGGACATGCCCGAAGAACTGTCCACCGCGCTGCGCTTCCAGCACGACCCCACCTACGACGGCGCCTACGCCGAGTACCCGAACCTGGTGTGCCTGTCCGTACGCCTGCTGCGCAGCCGTGGCATCGGTTCGGGCCCGGATGAAGACATCCCCGACGCCCTGCTCGAACGCGTTGGCCTGACCCGCGCCAAGGCTGAAGATGTGGTCAGCAAAGTGCTGGAAGCTGAAGTGCTGCTACGCGAACTGGCTTCGCAGTTCAGCCAGGCCTAAACGCAAACAGGCCCGCTCCCTCAGGATCACAATCTCTGTGGGAGCTTGCTCGCGATGAAACCAGCCCGGTTTCAGGTCAGGTAGCGCACCGCATAGCGATGATAAGAGTGGCCCAGAATGACAATCTTGTTATCCGATGTGAGTTCGCTCCCAAGGTGCCGCGTATTCGCTTCTGCCTTACTGGGGAAGAGGACCCAGCCCTTGCCTCCAAACGCAGGGTCAAGAGCGCCATCAAGCTGGTAACGCGAAACCATCAAGTAACCGTCGCTAGTCCAACCGGTCACCACGATTCTTCCATCCGGCTGCGCGACACATTTCGCGAAATTCAATCCTTCACGGAAATCGTCATACAGCGGTCTTCCCTTGTTGAAAATCAGATTGAAGCTGCCGCTAGCGTTAAGGACGGTAATCAGGCCTTCTCCCTTGTTTGAGAACCCCGTCACCAAAATCGCACCATCTGCGCGTAACACCGTGGAGGACAGAAAGGACATCCGCCCCTCTTCACCGTTGGGGATGATGACTTTCCCACCGTTACCGAACGAAGTATCGATAGCTCCATTTTGGTTATAGCGAGTTACGAAAGCGTCCCCCATAGTGCCGACAGGCGCGAAAAGTGTACCTCCGACCAACACACCATCCCTGTCGGCTGCCAACCCTCCGAGGGCAATTCCGGCGACTGGCGACTCAATAAATACATGGCCGCCATTGAAACTCGTGTTCCTTGAACCATCTGGATTAAGGCAGTACACAACACCCTTGAAGACGCCGCTGGAAGTATAAAAGGAGTGGCTCAAATAGATCTTTGCATCAAGCTGGGATACAACCATCCAACCGGAGCTGAAGAACTGCGCATCGATAGTCGAGTCCTTATCAACAAACCTGGCGTCGGCCCCGAGTTCGGAAGCTAAAAGCGTAACCATGCCCTCATCACCGAAAGATTCATCTAATCGACCGTCTTCCAGCAAACCAAAGACATACAGTTTGTCGGCCCTTACTAGTTGTATGCCACTGATAAGGTATCCGCCAGTTGAACGGGGAATCACAGCGCTTGGCGACATTGCAACTGCGCCTCTATCCGGTATCACAACTGTGCCGTCCTTTCCAAAGGACTGGTCAAACGCTCCTTTGTCGGTAAATCGTGAAACGGTATGCCCTGAACCGGCTAGCCACCCAGTAGCGACCAGTAATTTTTTATCTTGCAGAGCAGCCACTGCAGTCGTACTGGTCGGCATTTCCATCATGCCATCGCCATGAAAGGCTGGGTCGAGAGTGCCTGCGTTTTTTAACCCGGATTCTTGCTTCATGATTGTGGTCTCTGAATGATCCTAATGAGTCCTACAAGACATATCGATCCCAGTTGAGCACGCTCCCATCGGAGCTCTGCTCTACTTCTCACGTCTGGTATCGCAACAAACTCGCCTGCCCGACAAGAGCAAGCTTCTTATCATTTGTTACCTGCATATCTCGATAGCTATTTCTTAACCAATATCACCAAACGACGAGTCAAGAGTTCCTGCCGCAACTTCGTTCACCTTGTTCATTTGCGCACTCCATTGAAGTAAAAAGGGCACGTTCAGTGACACTCAACGCTATGGAGCACGCGAAATCGACTTTTGTGACCTGTCACAAATGACATTCAAATAGATTATTTCGGCCTAGAGATCGATCCAGAAATTCAAAAATTGGAATAGTTTGTTATTTCTTCAACTAACAGATGGCTCAATCAAGAGGCTGTAGAGGCAAAGTTGTTCCGGCGGCGATCCGTCCAAATATCTGCCCAAGTAGCAAAAGCGCCCTCAAGCCTTAGGCTTGGCCTTTTTCGACTTCAAATACTTGGTCACCCCCTGGAACCAGATCACCAGCGCCGGGTTGCCCTTGATCTGAATCGAGTCGTCCTGAATCCCCGTCATGCATGCATTGGCCGACGAGCCAGCAACGACAGAAAGCAAGCGCACTGCTATGATTTGAGCGCAAATAGAGGGCTTTCCGATGACCCAAACAGCGGCTAGCAGTGTTGCAAGTCAAGTCCGCAAGCTTGCCAAGGAACACAAAATCACTGCCGAGCCTGACGGCATGAGCCGTATGGCCGTGACCATTACCTGTCTGGCGGGTGATATCGTCGTGCTGGATGGCGTTGAACAGTTGCTCGTCAATCTGAAGAAAAAAGGCGCATTGAGCAAATCAGAAGCCTTGGTGCTCCAAGGGCGTTACCTTCAGGAGAGGCGCTCGAAGAAACGTAGCGCATGACTTTTGACCCGTTCGGCGATTTCGAAACGGCTGGCTACCTTCAAAACTCGCTGTGCCTGAAAGATCCCACTGAAGTTAAAGAATCAGAGCATTTTTCGTTCGAATTGAGCATCGAAGACGCTCTTGCCTATTTGGCCAAGACCAAGCCAATCGATTACAAGTCAGTCCTCAAAGTTCACGAGATCCTTTTCTCCGGCTTCTATCCTTGGGCAGGAAAAGATCGGTGCGAGCTTGTCCCGCACTTGGCTGTCTTCAAGGGCTTGCACGGCGATCCGCGAAGCACCGTCTTTGAGCATCCGAACTCCATCAAGATGTCTGTCGACTATGCGCTTGAGCTAGCAGCCAACCAGAAACGTTTCAGAGATCGCCCTGGCGAAGTAATGGGCCAACTAGCGTTCGCACACCCCTTTCTCGACGGCAACGGCCGCACGATCCTGTTGGTCTTCATGGAGCTCTGCTATCGGGCCCGGTTCGCCATCGACTGGTCAAAGACCACCAAGGACGACTACCTGCGGGCGCTCAGTGATGAAATTCGAGAACCTCGCGGGAGGCATCTCGATCACTACCTGCAACCGTTCGTAGTCGATATCGCCAGTCGAGACGAGTGGCCAGCGACCATCAGCAGCATCCGCGGCCTGGATGGCCTGGACAAGGAAGGCATCACCTACGAGAACCTGGATAATCCGGAAGTCCAGCAGATATACAAGACTTACAGGGCACGATCACTCGACACATCAGACCCGCAGGAGTCGTAAGGCTAAAGGCCGGAGACGAATCCTTGTGGTCAGCCGGAAAAAACCTCAAACCTTTGGCTTGGCCTTCTTCGGCTTCAAATACTTGGTCAACCCCTGGAACCAGATCACCAGCGCCGGGTTGCCCTTGATCTGAATCGACTTGTCCTGAATCCCCGTCATGAACGCCAATTGCTTGTTCTTCGCCTGCATCGTGGCAAAGCCATACGCGGCGTCTTTAAAGGCAATGGCAAACGCAGGCTCGGCGTACACACCCGCCTTGCTGGTTATACGCTGATCCTTCACGCGGAAATGTCGCGCCACTTTTCCGTCCAGCGTTTGCAGTTGAAACACCAACTCCTTGTCGCCCAACTGCTGCTGAAACGCAGGATTGGTCCGACTGGCCTTACCCATCAACAAACCCAGCATCCACAACAGAAAACGAAATTTCATGCGCAAGCCTCAAAGGAAGAATGAACGGCCGGCGCAGTGTAGCGACTTCGAACAGGAACGCCACTATCGAGTTGCGTTAGAAGAAGATGACGCACTTTTTGACACTGATGACTACCAAGTCATTGACGAAGCATGACTTTCAGAGCGTCGATAAAACCATTGGCTCCACCAAGAGGAAGAGCCTCCCAAGATGTCACGCAAGTGCGACGCCGTAAGATGTCTGGTTGCAGGATCGAAAGCCAATGCCGTTCGCAAGGCTTGCCAGCAGTGTTTAGGCATGTTCGTGGGCATTTGCAGGTCAAGACTCAGGTGTTCATTACTGGACAGAGTCGAAAACAAACCGCGCATAGGATTCGTTCCACTGGCCAGCTCATAGATCACACAGGCAGCCGCGAAGACGTCGGCTCTTGTTGTCAGCGGCGTACCGTTCAGCAATTCCGGCGCAGCGTAGCCCGGAGTCCACGCCTTGAAGCGACTCCGGCTCAGTTGCGCAAGTCCCGGCAGGACGCCCTTCTCGGCCTGGCCCAGACCAAAATCGAACAGCCGCAGGCCATCTTCGCCAATCATCACGTTGCTCGGTTTCAGATCGCCGTGGAGTACGCCGCGGCTGTGGGAATAGGCCAGCGCATCAAGCAACGCATGCGCGATATCACGCAGGTCCGGCCACGGTAATCCCAAAGGGTGTTCGCAGAGCAATTTATCCAGCGTCCGACCATGCATTAATTCCATGGTGAAGAAGGCTCGCTGACACTGAGTGTCCACTTCAAAATTGTGCAAGCGCAGCACGTTGGGGTGATGCAGTCGCCGGGTCAGGGCAAACTCGCTATAGAGCAATGCGCTGGCGTCCGGAGAATCGGCAAAGTCTTCACTGAGGAGTTTCAGCGCGACATACGGTTCGGGATCTCCGAACTGCTCGTATAGCAGATCCCGAGCGCGGTAAACCACACCCATACCGCCAGCGCCTAGCAAACGCTCGATGCAGTAACGCCCGCCCAATACCTGCGGCAAATCGCCAATGCGAATGCATGTCGCTGGTACTTCACGCGATGGTTCGGCAGGGTTGGCGAAAGCGAAATAGGTCAGGTCAACTACCTCATCTTCGCTGATTGGTAACGGGTCAAGCATTAACGCAGGCTCAATCATTAGCGGATCACTACGGCGGTCAGATTGTCCCGGGCGGGACCGTTCAACGCACCATCGAACAAACGCGCCAGCGCCATACTCGGTACAGACAGGCTCAATGCGCTCCCTAATGCATTGCTATTCAAGCCTTGATACAAGCCATCACTACACAGCAGGAACGCATCTCCCGGATGAACCTCAAGCTCCAGTACTTCGAGGGCTAGCTGTTCGCTGGCTCCCACAGCCCGGGTCAATGCCTGCGCCTGAGGGTGCGCGCGAGCCTGACTGACGCTCATCTGTTGTTCGTTTATTAATTGCTGCATCAACGAATGGTCTTTGGTCAACTGATACAAGCGCTGCCCGCGCCACAAATAACAACGACTGTCGCCGGCCCAGACACAGGCCGCGCGACTGCCATCCACCAATAACACCACCACCGTGCTGCCGATGATTGCGTCACAGTGTTCCGCAATGACGGTTAGTTCCTGGCTCAAACGCCGGTTGAGCCAGTGCAGGCACTGACGCACACTTTTAAGTCGCTCGTCGAAGTCCTCCGGTAGCGGCAAATCCTCGAGGCTGGCAACGATAAGCTGGCTGGCCATGTCGCCACTCTGGTGACCACCCAAGCCGTCAGCGACCGCCCACAACCCCTTCTGTGGACAATCGAGAAAAGCATCTTCATTACGCACCCGAACCTTGCCCGGATCTGTATGCGCAGCGCTACACCAGGAACCGTCAATCGGCATCAGAGCTGGACCGGCATGCGGAAGGTACGTAGCGCGCCCACGTCAAATGGGTTCGGCGTGCGCTGGCTTGTCAGCAAGTAGTTGGCTCGCAACCCACCCAAATCCGCTTTGAGCACCAATACATCACGACCGGACAGGTATTCGGTTTGCATCAGATCGAGCAGGCGGAACAATGACCAAGGTCCACTGTTCTTCTCGATACCGATCGGGCGGCCGACCATTTTGTCGAGCACCAGACTGGTCCGCCCGCCCTCAGCGTCAACTGGCCACTTGAAGGAGGCCGCCACGATCGGACCATGACGGTACTCCATGCTCCTGTCGCCAAAGCGGAATTCGGAACGGCTGACCATCGGATCCAGAGTGTACGGTTCCAGCTTGAACTGCACCTGCGGCTCGTCGGGGTTCTCGGCGAAAAAGCTTTGCCGAATGACATGCGCCGTCGCCATCTGATCGAGGTACACCCTGGATACGGGCAGGCTCAACCCGTCGATAGTGCGCAATCGGTAGTTGCCTGGAGCTCCGCTGACAAATGGACGCATGTAATTGTCGAAGAAGCGATCCACGACCCCATGGGTTTTGAAGAACTCGCGGAAGTCGTTGATCGCCACATCGCTGGCGCTGTGTGCACTGAACGGATACCGCTTGCTGATTGCTTTGCCGTAGAAGCTGTAAAGCTCATTCTGATAACGCTGATTGAGGAACTGGTAAGCATCGCTGAGCACCAGACGCCAGGAATCTTCGGCCAGCACGTTAAACCAGGTACCAACCGGGCGCGGCAAGCGACCGGACGCCGTGCGCAGATGGCTCAGGGCATCACGCTGGCTACCCATGCGGGCCTTGGCCATGTCGAATGCCGCCTGATCCGGTGCGCTGGCACGGGCGAGGCTCGCCAATTGCAGCTGTAGATCGTTGACTGCCTGCAGCGCCGGTGTCAGGTCAGCAGCCGGGCCGCTGTTGTCGTCCAGCAGACGATGCAGCGGTTCGAAGCGACGTTGCAGGGCATTTCTTGCCGTATCCGGTAAATGCTTGGCCAGTGCGGCCGGTGCCTTTTGCACTGCGAACGCGGCGAGCTTGCCGCCCTTCTCTGCGAGCTGTTGGGCGACTACCCCCGCATCATCCGCACCCTCCGCGATCGTCGGGAAACGGGTGTGTTCGCGCACTTGCGCCAGCAGTTGCAACACGGGCGAATGGGCAGACGTCAGACCCGCCAGTTGTTCGGCGCCTTCACCGGCATCATTGATCGGTTGCAGCGCAACCTGACCAATTGCATCGCCCCAGAGGTTGGCGTAGTCACGGAAATACAATTGCTCCAGCTCGACCTTCAAGCGATGCAAGTCCATGCCGCTGATGTCCGAGCCCTCACCCAATACCCAGTTGTCACGCAGAATTTCGCTGACCAGTGCGATGCCCTGGACCGAAAAATACTGCTGATAACCCTGCTTGGTATAGAACCCTGGTATGACGTAGTCGGTGCCGACAAACAGTGAACCTTGAGGTCCCAAGTGTTGGCTCAAACGGTACACCGGGAGAATGCGGGCCTGATCGCGCAGCATCCGGTAAACCACGCTGGCCAACGTTTCATTCCGCAAAATCTGACGCGCCTGCGCCACCAGAGAATCATTGAGTGGATAACTGAAAGGCTGCACCAGCAATCGCTCGAAGTGTGCGTTCAAGCTGTTTTGCGCAGTCGTGTTGCCGGTATAACGCAAAGACCAGTCAGCAGCGACCCATTCCTTCAACCACGCCGAATCACGACGATCCTGGATGCTCAGCATCAGATACGCACGCAGACTGTTGAGCAAGCGCTCACGGTCCTTCATGTTGGTGCGAATCTGCCCTTCCAACAGTGTCGCGACCCGTGGCAACAGGTGCGTATCAAGCTCACGCTGGTAAGCGCTTCTGATCACGGGATTGGCAGCGTCACCCTGATTCAGTCCACCGCGCTCGTGGTAGGAGATATCACCCTTTTCAGGGAATATCTGAGTTGCTGCGTAGCTGTTGTCGATCGTCTGAAGCGCCGTTAGCAAATCACCCTGGGCCGTCAACGCCGAACGCTGCTGCGTCCAGACTTGTGTTAAAGCGCGCAACCTTTCAAGCCGTTCGTGATTGGCCGAATAACCGCTGGCCCACACCAATGCGGATAAACTTAATCCTGCCATCGCCCCAATGTATAGCGCGCGCTGACCCCAATGAACGCGGCTGCGCTCACGCTTGTCCAGACTGGCAAGATCGGCCTCGGGAAAGATGATCCGACTGAAAATATGGTTTATGAATCGTGAGTGAATGGTGCCCCGGCCAGGTGACATACCGCTCTTCACACCGCTGCTGGCGTTGGTGTTGGTATCTAGTGGCTTGTTCAAGTGAGCCGCGCTGGTGAAATAGAATCCGCGTAATTGGCTCACCCGCTGGTACCGATGGCCGATGAAGGCCGCTTCGATGAAGTGACACAGTCCTTCGCCAATCAACTCAAGTTGGTGTGGGAAGTCGAGGATACGACCACGACACAACGGGTCCCGCTCCTGATGCATGCGCATGATGATCTGACTGTTGAGGCGATGGAGCAGTGTTTCGAATTCAGCACGAACCACAGCCGTATCAACCCTGCGCGACACGTCACCAAAGCTGGCGCCCAACACCTGATCACGCTCGTCGCGAGTCAATTGGTCGAAGAACTCGTCAAAGCCTGGCTGTTCATCCGTCTTGGTTAATACGAAATAAACCGGCAGGTCGACATGCAACTTTTGCTGTACCTCGTGCAGGCGTGCACGCACCAGGTGCGCCAGGGTGCTCAACGCATCTTGATTGTGAGTGAGCAGCGTTTGGACAGGCAGGGTCACCAGCACGCCATTGAGCGGGCGATTGCAACGTCGCTTGTGAAGCAGATCCAGCAACGTTTTCCAGCCACTGGCGTCGACGTCGATTTCCGGTTGGGTCAGATATCGTCCGGCCGTATCGATCAGCACGCCGTGTTCGGCGAAGTACCAATCGCAATACTGAGTAGCCCCTGAATTGCACATCAGTTTTTGGTCGATCTTGTTGAGCGGAAACTCAAGGCCTGACGAGTCCAGCAAGCCAGTTTTGCCGCTACGCTCGGGGCCAATGACCAAGTACCACGGCAAATCATTGCGCCAATGCTGGCTACGATCGGGATAAAGGCTCGAAACCTTGAGGGTTTTGAGCGCGTCTTTGAAACGGAATCGAAGCTCTCTCCTCTCTTCGTCGATCTTCTTTACTCGGAGCAGGCGGGCCTGTCCGTCTTCGGTGCTTTCCAGCACTTGTTTGCGTACGCCAGCGCGCCAGCTCACGAAAACCATGACCAGGCCCCAAACCAGGAACAGCACACTGATGCTTAGCAGACGTGAGGTCGGGCTTTCCCAGAACTTGTAGTCATCTACTGCCAGGAGCGGGCCGGCGCACCATACAAGCAGCGCCACGAACAACACCAACAGGAGCGTCCAGAGCCATGTCTTACGCAGCAATGCGCCAGTTTGTTTGAAGTATTTTTTCATGAAGCGTCCCTGTACAACCGCTGCAACTGCAGCTCAACCGCTGCCTGACCAAACTGTTGGAAGGGCTGCAAGACCGTAGCGCGCTGCTCACTCAATACCCAGGAAAAACCCGAGAACATCACGGCCATACACACCGCCGTTATCAGCACTACCGCCCACCATGGAACGATACGCACCCAGTCTTTTCGATGGGTGCGAATGCCTTCCAAGTGAGGTGACAGTTCACGCGGTACATCCGGGCGCAGATGGCGAATTTGCCGATAAAGGGCATCGCGAAGATTTTCGAGTTCCATCAGGCCACGCGGCTGAATGCGATATTTGCCCTCGAAACCCAGCGATAAACACAGGTACATCAGCTCCAGCACAGGCAGGTGCTTGACCGGGTTCTTTGACAGACGCTCAAGTAGAAGGAAGAACTTTTCGCCCCCAGACGTTTCATTGTGAAATTTGCTCAAAAGGCTCATCTGAGACCATTCGCTTTCTTTACCCCACGCGGTGGTCACCACCGCCTCGTCCACTACCGTGCACAGCACGTAACGTGCTGTGGACATCTGGCTGGTCTCGATACTTTTTTGCTGAGCGCTTACTGCAAAATTTTCCACTGCGAGGCTCAATCGCCCGTTAAGACTTGGCAAGTCTTCACTGGCGGCGTTTCGCTTGAGCCGCACCACTTCTGACAGCAGACGGGACGCCGCTGCAACCAGAGGATTGAGACTGATACTGAAGGCTTCCACCGGGCCTCGCCGGGCCGAGTAAATCATGCGCTCTTCAAGCTGTTCGAAACGCGGCGGAGCGGTGGAGTCTGTCAATGGTCCCTGCGCCGGGCCATGGCCCTGACGGTCGAGCAGGACGGTTTTGTCGTCCTGAGAAAAATCCATGTCCTTGATCACGTCGGTCAGTTCCTGATGGCCCAAAAATTAAGTTCGAGCTCGGTAAACTCACCGGAAACGTGGAAAGCAAAACCACCGGAGCGCTGGAGCTGTGCCAGGTCCTCGGAACTGAGTTCGAGGATGAAATAGGTCTTGTTCGCGTGGAAAGCGATTTGCCGCGGTGCTACCGCCAATGGCTTGATCTTGATGCCCGGCAGATGGAGGTTGACCAGTTGGCGAATACTTTCTACTGGCCCGACCTTGAGGTGTGCCGGCAATCGATGGCGCAGTTCTTCGCCATCGCAACTGGCACTGGCAGCCAGCACGAACGAGGCTGAACCCAACAGATTATGATCCTGCAACGGCGAGACGATGATTCCGTACTGACGCGCTTGCATCGTCAGTTCGACGGCGTGCTGTTCGAGCACCATCGAAAGCACTTGGCGAATCGCTTCCATCAGTTTGCGAAAACTTGCGCCCTGATTGCTGTGTTCATAACGGCTATCCAGACGCGGACGCTTGCTGTCACTGGAGAACGTTGCCAGTTCGCCGAGCAGGGTCAGTAACGTGCAGTAAAGCGCTTGCGGGTGAACCTGCTCCAGAGTGAGGTAGTGACGTAGCAGCAGCTCGGTACGGTTGATTAGCTGCAGCATCATGAAGTCACCAACTTCCGCGCCCCCCACTTTGCCATTGGAGCGAATCCGCTCTGCGATGGTGTCGCCTCGGTGGCCGAGCATGCTGATCACTTCTTTAAGACACGAAAGCAGATAGTTGGATGAATGCGCTTGCAGGTAAGTCGGAACGAAATCCGGGTCGAGGGTGATAACGCCATCGGGCGTGGTGTCGAGAACTTCGCAAACTTTCAGCTTCACATAGACCTGATCACTTTGCTGCTCGCCCAGCAGTAAGCGAAAGTCCGGACGGGCGCAGCTGATTTGGCTGGCAGAGCTGTCACCTGCGCTGGAGTCGGCGACCTCCATTTCATAAGCGATGTAACGTGCCAATACGTCACCCTGCTCCGGACGACGGGATTCAATATGGTTGCCGGTCACAAGCGGCAAAGCCAGATAGACCGGTGTTTTACCGGTATTCGCAGGTACATCCAGCGCCAACGGCTTGGTACTGCCACCGAGCTCAAAGAGGCTGCCGTCCGGCAGAATCCCCGACGCCTGGCTGATCACCAGTTTGCCCATATTGAGGAACTGCATATCGACTTCCAGGCTCAAGAAACCCCAGGTGTAGCTGCCCAGTAATTGCGTGCGAGTCTTCAGTTGATGGTCGTGGTATCGATCGTTGTGCTGGAAGTGTTGGGGACGCAGCAACATACCTTCCTGCCAAATGACTTTATGGCTGTTCATGTCACTCATCCACCTTGGCTAACGTTTCACGGCTGTTGCGAATGCCGGCCTGGTCGAGCGTCAGGTCCATGTTGGTGATACCCGCCGGCGTGAGTGGCACGGTGTAGCGCCATCGGGTTTCCGGCAGATCGCGGTAAGCGGCGAGAATGCCAACATAGCGACTGCCTTCCTTCACGCTGAGTTTGAGACTCACGGTTTCACCGGGACGCAGCTCCAGCTCCTCGCTTGTCACCAGGTCCGGGGCCAGGGATTCCCTGGCGCGCTCGTAAAGGCTGAAAAAATCAGCATTTTCGAACGCAACTGGATGCCTGAGCTCAAACAGGCGAACGACGATCGGTGACGGGCGACCGTTCAGATCCGGGTTCAGTTGATCACTGGCCGCCAGCTGCAGATTGAGTTTGGTCAGGCTGGAATAGGGCGACATCGAAAAGCAACCGGCCAACGAAACCATCGCTACCAAGACAGCCAACGCCTTGAGAAAAACAGTCGAGCAGGGAGACATGTGCTTCATCCTGGGTAGTCGGCATGGAGGATCGAAATCAGGCGAATCTGTTCTTCGTAAGCCTGGACGAAGTCACGTGCCAGCAAACGCTCGCTCCAGTCGTCATTCTGAAGCAGCGCATGGTGATAACGGCTATAGGCCCTCCAACGGCTGCCGGAAGTGGCGAGCAGCGACTTGTTATCTCGCTCGAAGCGCAGGGTCAGCTGTTGCGGCGAAAAGTGTTCCAGAGCCCCTCGTACCGCTGCGCGGCTGGCCGTAAGCAAGGCGACTTGATGCGCCTGCAAGTCACGGAACGCTCGGGGGATCACTTGGTCAGCGGACAACTGACCCGACTTGTTGGCCAGCAACAGTAATTCCAGCGCCTCACCTGCATCGACGGCAAACTTGAATGGATTCGTCTGGAAGCCTTGCACGGTTGTCTGAGCTAATCGCAGTTCGTTTTTCAGCTCGTTACGGGTACGCAGACTCTGCTGCAAACCGCTGATGCTCTGCTTGAGCATACGAGCGGCACTCAGCGCCAATGTTTCGCGGGAGGCACGATCAAGGTCTTTGAGATCCACTCCCAGAGCGGCACCAAAGTGTTCCCAGAACTCTTCATTCTGGCCTTCGGTAGCTTCTGGCCTCGTTGTTGGCGCGGACTCCGTCGGGACATCGATCAGGACCGGCACCCTCAGGTTTTCCATGTCGATACGTGCGAAGTCAGCACGTTGCACGGGCTGCTGATAAGGTGTGTCGAGGGCAGACAATTCGTCGACCTCGCAGTGCACCATTTCCTGTTGATCAAACGCGCTCAATGGATCGAGTTCGAGAAATACATCGTCGGGAATGATATTGAATGCCGTTCGTGACCCAGAGGATTTGACGTCGGTCGACGATGAGCCATAACTCAGTCGTGCACGGATCTCGAAATCACCCAGTACGTAAAAACTGCCCGTCTCGATACGCACCGCTTCGCCCTTGATCAGGCGACCGCCGCTTACGCCATCCTGGATACCGTTGCTGCTGGTATCAGTCAGAAGAAATGCGCCGTCGAGGAAGCTGACTGTCGCGTGGCGGCTGGAGAGATGGCGCTTGCGGTCAGGAATGATCCAGTCGCAATCCTCGCCACGGCCGATCACGCCACCGGTCTGCGTGAAGGTCTTGTGGCACAAATCTGTCGGCACGAACTGCTTGCTGCTCAGCATTTCGAAAACCAGTTCCATGTTGCTGCTCCTTGCGGTCACTTGCCGCGATAGACCGCCTGCGGATCACCCAATGGGCGATAGGTGTTGTCGTTGAATTTGTAGTTACCGCCGCATCCACCAACGCCCCATAGAGTGATGAGGGCCAGCAAGGCGGCTTGCCAGTGACGAACGTTCATCCGGAGTCTCCTGAGGACAAAGTGAATGAGGTGAGTCGAGCGTTAAGGCAGGTACCTCGACCGAATTTTTGCAGTCCGAAGTTACTCACCGAGATCACCAGAGCTGATATTCAGGCGCCCGAGGCGATACAGCAGCGTGCGGCGAGGTAGCCCGAGTTCACGGGCCGCAAGTGTCTGGTTGCCGTTGTTTTTACGCAGACAATCGATCACCAGACTGCGCTCGACCCGCTCAAGGCGTTCGCGCAGATGCAGGCTGCTGTCTTCAGCGATCGCGCTCACGGGAATAGAAAAGTGCCCGGCCAACAATTCGCCGCCCTCGCACAACAAAACCGCTCGCTCGACCAACCCCTTGAGTTCACGCACATTGCCGGGAAAGGCATAGCTGGCCAGTTGGCTCAGCGCGGCATCGGACCAGCGCACTGCATCCCGTTGCAGGAATGAACAGGCCTTGTCAGAGAAATGCCGAGCGAGATCGAGAATGTCACCTTCGCGCTGACGCAGGGCCGGTAGCTCGATCGGAAACTGCGCGAGACGGTAGTACAAATCCTCACGGAATCTGCCCTCTCTGACGAGTAGCGCCAAATCACGATGCGTAGCCGCGATAATGCGTACGTCGATCTTGTGGGTATCGTTGGAACCCAGCGGCCGTATCTCCCCCTCCTGTAATACCCGCAGTAACTTGGCTTGAAGCGACAACGGCATATCGCCGATTTCATCAAGAAACAGGGTGCCGCCATTGGCAGCATCGAATAACCCGACACGGTCGCGGTCGGCACCGGTAAAGGCACCTTTTCGGTAGCCGAACAGTTCACTTTCCAGAAGGCTTTCGGCGAACGCCGCGCAGTTCTGCACGATAAACGCCTGAGATCGACGTGGACCGCCGTCGTGAATCGCCTGCGCGACCAGTTCCTTGCCCGTACCAGTCTCACCGAGTAACAACACTGTGTAGGAGGTGTGCAGAACCTTACTGATCAGCGAGTATGTTTGGCGCATGGCTGCGCTTTTGCCGATCAGACCATAAGCGCTGGCATTCGGTACGCTGACCGGGACAGGTTGCGCATCGCCGGTCGGCCGACACAGTCGTTGCAGCAAACGCAATTGGCCAAGCACGAACGAACCCAACTGTCCGAGGGAATCGGCAAAACCCTGCAAGTCGCTATGACGTCGGCTCGCGCAGATCATCAACCCCTCGACCCTTTTTCGCTGATTAAGCAGCGGCACACACAGCAGCGATTGCCAGGGCGTGATCTGTGGCGGCAAAAAACCAGTCTCGTGCAAGCTGCCACTTAATCCGCTGAGACACACCACCCGGTTCTCGCAAAACGCGAATTGCAGCAGTTGTTCTGCGTTGTAGTTCACCGGCAAATGTGCAGCGTCTCGAGGCTGGAGGATGCCGTTCAGGTACTCGGCATTCAGACCGAGGCAGGTGTGGGCCGCGTCCATCAGATACAACTGAGTCAGCTCGCAGCCACTAAGTTGCGCCACACCACGCACGAACTCCCCGAGCAGTGCAGCACCATCCGACGCCTGTGATAATCCAGCGAACTGCGCCAGTAAGGCTTCGGCGTAATCCAGTGGTTGCGGCACTTGAGTCAACATCACACCCATCTCAGCCGAACTCACAGACGACGCAAGCATCGGAGTCCAACGTCGCGTGAGCGCGCTTGAGTGTATGCCCGGTTGCCATCGCCTCGATCAACCGGTCGGCCACCCGAGGCAGTACATGCATTTCAAGCAGATGGTCGATCAGTCGGGCACCGCTGTCGCTCTGTACGCAGCGCTCGACCAGGTGATCGACGAGACTTTGACAGTATGTAAAGTCGAGCTGACGACGGTGCAGGCGCTCGCCCAGAAGGTCGAGTTTGACTTCAATCAGCTCACGCAGCACAACTCCACTGACCGGGTAATAAGGCACTACGCGCATACGCGCCAGCAATGCTGGTTTGAAGTGCTGGGTTAGAATCGGGCGGATAGATTCTTCCAGAGCAGGCGCGCTGGGTCGCACGGTTTTATCGCATAGCGCATTGATCTGGGTGCTACCCAGATTCGAAGTCATCAGGATCAGCGTGTTGCGAAAATCGATCTCGCGCCCTTCCCCATCGTTCACCACACCTTTGTCGAAGATTTGATAGAACAGGTTGAGCACGTCCGGGTCGGCCTTCTCGACTTCATCAAGCAGTACCACGGAATACGGCTTCTTGCGCACGGCCTCGGTCAGCATGCCCCCTTCGCCGTACCCGACGTACCCGGGAGGCGCACCGATCAGGCGCGAAACGGTGTGCCTTTCCTGAAACTCGGACATGTTGATCGTGGTGATGAAACGATCACCGCCATACAGCAAGTCCGCGAGCGCCAGCGCGGTTTCAGTCTTGCCGACACCACTCGGGCCAACGAGCAAAAATACCCCCGCTGGCGCATCGGGTTTGTTCAGGCCTGCTGCGGTTGCGCGCATAGAGCGATCCAGTGCCAGGATGGCCTCCTCTTGACCGCGAATGCGATGGCGCAGGTCAGTGGCAAAACTGGCGACCCGGGCATTGTGCTCACGGGCCAGTTGCGTCAGCGGCACACCGGTCCAGGCGCTGATCACTTCAGCCACCAGCCGTGGACACACTTCGAAACTCACCAGACGTTCCTTGGCTTGCGCATCGACCAGGGCGCGGTGAGTTTCGTTGAGAGAGCCCTCCAGGATTTCCACGCGCCGGGCCGTGGCATCTCGCCCGTCGAAGCTATCGATCCCAATGTCATCCCGACCCACTTCAGCCTTGGCGTTCGTTTCATCGACAGCCCTGGCGTGGGCCAATTTCTCGCGCAAGTCCAGCAGGCGCTTGGCCAGGACCATTTGCTCAGACCACTGCGCCTCCAGAGCCGACCTTTTCTCCTCAGCGTCGCGCAATCGAGATTTCAGATCCTCAAGGGCCAAGTGGTCAATTTGCAAACCAGCATCGGCGTCACGGTACAGAGCCTGGCGTTGCCGCTCCCCCTCAGCCAGCTCGCCGCGCAAATGTTCCAGGCGCTGTGGGGCCGCGGCCAGACTGATTCGAACGCGAGCACATGCGGTGTCGAGGACGTCGATTGCCTTGTCCGGTAGCTGACGACCAGCAAGGTATCGAGCGGACAATTCAGCGGCCGCTACCACAGCGTCGTCACGAAGGTAGATGCCGTGACTCTTTTCGTACACAGGAGCCAGACCGCGAAGTATGGTCACCGCTTCGTTAACAGTGGGTTCGTGTAACTGCACGGGCTGAAAACGCCGAGCCAAGGCAGGGTCTTTTTCGAAGTACCGTTTGTACTCAGTCCACGTGGTGGCGGCGATGGTTCGCAATTCGCCACGGGCCAGAGCCGGTTTGAGCAGATTGGCCGCGTCGGATCCGCCTGCAGTCCCTCCTGCGCCGATCAGTGTGTGAGCTTCGTCGATGAACAGGATGATCAGTTTCGGTGACGCCTTGATCTCATCGATCACGCCTTTCAGGCGCCGTTCGAACTCTCCTTTGACACTGGCACCGGCCTGCAACAACCCCATGTCCAGGGACAATATTTCCACGCCTTGCAATACGGGCGGAACCTCCCCGGCAGCAATGCGCAAGGCGAGTCCTTCAACGACGGCAGTCTTGCCGACACCCGCGTCACCAACCACGATCGGGTTGCTTTTTCGACGACGGGCGAGAATGTCGACCATCTGGCGGATGGCACCGTCTCGGCACAACACCGGGTCCAGTCTGCCATCGCGAGCTTGTTGGCTGAGGTTGTGAGTGAAGCGCTCCAACAGCGTTTCACCCGCGACAGCAGAATGGCCAGCGGACGACAGCTCTGTTCGGGATAATGCAAATTCTTTCAGTCGGTCAATGTTCAGCTTGGCCAGCAATGGCTGGTAATGACTGCCGGCGTAACGCATCGGATTGCGCAGCAACGCGAGGATCAACGCGGCTTCACCTACCACACTTTGACCCAATTCGAGGTTTCCCACGAGCAAGGCATCCTGCAGCCACTGCACCAATTCCTGAGCGAACACCGGATTTCGCGAAGCACTATGCTCAATCGGCGAGTGCAACGTGGCAGCCAGTTCACTCGCTTCGACTTCAGCGTCTAGCAACGCGCGGCCGAGCAGACCGTGAGGTCGTTCCAGCAATGCGAGCAACAGATCTTCGACGAGGACCTTGCTGCCACCGCGGGCGACACAACGTTCGGCAGAACTTTCCAGATCACGACGGGTTTCGGCGTCAAGCGCCTGGATAAGTTGTTGCAGGTCTACGTTGATCATTGGTCACGTCCTTGATGAATTTTGCTACCCAGGGTCACCACGCCGTCGGCGCGTTCGCGGCCAAGCCAACTGGTCCAACCCAGTCGACAGGCGTTGTGTTCACCAATGCGCAGTTCACGGATTTCTTCGTGACGCAGGGCCAGGCGAATGTCGTAATCGAGCGGGTCACGCAGGGTGAACCGCACAAGCGCACACAGCGGCTGATAACCGAAACCGATCGGCAGGAACTCGTGGAAGCGTTGCCAGTTGAGTTCGCGGATGTGAATCCGGAACTTGCCACTGCGATCGCGGACGTGTTCGCCCAGCACCAGATCGTCACCGAGCTTGCTGTTGGCTCGGCCTAACCGATTGCACTGCTCAGCGAGAATGTCGACGCGACGTTCCACGCACTGCTCGATATTCAGTTCGGCGTGCTTGAAGTAGTACCGCAATACAGCCTCGATCAGCGCGGCTGAGTGCGCCCGCAAGCTGAGCAAACCGAGGTAAGGAAACAGACGCTTCCAGTTCAGCTCACCGGCCTTGCGTATCTCCTCGCCGCCGAGACCGATCAAGGCGAACAACTGCGCGGAAAATGGGTCAAGGGCACCGCTCTGAAAGCCTGCGCGATAGCGATACTTGCGCCAGATCGGCAACATCAGCCTCTGCAGACGATGGTGAAACAGGTCGAGGAAGTTACGAGTCCGGTTGCCATCTTCGCTATCACCCAAAGCTTGTTCACCGTAGAAAGCTGGCAGCGGTGAACTGGAACCGATCAGGCCAATCAGATTGAATCGCAGCCTCGCGCGCATCTGACCGTGCTCTTCAAAAAACTCCACGCGGTCCACGTCGCAGCCGGGAAACCCAAGACATGGATTGGCCTGGAACTCGAGCTGGTCGTACAAATCGTCTTCGCTCAGGAGCGGGTGCGCCTCTCTAAGCCGTTCAACCACAAGCAGCACGGCCTGAAACAGTGAGTACTCACGTATTACCTGACTCAGCCCGCTTAAAGCAGGGGCTGCATACCCATGCGGGGCGTCCATTGGTATACCTCTCCCTGTGTGCTGATTACCCGCAACTCGTGGTACGAATTGAGGCTGGCGTAAAGCGCGAAAAACTCGTTGAGTACCGAAGCGAATACGAACAGGTCGCCGTCGCCGATGTAGCCTTGCGGATCGATGATCAGCTCAGTGCGCAACCCGCGCACCGGTAACCCGCGATGCAATCTGTCGACGTGCTGATGCTTGATCGACTTCAGTCCGGCCAGCAGCCGCTTGCTGACTTTTTCCGCGTGCTGATCGTAAAAACGCGGAAGGTCATAGGTTTCGAGAATCACCTTCAACGCATTGACGTCAGCCAGGGACAGGTAGTTAAGCGACATGTTGCTGATCAACTTCCAAAGGAAGTCACGATTCAGTGGGGGCGCAAAACACGATGTGACCGCAGTGATGTTGCGAAAGCTCAGGTAGGCCGGCGTCTGGTCGCAGGCCTGACTGATGTCTCCGAGTTTTAGCTTGCGCGGCAGATTCTGGTTGGTACAGATCAGCTCTATCGACAGGGTTTCCTGAACTTCGCCACTAAAACCGAAGCTGAGGTAGGTATCGAGGCCGTCGTGCAATAGCGACGAGCGTTGACGAACGCTGTAGTGGGGGCTGCTGACGGGCACATCAAAACTCGGATCGTGCTCAAAGGATTCGAACGGCACATAATTTCGATAACCCAAGCCACCCGGTCTCCAGCCCGTGACAGACTCCACGGAGAACACGCCGCAGTTTTCCAGGTCGTACCGGGCCGGTAGCAACAGGTGCTCATCCTGCTTTCCGTCGAGGCGAACTGGCAATGCGTCATGCTTGAACAGGTTTACGATTGGTGTGCAATGGAGCTTCACGTTGTCCAGTGTCGGACGCAGTCGCTGGACTCCAATCTTGTTGATGTCGAAGCGCAACTCCAGGCCACGGATTTCCTTGAGGATGTTCTCGGGCAAGGTTTTGAGCAGATCGATACCATTGATATCGACGAACAGAAACTTGTCCTGAAAAGCGAAATACTCCTGCAAGTAGCGATAGCCACGGAAAGTGTTCAGCGGATAGGGCATCAACGCTTCTTCTTCAGCAAACCCTACCGGTTGCACGTGATCGCCAGATAACTTGAACGTCAACGGCGCATCATTTACCCCGACGACAGGCTTGCCCGCACCGTCCAGCGGGATCAGTTCGATGCCGTCCAGGTTGCGTAAAAGGCCAAGGTAAAGCATCTGGCTGATGTAACGCTCGCCAGCGAAGTGGAGGCGCAAACGCTTCAATTCCAACTCGCCAAAATGACCTTCAGCGGTCATCCCCAACCGCAGGCTCAATAGCGAACCATTGCCCTTGACCGAATAGTTCAGCGCAACAAGATCCAGTGCTGACACTTCAGTTGCATAACAGGTGCGGAAACGGCAGCGCACGCCTTCAATCGGAATACTTTCCACTGGTGTATCACGTTCGACTATTGACGCAGGTTCCGAACGCATCAGCGGGGCGAACTGCAAAATGCTGAACGCGGGTAGCGGTCGCATGTAGTTGGGCCAAAGTAACTGCATCAACGAATGGCTTAGCTCAGGCAATTCGTCATCAAGCTTCTGCCGTAAGCGCCCGGTCAAGAAAGCGAAACCTTCAAGCAATCGCTCTACATCCGGATCACGTCCGGGCTGGCCCAGGAACGGCGCCAATGCCGGACTGCGTTCGGCGAACCGACGGCCTAACTCGCGAAGTGCAGTCAATTCACTTAGGTAGTAGTGGTTAAAGGACATGGAAGATTACCGATGTCATGAACTCACCCTGACCTGACCGCTACCATGCAGGTACGCGACGAAACTGACCGAATGCTTGATACCTTCGATGCTCAGCAGGCCCTCGATGCTGAAAGAGAGGCGCAATGGATCGTCGTCACGCGGCTGGGAACACACACGAACGTTGCTCAGGCGCGGCTCATAGGCCTCGATAAACTTCTCGATGGTCAGGCGTGCCTGATTCAGGGAATCGTGCAGGCTCAGGCGCATGTCATTCAGATCGGGTAATCCGTAATCGGGCAAGGTCTGCACGCTGCCCGCGCGGGTGCTGAGCATCTTGGACAGATGGGCAGCCACAGACGCCGAGGCGGAGCTTTCGCGGTTCCAGCCGACACGTTTTTGCGCGTCGCCGCCCAGGCGTTCAAACAGGCTGCCGTATCCAGTCATGAGTAGCTCCGTTTACTCTTTGTCCAGCTTGCCAACCAGGGACAAGGTGAAGTCAGCTCCCATGTACTTGAAATGGGGGCGCACATTTAGGCTGACGCGATACCAGCCAGGCTCGCCGTCTACATCACTGACAATGATCTTGGCTGCGCGCAGTGGCCGACGACCACGGACTTCGGCACTCGGATTTTCCTGATCGGCTACGTATTGGCGAATCCACTTGTTGAGTTCCAGCTCGAGGTCGGTGCGCTCTTTCCACGAACCCAGTTGCTCGCGCTGCAGGACTTTCAAATAGTGGGCGAGTCGATTGACGATCATCATGTACGGCAATTGGGTGCCGAGTTTGTAGTTCAACTCTGCAACCTTGCCTTCAGCGCCGATGCCAAAATTTTTCGGCTTTTGCACGGAGCTGGCGGAGAAAAATGCTGCGTTATCGCTGCCCTTGCGCATCGTCAGGGCAATGAACCCCTCCTCAGAAAGTTCGTATTCACGGCGGTCGGACACCAGCACTTCCGTTGGAATTTTGGTTTCAATTTCGCCCATGCTTTCGAAATGGTGCAATGGCAGGTCTTCAACTGCTCCACCGCTTTGCGGCCCAATGATGTTCGGACACCAGCGAAATTTGGCGAAGCTGTCAGTAAGCCGGGTGCCAAATGCGAAAGCCGTATTACCCCACAGGTAGTGCTCGTGGCTGTTGGAGACGGTTTCCTTGTACATGAACGATTTCACCGGGTTTTCTTGAGGGTGATACGGGTTACGCAGAAGAAAGCGCGGTACGGTCAAGCCAAAGTAACGGGCGTCTTCTGATTGACGAAAGCTCTGCCATTTTGCGAATTGCGGACCGTCGAAGTGGTCCTTCAAATCTTTTATATCCGGCAGGCCGGTGAAGCTTTCCAGACCGAAAAACTTCGGGCCGGCTGCCGCAATGAACGGCGCGTGGGACATGCAGGCAACGCTGGATACGTACTGCATCAGCTTGACGTCCGGCGAGCTCGGTGACAGAAAGTAATTAGCGATTATCGCGCCGACCGGCTGACCACCGAACTGACCGTATTCAGCGGTGTAGACGTGCTTGTACAAGCCAGCCTGCATCACTTCCGGCGAATCTTCGAAGTCGTCCAGCAGATCTTCCTTGGAGACGTTCAGGATCTCGATCTTGATGTTTTCACGGAAGTTAGTGCGATCGACCAGCAACTGCAAACCACGCCACGAGGATTCCAGAGACTGGAAGTCGGGGTGATGCAGGATTTCATCCATCTGACGGCCAAGCTTGGAATCAATCTCGGCAATCATGCGGTCAACCAGGGCTTTCTTGACCGGCTCACCGCTGTTCTGCGGCTTGAGCAGCTCTTCTATGAACGCCGACACGCCGCGCTTGGCGATGTCGTACGCTTCGTCATCGGGCGTGAGTCGGGTTTCGGCAATGATGCTGTCGAGAATGCTGTACTCGCTGTTCTCGTTACTCTTTTGCTGTGCTGCACTCTTGCTCATAGTATTGGCTTCCTTGGCTGATGGAGACTCAGGCGTCTTGGGCTACGGCGTACAATCCCAGCTCACCTAAAATGCGACCGCGGGATTCGTCGTCGGCGAGAACGCCTTCGATGGCTTTGCGGAACGCCGGCGCGTTACCAAGCGGCCCCTTGAGAGCCACCAGTGCGTTGCGCAGCTCCATCAACTTTTTCAACTCAGGCACTTGCTCGACCAGGTGGGCCGGGGTGAAGTCTTTCATCGAGTCGACGCGCAGATGCATCGCCAGATCTTCAGTGCTGCCGGCTTCCTGAAGCCGGTTCGGAACACTCAAGGTCAGCTGCAATTCTTGTTTGGCCAGCACTTCGTCGAAGGTCATCTTGTCGATGCTGATCGGCTTGCGATCTTCGACTTTGCGTTCGTCCTTACGGTGGGTGTAATCACCGATAGCCAGTAATTTCAATGGCAGTTCAATCTCTTCCTGAGCACCGCCGGTGGCGGGCTTGAAAGTTACGTTGATGCGTTCCTTGGGGGCTACCGAGCCTTCTTTGGCCATGGCTTTTTTCCTTGCGGTTGCGGCCCGGGGGCCTAGTCGAGCGCCACTTCGAGATCGAGATGGCACAGCCTGCGATAAATCTCTTCCTTGCATTCGCGCACCGCATGGTTCTGGGGCAGCGCCTCGCAGCAGCTGTGCAGCAATTGCAGCACTTGCAACGCGAGGTCCGGCTCCCAGGCGTGCAGCCCAGCGTCCTGCAATGTCTGGTCAAGGGTTTCAAGTTGGGTTTTGGCCAGTTCGAACTTTTTGGCCATGAAGCACAAACGTGCGAGGGTGAACTGCCAGAAAAAACGCTCGCGTGCGCCGTGGGCACCTTGCAGGCCAAGCTTCAGGAATTGCACAGCGGCCTTGAGGCCGTCCTTGCGCAGAATTGGCTGGACTTCTTCCAGGGCCAGTTCCCACGCCGACCGAATCTCCGGCACTTCAACGGAGCGTGGTGCATCAGGGTTCTGCACATGCGGCATGACATGGGCATCAACCCACAAGCGGGTGGCCGGGTCGGCGAAAGGAGCGCCATCGTGGAAACGCAATTCGAGGATGACGGGGAGGCGCTGAATCAATAGTGAAAAATGGACTTCCACCTCGCGCATGGCCATTTCTGCGTTCAGGCCTTGAAGGCATTCCCAGACCATACGCTGGCCATCGAACCAGAACGGCGCCTTGGCCACACTGGCTTCGAGCTCCACCAATAGGTCGGCGTACCTGGCCTGCTCGTAGCGTTCCTGATATGACTTGAGCTTGTCGACAGGCAGCCCGCGCAGCGCGGTAATCTGCTCGGTATTACGCTCGGGCAACGTGTCGATGGAGAGCCACAGCATCGTACGATTCAGGCGTAAAGCGCGCGGATCCGTAGCTTTTTGCTTTAGCCACCAGGCGCAAAGCAACCGTGCACTGTCCTGCTGGGCACGCAATGCCTTACTGGCATCTTTCTCGTTGTCGATGGGTGCCTCAGGATTGAGCAACTGCGCAGCGACCTGTTTGACCTGAGCCACCGCGGACTCCACCACACCCGGCGCTGGCTGATGTTCGACGGCGCGTTGCACCATGTTTTTCAAACGTCGGGAAATCGGCAGCAACAGCGGTGCATCGCTACCCAAGTGCCTCGTGCAAATAGCATCGAGGCGTTCCAGATGATCCACCAGGCATCGGAACAGGGGCAGTTGCTCTTTGACCGCCACATTTTCGTTCAGCACCCCTTCAAGACGCGTTGCCAACCAACTAATGGCTGCGGAACGGGTACGGGGCTTTTTCGGGTAGATCCCGGCCCAATGGTTTTCGCACAGGTAATGAATCAACCCAAGGCCAGCCACCAGACCCTGGAGCGATTCGCGCTGATAGAGCGCCCAGGTGAGCCAGACGCCGACGCGCAAATCCTTTGACTGGGTTCGCAGAATGTTTTCGCTGCTTTCACGGATTTTCAACCAGTCGACCTGACCACGCTCGTGCATGGATTGAGCTTTGCCCAGCTCGCTTTCCAACGCCTCGTATTCGCCCGAAAAGCGAATGTCCTCACCCACAAAACTCTCTTTGGAAATAGAGGTTTTAGCGAGCTCTAGGTAATGAGTGGAAAGTTTGCTTGAGTAAGACATCAATAGCCTTCTAAGAATTACGGCCGTTCGCTAATTGCAGTTCAATGACGCCAGTCGTTGTAGCCGGCGACGTGACAAAGCATGGCAAAAATAAAACATTAAAAATGTAGGACGCTTCTGAAAGTTCTCACACACAACGATTAAAAGGCATGCATCGTCATACTAATTACATTTTGGAGTAGGAAAATTTACTTCATGCACAGTCACCACTTCTCAGCGACTCACTTGACTCTAGTCACTTGTCACGTGATGCAACATTTTGAAATACGGGAAGTTTCCGACCGCGATAAGCGATCCTTCCTACATCAGCCCTTTCAATACCTTGTTAGCGTATTTCGGTAATGGACACCGGGTTATCGGTGCACTAACAGGCGAATTGTCAGGGAGACACTCGAATGTTTTTATGGCACATGGTGCCCACGTGGCACGAGATAGAAAACCGAATCACCCGTGAAATGGGGTACCAAGGAGGCGCCTGCTATCGCACGCATCTGAACGAGCGTGCTCCCTCCGTCGCTCTTAACATCCGTCGTATCAACAGCGTCAGATCTGCGTTCAACCTGGCCGAGTGGGAAGCGGGCCGCTTATTGAGGCAACGCTTCGCTGACCTCGACATCTCCAGCGTCCTCAACGAATTGATCGAAGTTGTCACTCAAATGGCAATGATCGTTGCCGGCGGTGCGTTGATCGGAGGAGCCGTCGGAGCGGGTACAGGCGCGTTTCTCGGAGGGGCTGGCGCCATTCCCATGGGTGCCGCTGGCGCCGCAATGGGGTTGCAAGTCAGCACCTGGATATTGGGGATACTCGGCCTGACATCCATCGCTGAGTTTTTCGTCGAGGGTTTACCGCGCATTGGCGAGTATTACCTGACGGGGATCAACATCGCGTGGGAAGGCCCGCGTGGCGAGGAAGGGTTGAACCCGTTCAGCCAGGACGACCCTTCCGCCCAGCGCAGGGCTGCCAATGACATCGCTCTGGGGCATGTCGAAGTTGTCGCCCTGCTGCTGGGCGCCATCGTTGCTCACCTTACGCGCGGCCGAGGCAATGCCAATGTCCTCGCCCAGGAAATGCGAGCAAGCCCCAAAGGAGCGAGGTTAGGCGAATGGATGCTCAAGCATGAAGACGCACTGAAAAAACGACCAGACCTGCAAACCTCAGAGCCACGCCGAGGGGCACTCGGCCCGCAGGAACCTGCGCCGCCAGCACATCGTCCTTCTGGAAAAGACAAAGTTTCCCCCCGTGACAAACCGAACGCCATGCCGCTTCATCAAGTTGAATGCTTCAAAGCGGACAAGATGCCGGCGTCTAAAATCAGAGAGTTCGAGCGGCAGTTGAAGGGTCAAGAGGATGGACTGAATCGGCTGACGGTGGATGAGTATCTGGAGAATATTGCTAATCCTGTGAAACGTAGCCAAAAGGCTGCCAGGCAGGCGCGGGACGATTTACAAGCTAAATTGCAAGAGCGCTTTCAAGAAGAGCTTTTACAAACGATGAGCGCCAAATCGGCGAGAGCAGAGAGCATAGAAAAAGCCAAGGAGACAATGTCAAATCTCGCGGGGCTGCATAATCCTGATTTGAGCGCAGGAGGCAAAGATATAATTGCAGACTTTGGTGATCGACAAGTTAACTCCAGCATTGGTCCACAATGGAGGCCAAAAACTGAAAATTTGAAAAAGGCCGCGGAAACAATACCAACGTCTTTACGCGAGCATACATATCTCAATGTCAAACTTCGTAAATGTTAAGGGGAAAAGCAATGGATGAGATATTTTCCATTTTTCTAGATACATTTGGTGGGCCAGTTGATCGGCAGGAAGTACCGGCTTCAAGTATCGAACGCTTCCGAGGCAAGCTGCCGAATCAGTTGCTGGAATACTGGGCCCAACACGGTTGGTGCGGCTACGGTGACGGCATTTTCTGGATAGTTAACCCGCAAGAATACGAGGGGGTAGTAGCGTCCTGGCTTGAAGGAACGAAATTTAAGACTTTCGACACCTACCACCTAATTGCTCGTAGTGCCTTTGGCGACCTGTACCTTTGGGGCGAAAAAACGGGGGCCTCGCTCAAGATCACCAGTATTCTTTCTCGGTATATAACGCACACGTCTATATATACAGGGGAGCAAATGGATAAAGGACTTCGATCCTTCCTGCTGTCCAGACAGGTAGACTCCAACAATTATGGCGACCTATTTAAGCCCGCGAAGAAAAAGCTCGGCATTTTGCGACACGACGAGATGTACGGCTTTGTTCCTGCATTTATGCTCGGCGGCCCGGACACTCTTGAACATCTAGAAAAAGTGAAAGCGGTGGAGCATCTGATTTTGCTGTCTCAAATCACTGAGCTTCAGCCCTACAGTTTTTCAGACCTTTAAGGCAGATTTCAATTACACCTGTTGGCCCACATAAAATGGGTTAACTGTAAGACACGACGTGCCGTTTGACTTCATGTTGAAAACGACCGAAGGCTGGTTTTAACTGACGAACCGAAGACCATCCACAGGAAGCTCCAGGCGTATGCCTTGTGGGATTCATCGGTTATGGGGGTGAGTTAAGAAACGGTTTTGTTACGCACCCGCTACATTCACCTTTCCGTTAACTGAAACGCGGCCAAAGACTTGAACATCAGTGACATGAGCGTCGTTTTCGGGAACAAGGCTGTTTAAGTGGTGTGCGATTTAGCACCAAAACCCCTCAGCCTTCTCAGACTTTTCCTTCGAAAAGTAGGGCATCCATGAACTAGGCGCCTTGGAAATAGGCAGATAACCTCTGCTCGTCACCGCAAAAAACGGTGACACGGACGTGCAAGTCCGGTACATATCGCCGCGCAGATGCCTCGCAACCTATAGAGCATTAAAATCCTTTTTGGATCGCTTTTATGGCAGCTGTGCGTGGGAGGTCCCTTTGGGGTCTGCCGGGGTCCGATATGCCCGGTCTTGCACACCCGCGTACGGCTGCCACCATCATTTCGAATGCAAGCGAAACGGTGTCAGCCCCTTCAATACACATATCGGGATGCACCTATGATCAAGCCAACGCCTAACCCGCCGGAAAACCCAGCAACAACCCCTTACGAATCCTTCGATTCAACGAAACTCCACGAAGCCGCTGAACGCGCCCTCGACCACCATCTCGCCCCACCCAAGCCCGCTCCAACAAAACGCACCGGCCAACTCTTCAGCGTCTGCCCAGACATCAACACCGAAGCCCTCCTCGCCAACGCCTCCGAAGACCTGCTCTCCATCAGCGCCATCGCCGCCGACCTCGCCGACGATGTGGATGGCTCGCGCCGTTCCGTAGCCTTGGCGCTCAGTCGTATGGCCGACGGTGTGCATTTGTTGGTGGAGCAGGCGCTGGATCATCTGGATGAACCGGAAATGGCAGCGATCGTTGCCAGGCAACACAGTCGTGTCGGCTAGGTAGGAGCCGGCTTGCTGGCGATGGCGTCAATGAGAGCACCATCGCC
>NZ_JAGYGD010000080.1:0-1294 GCF_019947275.1 Pseudomonas sp. GL-RE-29
CAAAACCTGTAGATACTCTGTTCGCGGTCAAGCTTTCAGCAGGTGCTTTTCGCTGAAAAGCTTGGCCGTGTTGAAATCCTCTTCAGTTCGTATACACGCCCACAAGCCTGTCAGGTATTTGCGCATTACCGCGCAGATAGCCTGCATTTTTCGTTTTCCACGTCCAATTAATACCTCATAAAAAGCCTTTACATGAGGGTCGCAGCGGATCGCTGACATGGCAGGCATGAACATCGCCGACCGCAGGTAGGCGTTGCCTCCCTTACTTAGTCGACCGGGCTTGTCGATGCTCGTCCCAGACTGAGTTAGGCGCACGTCCAGACCTGCATAACGGCTGACCTGAGGGGACTTGAGTGTCACAGGCAGGGCCGTGAGTTCAGCGAGCACCGCAAATGTCGAAACCTCCCCCATACCGGGGGCCGCCATCATGTGGTCAAACTGGCTGCGCAATGCTGGACAGTTGGCGATGATTGCTCGCCCGGCTTGCCTGAACCGTTCGATGCGCTTACCGAACATCGCAATCGCTTCTTCTTCATCTTCAATCAGCAACGCAGAAGTTGTTCCGGTCGCCTGAAGCGCGTGCAGCTCATTTTTGGCTCTGGTGCAGTGGCAGGTCAGACGGTTGATGTGGCGACCAATGGCCCGCAACTCAAGCTGAACGGGGCTTGGAGGGACCCACAGGCGAGGTGCCATGCGTTCGCCGTACTCAGCCAGCAGTTGGGCGTCGATAGCGTCCGTTTTGCTGTGTTGAAGCATCAGTCTTGCAAAATTCCGGGAGCTTTTAGGGTTGATCACCGAAACCGGCAAACCCGCCGCGCTCAACTCCAAGGCCAGATCCAGGTAATAAATCCCGGTGGCTTCCATGACAACCGAAAGCGGTTTAAGCGCCATCAGCTTTTTCACTGCAGCCTTACGCCCTTTAGGCGTTTGGGCGATTTCCCACGAGCCAGCTGCACGGCCCTTGTCACGCCACCCCATTGCAGTAGTACGAGAACCGACATCCAATCCGACGTGCACGCTCATACTTTCCACTCCGAGGAAACTGGGTGAAGATGGCTCCTGGTTCCCCTGACCTCGAACTTCATGCCGCTGCAACCTTGTAATACGAAGTCCGACTTGTCGGCTTCTCGATACTCTTCGTGGTGGGCAATGAGGCGGGGGAGCCTCTCTACAGACAAGGTCAGGAGCAAGTCCTGCCTTCAGGAGCAGTCGGCCTCCCCCAGAAACACATCTTTGTGACAACGACGATGAGCTTAGCGGTTCTCATCGAGTGTTTGGCCAACATACAAGGAGC
>NZ_JAGYGD010000081.1:0-1223 GCF_019947275.1 Pseudomonas sp. GL-RE-29
TGTTGCGGTCGAATTTTTTTAGACCATGATGTAGGAGCGTCGATCTAAGGAAGCATCATGGGTTATCGGGTTGTCACGTCAGAGGAAAAAGCAGAAGCCATTCGCTTGGTTGTGGAGATGCATTACTCCGTACCTAAAGCCTGTGAAGCAACGGGAGTAGGCCCCACTGCCTTGCGCCGCTGGGTTTCACGTTGGCGCCGGGAGCAGGACGGGATATCGCAGCCTCCACGACTGCAGGACCAGGAACTGATCGAGTCGCTACAGGCAAAACTGGCGCTACTTGAAGCTGAGAACCAAGTGCTAAAAAAGCAATTGCCCTCTCATCTAAAGGTTCTGTTCTCTCGAACCAAATGATTGATGGCGTTAAAGGTGCGATGTCGATTCGGCGTATGTGCGCAGTGCTTGGGATTGCCCGAAGCAGCTATTACTCAAAGCGAAAACCCAAGCGACTGAAGCCTGCAGTGCGTTGGTTGAGGCGCAAACTTCGTGCATTGCATAAGGAACATCGAGAGGCGTTGGGTACTCGCGGGCTTTGCAAAGAGTTAAGAAAAGAGGGGGTTTTCATTGGTCGCTATCGAATGCGTACCTTGATCAATGCCTTTGGCCTGCACCGACGCAGACCACGTTATGCCCACTATCGCCGCGCCACGAAGCCGGCGATCGTAGCCCCGAACATACTTGATCGTCGCTTTAATCCAAGCCGGCCAGACACGCTTTGGGCAGGCGATATTACCTACATCAGAGTGGGCAATAGCTGGCTTTACCTCGCGGTGGTGATGGATTTGTTTTCCCGCAGGATTGTGGGCTGGGCGTGCTCTCGAACTGCCGATGCTGAGCTGTCTGCAAGAGCGCTGAAGTTGGCAGTATCTATCCGGCGACCGATGCCTGAGCTGCTGTTCCACTCAGACCAAGGCTGTCAGTACACTGCTGATCGATTTGTTTCCTACTTGGCAGAAAGCCGCATCGTTCAGAGTATGAGCCGTCGAGGCAACTGCTGGGATAACGCGGTGGTAGAGCGCTATTTCAGGACATTGAAGCACGATTGGATGCCGGAAAACGGCTACCAGAATCATTTCGAAGCGGAGAAGGATGTGCTGGAATTCATCTCGCATTACAACTATCGCCGTTGCCACTCCGCCTCGAACCACTTGCCGCCTGCGCTGTTCGAGCAACAGGCGGCTTAATCCTCCTACGGGATGGTTTAAAAAAACTGAACCACTACA
>NZ_JAGYGD010000082.1:0-1104 GCF_019947275.1 Pseudomonas sp. GL-RE-29
CGCTTGTATGTTTAGACTTGAAGGGGTGGGCGGGACTAAAAGCTCGATTCCGACTCTAGCCAGTACGGACCGTGGGAGACTTCTCGTCCCGCCCTTTCTACCCGAAGCGCCGATAAGGAATTCATCGGTAAACCAACCGACGATAGAGGCAAGCCAGCGCAAGGGTAAACCCCGACAAGCTCTTAAACCCTAGCCCCGAGGATTCGTCATGACAATCCTTACCTCGCCAACGGTAATCGGTATTGATGTGGCCAAGGCCGAAATCGTCGCTTACCGCGAAGACGAAAAAACCACTGAAGCCGTCAACAACGATCGGGAGACGCTTGGCCGTTGGCTCAAAGCGCTGCCTGCGCAAAGCTCAATTGCTTTGGAAGCCACCAGCATTTACCACTTGGACACGGTTGAACTGGCCCACGAAATGGGGCACCGGGTTTACGTTGTGGATGCTTATCGGCTAAGCCACTACCGCGAAAGCATTGGTCAGCGGGCGAAAACCGACCCTTGTGATGCGCGCCTGCTGGCGCGTTACCTGTCTAGCGAGCAGGAACGACTGCGTCTCTGGAGTCCACCTCCGCAGGCCTACAAGGTGTTGAAAAGTCTGCTGCATAGACGCGCAGAACTCATCAACGTGCGTGTGGGCATCACGCTGAGCTGGTCGAGCGAACCGCTTCTGAAAGATGAATTGGCCCGGCAATTGAAGTCCTTCAAACAAGCTGAGCAGGCTATTCAGAAATTACTGCACAAAGTCAGCAAAGAGGCCGGCATCACCGAGAACATCAAGCGTTGCAAAGCCATTGAAGGGATCGGTGAGCTTACGGCTATGGGCTTGGCGACCGCCTTCATGCGTGGACACTTCGCCAACGGCGATGCATTCATTGCTTTTTTGGGGATGGACTTGCGAGCAAAGGATTCAGGCAAGAAGAACGGGCCTCGCCATCTGTCCAAAAAAGGCGATACGGAGTTGCGGCGCTTGGCTCACAACGCGGCAATGGCGGCTTGTCGATCTCCAATCTGGAAACCTTTTTATGAGTCCTATCTGGCCAGAGGCCTGGCAAAAACCCAAGCCCTGGTCATCCTCGCGCGCAAGCTGTGCCGGGTGGCATT
>NZ_JAGYGD010000083.1:0-1085 GCF_019947275.1 Pseudomonas sp. GL-RE-29
CGGCATCGGTATTACCAGCCGGATACGGGGCGCTATCTGACGCCGGATCCGGTGAAGTTGGCGGGTGGGTTGAATGCCTATCGGTATACGCCGAACCCGACGGGGTGGGTGGATCCGTTGGGGTTGAATGATTGTCCGGGTGGGGATGGGTGTAAAAAGCCAGTTGTTGCGGAGCGGGATCCGGCTGGGAGGGTGGAGGTTGATGGGGAAGAGCCTAGGGCACCGGATATCACTCGCGAGACTCCTAAAAAAGGGCGTCACGAAGAAACCTATGCGAATAAGCCAGTAAAAGCTCAGGATGCAACCAGTAAATGGGAAGAGTTCTTGGGAGAAGGCCCTTATACAAACAATCACCCAAGAACCAAACTTGCCGATCCTGACAGACTGGTATCAACGGATGGTGAGAGGAGTATTCGATATGGGACTCATGAAATGAGCGGGAGCCCAACCAAACACCACTACCATGAAGAAAAGTGGATATTTGAATTGAAGAACAATGTGATGCACGTTGAAAGCACAGTTGTCCGAGTCCCATTACCGAAGAAATAAAAAATGCTAGTTACCATCGATGATATTGCATTAACCAACAACGAAATTTTCGTGAAATTTTCAACGACTGTAGGATTTGCAGTGGCGGAATGGCATGGGCCATGCCCCAAATTTGGCGAACAGTACGATGTTGAGCTAGATATAGACGCAGAGTTCGTATGGGGTAAAAACATCTGCGTCTCGTTGAGCACCAAAAGTGCAATAGAGGCATCGGAAGACTGCATTCACGCAACAGGAACCCTGCTAAGAACGAGCCCCGACGGTCACGCAATTATCGATCTTGCCGGATCAATAGTTCTTATTGAGTTACTTGGCTATGCGAGCGAAGCCCCCGTCTTTGTTGATCTTCAATTTAACAAATTGACTATTTATCCAACCAATCTATGAATTTCAAAATAACCAAAATCGAAGAAGCCCAGTAATTTCTGGGCTTCGCTAATTGCTGGGCTCAATGCCTCATTCAACAATGCACTACTCCCCACTCTCACCACCCGAACTCCCACGACTCCCCCCCGAACTACCCGACCCTCCAGCCC
>NZ_JAGYGD010000084.1:0-1005 GCF_019947275.1 Pseudomonas sp. GL-RE-29
ACAACGCGGCAATGGCGGCTTGTCGATCTCCAATCTGGAAACCTTTTTATGAGTCCTATCTGGCCAGAGGCCTGGCAAAAACCCAAGCCCTGGTCATCCTCGCGCGCAAGCTGTGCCGGGTGGCATTCGCTCTCATGAAAAACCAGAGCGAATACCAGCCGAATTTAAGGCTGCAGGGTTCCCCTGCAACATAGAATCTCCCACGTTGATCTGCGTCGCGCACCCGCCTGTGGCAGGCGGTCTGCGGGCAATTGATCGCGCAGCGGTCACGGCATTTTTTGCCATCCCTTCCGTCACTTCCCTTTCTTCGGCGCCCTCTCAACGCCCCTGCGTGGTAAACCATCTGTTCCCGCCCTGTATCAATCTTTCGACCAAACCACGGCGCACCTCAATCAACCTTCATTGCTGCACGTAGGACGGGTCTTAGGACCGTTCTGATTTACATTTTGAACATCAAATCCGTTTCCAGACTCTCCTCCAGCATCCACGCACCTTTGCGCCTTTCATCCGCTAAAAAAACCTACGAAGCCATCACATCGCCATGATTGTGCCGATGAATTTGCGACCGCTAACGTCCAGCCATCGCGGCTCAGCCAGCGATCATCACTTCGGGCGTACCAAATCGAGCTGGAGGATGGCAGCACTGTGCAAGGAGCGACATATTCAAGCGGGCTGACGGAGAGAGAAAGGATGCATCTGACGCAAGTGGCCGCGTTACGTGGCAAAGACCCGAAAGGTGGCAGCCGATGAGCGGCCCCGATCTCTACACCGTGGCAGAAATCACGACTCGCCTGACGCCCAACTTCCATACCCCGCGAAAAGTGGAGGTACCCGCCGACCTGCCGGGGGTGGTGATTTTCCTGCACGGCGTGAACGACCCCGGGGCGTCGTATGAATCAGTGGAAACCGGGTTGTGTCAGGGGGTGAACGAGCGGCTGGATCGGCCGGATCTTAAGGCGGGGCGGTATGGGGCTAAATACCAAAAGGCCAAAGAATCGCCTCGGG
>NZ_JAGYGD010000009.1:0-175257 GCF_019947275.1 Pseudomonas sp. GL-RE-29
GGGGAACGGGCGATCATGAAACGGGTGGGGGAATGGGCGGCGGATACGCCGGAAGAACACTTGAATTTGCTGGAGCTGTCCCAGGTCGCCGGGGTGTCACTGCGCCAATTGCAACACGCCTTCAAAACCTACACCGGCATGGCGCCGACCCAATGGCTGCGTTTGCGTCGCCTCAACAGTGCCCGTCGTGAATTGCTCAGCAGCACACCGACGCAAACCACCGTCGCCGAGGTGGCGATGCATTGGTCGTTCTGGCATTTGGGGCGGTTTTCCAGCAGCTACCGCGCGCTGTTCAAGGAGTTGCCGAGCGACACCTTGAAACGCGTGAGCGCCGCGCAACCAAATGGCCGCGGGCGCCGTTAGAAGGTCGGCGGGGTAATCACCCAGATCACGACGGCATCGACATCGCCGGGGTTGCCGTAACGATGCGGCTCCTGGCTGGAAAAGCTGAAACTGTCGCCTTCGTTGAGCTGAAAGTAACGCTCGCCCACCCACAATTCGAAACTCCCTGAAAGCAGGTACCCGGCTTCTTCGCCTTCGTGGCTGTAGCTTTGCTGGCTGTAGGTGCCGGGCGGGAAACGCGAATGGAGCATTTCCAGCTGCTGGTTGGGTTGTGGGGTCAGCAACTGGTCGATGATGCCGTCTTCGTAATGCACGCTAAGACGACTGTTCTTGCGCACGACAATGCCGTCGTCTTCGGGAGCGGTGACCGCTTCGCTGGCGAAGAACCACTGGATGGTCACGCCGAGGCTGCGGGCGATGTTGAACAGCGCCGGAATCGACGGATAGGCGAGGTTGCGCTCCAGTTGGCTGATGTAGCCGGCGGTGAGTTCGCTCTGTTGCGCCAGTTCCGCCAGGGTCATGCCCCGGCGTTTGCGCAGGCCGCGTATCCGCGTGCCGAGAAAGTGCGGTTCGGCGGCGCCGGTTTTGGGCTGTGTCTTGCTGTTGTTGCTCATGGTCAGTTCCAAACCGGTGGCTGCGCTAAACCCCTGTAGGAGCTGCCGAAGGCTGCGATCTTTTGACCTGTTTTTAAAAAATCAAAATCAAAAGATCGCAGCCTGCGGCAGCTCCTACAGGGGGGATGTGAAGGCCCGGAGTATAAACAGGCTTAAAGCTCCCACGCGACTTTCAGTCCTTCATAAATCGCTTCTTCAGCGGTGCGCGGTGCCAGGCAATCGCCAATGCGCCGAAATTCCACCAGACCTTGCAACTCAGCGCCCAGGGTATCCACCGGCTGATGCCCCTGACACAACACCAGCGTATCGATATTTTCCAGCAGCATCGGCTCGCCGCTGGCAGTGTGTTGCAGGTAGACCGTGTTGTCGTCGCAACCGTACAACCGCGCGTAAGGCGTGATCGCAATGGCGAGTTTGTGCAGCTCGCCAGCCAGTTGATCGCGCACGTACAGCGGCAGGTTTTCCCCGCAATGGGTGCCGTTGACCGCCAGTTGCACCTGATGCCCGGCGCGAGTCAGGCGTTCGGCGATACCGGGGCCGATCCAGTCGCAGCGCCAGTCGACCACCACCACTGAACGGCCGATCTGTACTTCATCGCGCAGGACTTGCCAGGCATCCACCACCTGCAATTCGCCACCGCGTTCGAAGTGCGGCCAGTAAGGTTCGGCACCCGTTGCGACGATCACCATGTCCGGTTTCTCCCGTTCGACCAGGGCGCGGTCGACTCGGGTATTGCGCACCACGCGCACGCCGGCCAATTCCATTTCCCGTTGCAGGTTGGTACTGGCGCCGCCGAATTCGCTACGGCGCGGCAGCAGTTGCGCCAGCTGCACCTGGCCGCCGAGTTGTGAGCTGGCTTCGTACAGCGTCACGTCGTGGCCACGTTGCGCGGCGACGGCAGCGGCTTTCATTCCCGCTGGGCCACCGCCGGCAATCATGATGCGCTTGCGATGGGTCGTCGGTTGACGCTCGCCGAAAGTCAGCTCACGACCGGTTTCCGGGTGCTGGATGCAGGAAATCGGCAAGCCTTTGTGGAAGTGCCCGATGCACGCCTGATTGCAGGCAATGCAGGCGCGCACGTCTTCGACTCGGCCGGTATCGGTCTTGTTGGGCATTTGCGGATCGCAGATCAAGGCGCGGGTCATGCCACACACATCGGCCTGACCTCGGGCGAGCATCAGTTCGGCTTCTTGCGGTTGGTTGATGCGTCCGGTGACAAACAATGGAATGTTCAAGCCGGCCTTGAAGGTGCCAGCCTCCTTGGCCAGATACGCCGCTTCGATCGCCATCGGCGGCACGATGTGCACGGCACCGCCGAGCGAGGCCGAGGTGCCGGCGACGATGTGCACGTAATCCAGGTGTGGTTGCAGCGATTGCACGGCGGCCAGGGACTCGTCTTCGGTCAGGCCTTCGGGATCGCGTTCATCGGCGGAAATGCGCAGGCCGATGATGAATTGCTCATCGGTCGCGTCCCGGATGGCGGCGATGATTTCACGCAGGAAACGCAAGCGCTGTTCCAGTTCGCCGTTGTAGCCATCGGTGCGGCGGTTGACCCTCGGATTGATGAATTGCGCCGGCAAGTAGCCGTGGCTGGCGACCACTTCGACGCCATCGATGCCGGCCTGATGCAAGCGTCGGGCGGCAGCGGCATAACCGCCAACGATCTCGTCGATCATCGCCTGATCCAGCGCGCGCGGCATCACCCGGAATCGCTCGTTGGGCACCGCCGACGCAGAGTAGGCCACCGCCAGCAGGCCATCGCTGGACTCCATGATTTCCCGCCCTGGATGGAACACTTGAGACAGCACGACGGTGCCGTGGGCATGACAGGTTTGCGCGATTTTACGGTAACCCTCGATGCAGGCGTCGTCGGTGGCCATCAGCACGTGGGAGGTATAACGCGCACTGTCATGCACGCCGGCCACTTGCAACACGATCAGCCCGACACCGCCTACGGCACGCGCCTGGTGATAGGCGATCAGTTGCTCGTTGACCAGGTTGTCGGTGGGCATCGAAGTGTCGTGACCGCTGGACATGATGCGGTTTTTCAGGCGCTTGCCACGGATCTGCAACGGTTCGAACAGGTGGGCAAAGGCTGGGGTCGGGCTCGGCATGGGACGGGTACTCCGGGCGGGCTGAAGCCGAAAGACCGGGTTTCGGCGTTGTTATTATTGTTCTATAGAAATTTACCTTCAGTAAAAAATCAACTTGTTTCTTTACTTCCGCTTGCGCTAGCGTGATTCGCTGGCTGGACGATTTGACGTGTCAGCCTTACTGTCTGCGCAGCCGATCAGCCTGGAGAATCACAACAATGAACGAGATCGCCACCCACCTGACTGCACGCAGCGCGGCAGAACAGCGTCTGCGTGAAGAACTGGCGGCCTGTTATCGCTTGATTGCGCATTTCCGTATGACCGATTTGATTTTTACCCACATCTCGGTGCGTATTCCGGGGCCGGAGCATCATTTCCTGATCAACCCTTACGGGCTGATGTTTGATGAAATAACCGCGTCCAATCTGGTCAAGATCGACCTCAATGGCCACGCCGTGGAGGCTTCACCATATCCGGTCAACCCGGCCGGTTTCGTGATTCACAGTGCTATTCACGGCGCCCGTGAAGACGCCCAATGCGTGTTGCACACCCACACCAAATCCGGTTGCGCGGTGGCGGCATTGAAGTGCGGGTTGTTGCCGGTGAATCAGATTTCCATGGAGTTCTACGGTCGGGTCGCTTACCACGACTATGAAGGCGTGGCGCTGGACATGAGCGAGCAACAGCGACTGGTCCGGGATTTGGGCGACAAACCGGTGCTGATGCTGCGCAATCATGGTTTGCTGACGGTTGGCGAAACCGTGAGCCAGGCGTTTTTGCGCATGTATTACCTGGAGAAGGCGTGTGAAATTCAACTGGCCGCGCAAGCTGCCGGGGAACTGGTGCTGCCATCGCATGAGGTGTGTGCGCATACCGAGCGCCAGTTCAACGATCCGGGGCGGCCGCTGGATGAGGGTGAGTTGAGCGACCCGGATGCCATGCAGTTGGCGTGGGCTGCGATGTTGCGATTGCTGGAGAGGGTGGCGCCGGGGTATCGGGACTGACTGTAGCCTTGCATTGAAGGGGCCGGCCCCATCGCTGGCAAGCCAGCTCCCACAAGGGGTGATGGGTGTACACAGACTCGGAGGACGACCGAAAATACTGTAGGAGCAAGCTTGCTCGCGATGGCGGTGTATCAGGCGCCAGGGATTTTGGATGTGACGACGCCATCGCTGGCAAGCCAGCTCCTACAGGGTTAGGTGGGTGTATGCGAGGTCTGCGAACGACCGAAAATACTGTAGGAGCAAGCTTGCTCGCGATGGCAGTGTGTCAGGCGACAGGGATGTTGGATGTGACGACGCCATCGCTGGCAAGCCAGCTCCTACAGGGTTAGGTGGGTGTATGCGAGGTCTGCGAACGACCGAAATACTGTAGGAGCTGGCTTGCTAGCGATAGCGGTGTATCAGGCGACAGGGATGTTGGATGTGACGACGCCATCGCTGGCAAGCCAGCTCCTACGGGGTTAGCGGATGTACGCGAATCCTGTGGGAGCGAGCCTGCTCGCGATGCAGGCGCCGCGGTTCTCAGGCTTACGCCTCGCCACGTTCTTGCTGTACAGTCGTTCAGCTCGCCGGCACAACGCGAGCCCCATGATCGAATCCAGGAGCGAGTCGCCGATGAATCAGGAAGCCCGTTTTTCCCGCATGGAACCGGAGTTGCGCAAGGCCAATCTGATCGAAGCGACGTTGGTGTGCCTCAAACGCCACGGTTTCCAGGGGGCGTCGATCCGCAAGATATCCGCCGAAGCCGGCGTTTCGGTGGGGCTGATCAGCCATCACTATTCCGGCAAGGACGAACTGGTCGCCGAGGCTTACATGGCAATCACCGGGCGGGTCATGACGCTGCTGCGCGACGCCATGGAACAAGCCGCACCGAACGCCCGGGAACGTCTTTCTGCGTTTTTCCGCGGTTCGTTCTCCGCCGAATTGCTCGATCCGCAACTGATCGATGCCTGGCTGGCGTTCTGGGGCGCGGTGAAAACTGCCGAGGCGATCAACCAGGCGCACGATCATTCCTATGGCGAGTACCGCGGCATCTTGCGCAAAGTGCTGACGGAACTGGCACAGGAGGAGGGCTGGGAAAACTTCGACGCCGATCTCGCCGCCATTAGCCTCAGCGCCTTGCTTGATGGTTTGTGGCTGGAGTCCGGACTCAACCCCGGCACATTCACTCCGGAACAGGGCATGCAGATTTGCGAGGCCTGGGTCGACGGTTTGCAGGCCGGTGGGCGGCAGCGCTTTTGCGTGCAGACGAGCAGCTGTTGATCACCCGTTCAACAGTGGCTACTCTCTGGCGCTGACGCAGCAAAACACTCTAATAAGAAATGCGCCTTCGGGCATTTGCAGGACTCCAAGTAATGACGCCTCGGGTACTGATCGTCGATGACGATCCGCTGATTCGTGAACTGTTGCAGGCCTATTTGTCCCAGGAAGGCTACGAGGTGCATTGTGCCGCCACGGCGGAACTGGCCGAAAGCTTCCTGGCGAGCCAGATTGTGGATCTGGTCATGCTCGATATCCGCTTGCCGGGCAAGGACGGCCTGACCCTTACTCGCGAACTGCGCGTTCGTTCCGAAGTCGGAATCATCCTGATCACCGGACGCAACGATGAAATCGACCGCATCGTCGGCCTCGAATGCGGCGCCGATGACTACGTGATCAAACCCCTCAACCCACGCGAACTGGTGTCCCGGGCGAAAAACCTGATCCGCCGGGTTCGTCACGCGCAGACACCGCAACCGGTCGCAGCTGTCTCCAAACCGGTCAAACAGTTTGCCGGTTGGGCGCTGGACACTGACCGTCGCCGCCTGATTGATCCCGACGGTAGCGAGACCCTGCTGACCCACGGCGAATACCAGTTGCTCAGCGTGTTCCTGCGCAACAGCGGCCACACCCTCAGTCGCGACCAGTTGATGGACCAGATCCGCAACCGCGAATGGGTGCCTAACGACCGCTCCATCGACGTCCTGGTGGGCCGCTTGCGCCGCAAGTTACACGACGACCCGGCCGAGCCGCAGTTGATCATCACCATTCACGGCGCCGGTTACCTGTTCACCGCCAGCCTGGCGGCGTGACGATTGTGGGGCGATGGCTCTGGCTGATGTTGGTGCTGCTGGCGGGCAGCACCTCGGCGGCAGAAAAGGTCCGCTATTGCGACTATCCGGTGTACCCACCGATATCCTGGAGCGACGGCAAGCAGGTGCGTGGCCTGGCGCCCAGTGTGGTGCAAAAACTGTTCGGCGAACTGGGCTACGACGTCGAGATCGTGGTGCTGGGCAACTGGAAGCGTTGCCTGCTTGACGCGGCCGAAGGTCGGGTCGATGTGGTGTTGGCCTACAGCAGCGCGCAACGGGAACAGAGCATGTTGTTTTCCACGGTGCCGGTCTTGCGCGAAGAGGTTGCGCTGTTCATCAATCGCCAGCATCCGGTGCAGTTCGAACGTCTTGAAGACCTGGCCAAGTACCGTGGTGGACTGCTGTTTGGGGAAAGCTATGGCGTGGAGTTCGATCGCATGGTCGCGCAACACAACAACATCGAATGGGTTTCCGACAGCCGCCAGAACTTCGGCAAGCTGATTCGCGGGCGCATCGATTTCATCACCCAGGAACGTCGCACAGGGCAGTTGTACATTGAAAGCCTGGCAGGCGCGCAAGACATCGTGGCGCTGCCCAAGGCATTGAGCGTGGACTATCTACGGGTGGCGGTGTCGCGCCTTTCGCCACTGGCCACCCGAATGCCGGAAATCAATGCGCAATTGCAGCGCATGGTCGATGCCGGCGACATCGAGCGCCTGCTCAATGAAAGCGAAGTCACCTACCGCGACATGATCAACCTGCCGGCGAACGCGCCATGATCCGCGCTCGCCCCGGTGGACTGTTGCGGCGTCTGCTGCTGTTCATTCTGTTGTTCAGCCTGTGCTTCACCGTGCTCGCCAGCACCGTGCAGTTGTACATCGAGTATCGTCGGGAAATGCGCGAGATCGATTCGCGCATGGAGCTGATCCGCGCCGGGTATCTGGCGAGCCTGGAGCGCAGTCTATGGGATCTGAACCAGGAGCAATTGAATGTTCAGTTGCGTGGTCTGGTGGATTTTTCCGACGTGGCGCGGGTGCACTTGACCAGCCCTGATTTTGACCTGCTGCAGGGTAATCCGGACCCGGTCGGCCCTTTACGCATCGAGCGATTCGCCTTGGACTACCAACCGCCGTCCGGTCCGTTGCGGCATCTGGGCGAGCTGGAAGTCAGCACCGATCTGGGCGCGGTGTATCAGCGCCTGTACACCACGGGGTTGACCAGCCTGCTGTGGATGAGCGTTTTCCTCTGTGGCCTGGCAGTGGCGCTCTCCGGGTTGTTTTACCGTTTGGTCACCCGTCACCTGCAAGTCATGGCCGACTTTGCCCGACGCATCGCCGCCGGTGAATGGCACGAGCCGTTGCGCCTGGAGAAGCGTCGTGGCGTCTTTCAGGACGAAATCGACACCGTGGCCCACGCCCTCGACGACATGCGTCGGGCGATCCTCAGCGATATCGACCGCCGGGAAACCGATCGCCTGGCCTTGCAGGACAACCGCGATGAATTGGTGCGCATGGTCGAGCGCCGCACCGCCAGCCTGATGCGCGCCAAGGATGAAGCGGAAGCGGCGAACCAGGCCAAGTCGCGGTTCTTGGCAACCATGAGCCATGAATTGCGCACGCCGCTCAATGGCATCCTCGGCATGGCCGAGTTATTGCGCGGTGCGAGCCTGGACCGACAAGACAGTAAACGCCTGGACGCCCTGCACAAGGCCGGCGAAGGCTTGCTCTCGATCCTCAATGAAGTGTTGTATTTCGCCAAACTGGAGGAGGGCGTCAGTCAGCCGGAGCCGGTTGATTTTTCGCTGCGTCAGTTGCTCGATGAGGTTCTCACGCTGCTGGAACCCAAGGCACTGGACAACGACACGATCCTGCTTTGTCGGGTCGATCAGCGAGTGGCCGGGCATCACCATGGCGCCGAGCAATTCTTGCGGCAGGTGTTGAGCAACCTATTGGCCAACGCGATCAAGTTCACCGAGGGCGGGGAAGTCAGCGTCGAAGTGGCACTGCTCACGCAGGAGGAAGTTCAGGACAGCCAATGTTTACGGGTGAGTATCACGGACAATGGCATCGGCATCGCGCCGGCCATGCAGGCAAAGATCTTCGAACGTTTTACCCAGGCCAGTGAAGAAGTCGCACAGCGCTTTGGCGGCACGGGTTTGGGTTTGGCGATCTGCAAGCATCTGGTGCAGAAGATGGGCGGCAGCATCGGCGTCAGCAGTGAAGTGGGGCGCGGCAGTTGTTTCTGGTTCGAACTGACGTTGCAGCCGGCCAGCGGCGCCGTTGAGGTGGCGCCGGTGCGTATGGCGGGGCCGGCGCTGGACATTCTGGTGGTTGAAGACGTGGCGCTCAATCGCGAAGTGGCCGAGGGCCTGCTACAACGGGACGGGCATCAGGTGTGGATGGTTGAAGACGCTGAACAAGCGTTGGCGCAATGCGCTGTGCGGGCCTTCGATCTGATTCTGCTGGATGTGCATTTGCCGGGCATGAGTGGCGTCGAGTTGTGCAAACACATCCGCAACCATGACGGGCCGAACCAGCAAACGCGGATCTTTGCCCTGACCGCCAGCGTGCAACCGGCGCTCGTGCGCGGGTATCTGGACGCGGGTATGGATGGCATCCTGGCCAAACCGCTGAAGCTGGAAAATCTGCGCCAAGTGCTGGCGGGGCAGGCGACTGCCGCCGAGTTGGAGCCGGGCGACGAAGCGGTGGACTGGCCGCTGCTGCAAACCCATCGCACCTTGCTTGGCGAGCAAAAAGTGCAGGGGCTGCTGGCGGTGTTGCGCGACTCGATCCTGCAACACCGTGACGCACTGAGCGAAGCCATTGAAGCCGACGATTACACTGAAGTCGCACAACTGGCGCATCGCTTGGCCGGCAGCAGCGATTCGCTGGGGTTTCGTGCATTGGCGTCGGTGTTGCGATCGGTGGAAGCGGCGGCGTTACTCAACGATGAATCGGCTATCCGCTCGTTGCTGCCGTCCGTTCAAGCGCAAATAAATCGCTCGCTGCACACCCTCAAAGGCCTGTTGCAGAGCTGACGTACAGTTTTGTTACGACTTTCTACAATTTCGATCTTTACGTACAACGTGACCTTACATGGCTTTCCAATAATCGACGCAACCGCCGCAACGCGGTCTTCGAAGCTTATTGGAGATAATAATAATGAATTGCCGTAAAGCTGATCCTTCCCTGCGCCGTGACGACCTGTCATGCGCTGCTCACCTCACCGACTGCTGAGGTGCCGACATGAGCGAAAACATCGACCGTAAAGGCATCCAACTGACCCGGGCCCTGAAGAGCCGGCACATTTTCATGCTGTCGCTGGGTGGGGTGATTGGTACTGGCCTGTTCATGGGCTCCGGCGTCACCATTAATCAGGGCGGTCCGGTGGGGGCGATTCTGGCCTATCTGGTGGCCGGGTTCCTGATGTACCTGGTAATGGTTTGCCTCGGCGAACTGTCGGTGCAAATGCCGGTGTCCGGTTCGTTCCAGACCCACGCCACCAAATTCATCGGCCCGGCCACTGGCTTCATGATTGGTTGGGTTTACTGGATGAGCTGGGCCACCACCGTGGGCCTGGAATTCACCGCCGCGGGCATGCTGATGACGCGTTGGTTTCCGGCGGTGCCAATCTGGTATTGGTCGGCGCTGTTCGTGGTGGTGCTGTTCGGCATCAACGCGATGGCGACCCGTGCTTTCGGTGAGGCGGAATACTGGTTTTCCGGGATCAAGGTTGCGGCGATTCTCGGGTTTATCGTGGTCGGTGTGCTGGTGATCTTCGGCGCAATCCCGCTGACCAGCGGCGCACCGGCGCCGATGATGACCAACCTGATCGGCGACTCGTTGTTCCCCAACGGCCTGTCCGCCGTGTTCGCGGTGATGATGACCGTGGTCTACGCCTTCCAGGGCTGCGAGATCATGGGCGTGGCGGCCGGCGAGACCGATCAACCGGAAAAAAGCATCCCGCGTGCCGTGCGCAACGTGGTGTTCCGCGTGCTGATTTTCTATGTGCTCGCGATCATCGTGCTGTCGGCCATCGTGCCGTGGCAGCAAGCGGGCCTGATGGAAAGTCCGTTCGTGCAGGTGTTCGACATGGTCGGCATCCCGTTTGCCGCTGACCTGATGAACTTTGTGATCCTCACGGCGATTCTGTCGGTGGGCAATTCCGGCCTGTACGCCTCGACCCGCATCCTCTGGGCGATGTCGAAAACCGGCATGGCGCCGAAGAGCCTTTCGCCACTGAGCAAGCGCGGCGTGCCGTTGCGCGCCTTGAGCATCACCTTGTGCTTCGCCTTGGTGTCGCTGATGACCAGTTTCGTCGCTGCGGACACCTTGTTCATGGTGCTGATGGCGGTGAGCGGCATGTCCGGCACGGTGACTTGGATTGTCATCGCATTGGCGCAGTACAAATTCCGCAAGGCCTACTTGCGCGATGGCGGCAAACTCAGCGATCTGAAATATCGCGCGCCGTGGTTCCCGGTGTTGCCGCTGATGTGCATCACCCTGTGCTGCTCGTTGTTCGTGTTCCTGGCGCTGGATGAAACCCAACGGCCATCGCTGTACTGGGGCTTCGGGTTTATTGCGCTGTGCTATGGCGCGTACTTCCTGTTCCATCGCAAGCGTGAGGTCGAGTTGGCGCCGAGCTTGCCGACTGCTTAAACGCCAATGCAAAGAGAAAACGCGGCAGGTGACTGTCGCGTTTTTTTATGCCTGCGAAAAATCGACAAGATCAAAAGATCGCAGCCTCTGTAGGAGCCGGCTTGCTGGCGATGGCGCCCGCGAGATCACTATCGCCAGCAAGCCGGCTCCTACGATTCGAATGTTGGCGTTTGTTCGAAGTTGTAACAGCCAATCCGTCGCCAAACCTAAATCAGTCAAATAATTCAATAAAACCAACGTGTTATCGAATTATGTAGCTTGTTACAGCTCATTTATTCCCCAATTGCCGCCTTACTGAACACTCGTTTAGTATGGCCGCAAGTCGCATCACCTCAAGACAACCAAAATAATTCGAGGACCCGCATGACTACTCACGATTCTCTGCTCAGCCAGGTCGAAGCAGGCGTTGCCTGGATCACCCTTAATCGCACCGCTCAGCGCAATGCGCTGGACATCCCGACGCTGAAAAATCTTCACGCCTTGCTCGACGCGTTCAACGCCGATCCTGCGGTGCGCGTGGTGGCGTTGACTGGCAGCGGCCGCAGCTTCTGCGCCGGTGCCGACCTGGCTGAATGGGCCGAAGCCGAAGCCCGTGGCGCACTGGAAACCTACGGCTGGACCGAAACCGCCCACGCCCTGATGACGCGCCTGCACGGCCTGGACAAACCGACCATCGCCGCCATCAACGGTACCGCTGTCGGCGCCGGGATGGACCTGACCCTGTGCTGCGACCTGCGCATCGCCGCGCAATCGGCGCGGTTCAAGGCCGGTTACACCAGCATGGCCTATTCGCCGGACGCCGGCGCCAGTTGGCATCTGCCACGGCTGATCGGCAGCGAACAAGCCAAGCGTCTGTTGTTCCTCGACGAATTGTGGGGCGCCGACCGCGCATTGGACGCCGGCCTGGTTGGCGACGTTTGCGCCGACGATCAATTGTTGAGTGTCGCCGGCGAACTCGCCGCACGCCTGGCCGCCGGCCCGACCTTTGCCTTTGCCCAGACCAAAAAACTCATGCGCGAAGGCGCAGACCGCAGCTTGCCCGAGCAACTGCAAGCGGAACTGGCCGCCGGCCTGTTGTGCGGTCGCAGCGAAGACGGCATCGAAGCCTTGCGCGCCGCCATGGAAAAACGCCCGGCACGTTTTATCGGTCGCTAAGCCCCGGCAAAACCTCTATCCGCACACGAACACAGGTAACACCCATGAATTTCCAACTGACCCAAGAACAAGAAATGTTGGTGGACTCGGTACGCAGCTTCGTCGAGAAGGAACTGCTGCCCTATGAAACCGAGGTCGATCGCGCCGACGAAGTCTCCCCGGAACTGGCCGCGCAGATTCGCGGCAAGGCAATTGCCGCCGGTTTCTATGCCTTCAACATGCCGGAAGAGGTGGGCGGTGGTGGCCTGGACTACTTGTCCCAGGCGCTGATCGAGCGTGAGTTGTCGAAAGTGTCATGGGCACTGCACGTGTTTGTCGCGCGGCCTTCGAAAATCCTCATGGCCTGCACCGGCGACCAGATCAACGACTACCTGTTGCCATGCATCCAGGGTGAAAAGATCGACTGCTTCGCGCTGACCGAACCGGGCGCCGGTTCCGATGCCAATGCGATCAAGACCCGCGCCGTACGTGAGGGCGATGACTTTGTGCTCAACGGCAGCAAGCACTTCATCAGCCACGCCGGTCACGCCGATTTCGCCATTGTCTTCGCCGTGACCGACACCTACGAACACAACGGCCGCAAACGTAACGCCGTGACTTCGTTCCTGGTCGACCGCAACACGCCGGGCATGACCATTCGCCGTGGGCCGAAGTGCGTGAGTAACCGTGGCTACCACACCTTCGAAATGTTTTTCGACGACTGCCGCGTCCCGGCCTCCAAAGTGCTCGGCGAAGTAGGCAAGGGTTGGGAAGTGGCCAACGCCTGGCTGACTGCCGGCCGAGTGATGGTCGCCGCCAACTGTGTCGGTCAGGCGCAACGCGCACTCGATTGCTCGCTGCAATGGGCGGCGGACCGCAAACAGTTTGGTCAGGCCATCGGCAACTTTCAGGGTGTGTCGTTCAAGCTCGCCGACATGGCCACGCAAATCCGCGCGGCGGAGCTGCTGACGCTGCACACCGCTTGGAAAATGGATCAGGGCACCATGACCGATGGCGAGGCCGGCATGGCCAAGCTGTTCGCCAGTGAAGTGTTGGGTAGAGCGGCGGACGAGGCCGTGCAGATCTTCGGCGGCATGGGCCTGATGGATGAAAGTCCGGTGGAACGCATCTGGCGTAACGCGCGGATCGAGCGGGTCTGGGAAGGCACCTCGGAAATCCAGCGTCACATCATTTCCCGTGAATTGCTGCGGCCGCTGTTGCGCTGATTGCCCGGAGAACTCCTATGTCGCAGTCGATTCGTGACAACCTCAAACGCATGCTCGCGCCACGCCACGTCGCGTTTGTCGGTGGCCGCAGCATGGCCCGCGCGCTCAAGCGCTGTGCCGAGGGCGGTTACCTTGGACAAATGTGGCTGGTCAATCCGCAGCACGACAGCCTTGAAGGCGTGCCCTGCGTACGCAGCATTGCCGAACTGCCGTGCGGGCCGGACGCGGTGTTCATCGCGACCAACCGTGACCTGACCCTGACCTGTGTCGCCGAACTCGCTGCCATCGGCACCGGCGGCGCCATTTGCTACGCCTCGGGGTTCGCTGAAACCGGCGCCGAAGGCCAGGCCCTGCAACAGCAACTGCTTGAAGTGGCCGGCGACATGGCGCTGCTCGGCCCCAACTGTTATGGCCTGCTCGACTACCTGCACAGCTCCGCGCTGTGGCCGGTGGCCCACGGCGGCAAAGCGGTGGAGAAGGGCGTCGCGGTGCTGACCCAGAGCGGCAACTTCGCCTACAACCTGTCCATGAGCGACCGCTCGCTGCCGGTGGCCTACATGGCTTCGGTGGGCAATCAGGCGCAACTGGGCGTGGCCGAATTGATGGACGTGTTGCTCGACGAGCCACGGGTTACCGCCATCGGCCTGCACCTTGAAGGCCTGAAAAATGTCCCGGGTTTCGCCCGAGCCGCACACAAGGCGCTGGAGAAGGGCATTCCGATCATTGCCCTGAAAACCGGCGTGTCGCAGATCGGCGCTGAACTGGCGTTGAGTCACACCAGCTCGCTGTCCGGTTCCGATGCGTTGTACGACGCGTTGTTTGATCGGCTCGGTGTAATTCGCGTCAGTGGCCCGGTGAGCTTTGTCGAAACCTTGAAAGCCGCGGCGTGTGGAAATCTTCCAGCCGGCAACAGCTTGATCGCACTGGCCTGTTCCGGTGGTGATGCCGGGTTGATTGCCGACTACGCCGAACGCAATGACTTGAGCCTGCCAAAGCTCGACGATGGACAAGTCGGCGAACTGGCCCAGGTGCTGCCGAGCTACGCCAACCTGGTCAATCCGCTGGATTTCACCACCGCGATTTGGGGCGACGCTGAAGCCTTGGACCGCATGCTCGACAGCGCCCTGCGCACTGAAGCCGATGCGGCGATGCTGGTACTCGATTACCCGGCGGAATTCACCGGCGAGCGCAAGGAATGCGACCTGCTGCTGGACCTGTACTGCAAGGCGCTGGAGCGTCATGGCAAGACCGGCTTCGTCACGTCAGCGTTCCCGGAACTGTTGCCGGCCCACGCCCGTGAGCGTCTGCATGCTCAAGGCGTGGCGGCCTTGCAAGGCGTCGAAGACGGTTTGGCGGCCTGGGGCCGCATTGCCGATTATCAGCGCAACCGTCAGGCCTTGTTGGCGCTGGGCGAATCGGCCTTGGTGCCGCTGTGCCCGCAAGCGCTCGAAGGTGAAGGTCAGTTGCTCAACGAATGGGATTCCAAGCAGGCCTTGCGTGCGTTTGGCCTGCCAACCCCCAACGGCAAACTGAGTACGCCGGACAACGCGCTGCAGGATGCTCAAGCACTGGGTTATCCGCTGGTCCTCAAAGCCGTCAGCGCGCAACTGCCACACAAGACTGAAGCGGGCGCCGTGGCCCTGAACCTCAAGAACGGCGCGGCACTCAGTGCTGCCCTGGAAAAAATGCGCACGAGCATTGCCGCGTATGCGCCCGACGTGTCTTTCGATCAATTGCTGCTGGAACCGATGGCCAAGCCACCGCTGGCCGAACTGATTGTCGGCATCAAGCGCGAAAACGATTTCGGCCTGGCCCTGGTGATTGGTGCGGGCGGCATTCTGGTCGAGTTGCTCAAGGACAGTCGCAGCCTGCTGCTGCCGACCACCGACGGCGCCATTCGCAACGCGCTGCTGAGCCTGCGCAGCGCTCCGTTATTGCAAGGTTTTCGCGGTCGCGAGGCGGCGGATCTGGATGCGTTGGTAGCGGCAATCCGCGCCGTGGCCGACTACGCCTGCGAAAACGCCGCGCAGTTGCTCGAACTCGATGTGAACCCATTGTTGGTCGGTGCCAATGGCACGACGGCGGTCGATGCGTTGATTCGCCTCGGCCATGAATGAGGAACTGAACATGCAAAGTAAACCCTTGACCGGTGGCCAGGCGCTGGTGCGCCTGCTGGCCAATTACGGCGTCGATACCGTGTTCGGCATTCCCGGCGTGCACACCCTTGAGTTGTATCGCGGCTTGCCCGGCAGCGGTATCCGCCACGTGCTGACCCGTCATGAGCAGGGCGCCAGTTTCATGGCCGACGGTTATGCGCGGGTCAGCGGCAAACCCGGCGTGTGCTTCGTCATCACCGGCCCCGGCGTGACCAACGCCGCCACGGGTATTGGCCAGGCTTACGCTGACTCGATTCCGATGCTGGTGATTTCCAGCGTCAACCACACGGCCAGCCTCGGCAAGGGTTGGGGCATCCTCCACGAGTGCCAGGATCAGCGCGCCATGACCGCGCCGATCACCGCGTTCTCGGCCGTGGCCCTGACCGCTGAAGACCTGCCGGAACTGATCGCCCGTGCCTACGCGGTGTTCGACAGTGAGCGCCCGCGCCCGGTGCACATCTCGGTGCCGCTGGACGTGCTGTCGGCACCGATCGCCCGCGACTGGAGCAACGACGTGGTGCGCCGGCCCGGTCGCGGCACGCCTGCTGTCAGCGAGTTGGATCAGGCAGTCGCCAAGCTGCACGGCGCCAAACGGCCAATGATCATTGCTGGCGGCGGCGCACTTAATGCCGCTTCAGAGCTGCAAGAACTCAGTACTCGACTCGCAGCGCCCCTGTTCACCAGCGTCGCCGGCAAAGGCTTGCTACCACCGGACGCACCGCTGAACGCCGGTTCGTCGCTATGCGTGGAGCCGGGCTGGAACCTGATCGCCGAAGCCGACGTGGTACTGGCGGTCGGCACCGAAATGGCCGACACCGATTTCTGGCGCGAGCGTTTGCCGCTCAACGCCGAGCTGCTACGGGTGGACATCGATCCGCGCAAGTTCAACGACTTCTACCCGTGCGCCGTGGCGTTGCACGGTGACGCGCAGCAGACGCTGGCGGCCTTGCTGGATCGCCTGTCATCGGATGTGCGTGACGCCAGCGCCGCCATCGGCAAAGTGGCCGCATTGCATGACGCCATTCAGTCGGGCCATGGTCCGTTGCAGTCGATTCATCAAGCGATTCTGCAACGCATCGCCGCCGAACTGCCGGCCGACGCATTCATCAGCACCGACATGACCCAACTGGCCTACACCGGCAACTATGCCTTCGCCAGCCAGGCCACCCGCAGCTGGTTGCACCCGACCGGCTACGGCACTTTGGGCTACGGCTTGCCGGCCGGGATCGGCGCCAAGTTCGGCGCGCCGCAACGGCCGGGCCTGGTGTTGGTGGGCGATGGCGGTTTCCTCTACACCGCGCAGGAACTGGCGACGGCGGTCGAGGAACTGGACAGTCCGCTGGTGGTGTTGCTGTGGAACAACGACGCCTTGGGGCAGATTCGCGACGACATGATCGGCCTGGATATAGAGCCCATTGGCGTGCTGCCGCGCAATCCGGATTTCGCTGCACTGGGTCGCGCCTTCGGTTGCACCGTGACGCAGCCACAGAACCTCGCGGAACTGCAAACCGACCTGCGCCACGGGTTCAATCGCAACGGCGTCACCCTGATCGAACTCAAGCATGCCTGCGTTCGCTGACGTTCAACCTTCATTACAGGGGATAGGGCCATGCGCTTTTCCGATCTGACTCAACGTATTGCCGGTGACGGCGCTGCCGCCTGGGATATTCACTACCGCGCGTTGGCCTTGCGCGAGCAGGGCCACGACATTTTGCTGCTGTCGGTGGGCGACCCGGACTTCGACACGCCGCAACCGATCATCCAGGGTGCCATCGACAGCCTGTTGAGCGGCAACACTCACTACGCCGAAGTGCGCGGCAAGCGTGCCCTGCGTGAAGCCATCGCCAAGCGCCACCGCCAACGCAGTGGTCAATTGGTTTCGGCCGATCAGGTCACGGTGCTGGCTGGTGCGCAATGCGCGCTGTTCAGCGTGGCGCAATGCGTGCTCAATCCGGGCGATGAAGTGATCGTCGCCGAACCGATGTACGTCACCTACGAAGCGGTATTCGGCGCGTGCGGCGCCAAAGTGGTGCCAGTGCCGGTGCGTTCGGAAAACGGCTTTCGCGTACTGCCCGAAGACGTGGCTGCGCGCATCACCCCGCGTACCCGCGCACTGGCACTGAACAGTCCGCACAACCCGTCGGGTGCGAGCCTGTCGCGCAGCACCTGGGAAGCCTTGGCCGAACTGTGCATCGCCCAGGACCTGTGGCTGATTTCCGACGAGGTCTACAGCGAACTGCTGTTTGACGGCGAACACGTCAGCCCGGCGAGTTTGCCGGGCATGGCTGAACGCACCGCGACGCTCAACAGCCTGTCGAAATCCCACGCCATGACCGGTTGGCGCGTCGGTTGGGTGGTGGCGCCGCCATCACTGTCCGCGCACCTGGAAAACCTCGCGCTGTGCATGTTGTACGGCTCGCCGGATTTTATTCAGGACGCCGCCGTGGTGGCGCTGGAAAGCAATTTGCCGGAACTGGAAGCCATGCGCGAAGCCTATCGCCAACGCCGAGACCTGGTGTGCGAGAGCCTGGCGGATATCCCCGGCGTACGTGCGTTGAAGCCCGATGGCGGCATGTTCGTGATGGTCGATATCCGCGAAACCGGGCTCAGCGCCCAGGCGTTTGCCGATCGGTTGCTTGATCGCCACGGCGTCTCGGTATTGGCCGGTGAGGCCTTTGGTCCGAGCGCGGCTGGGCACATTCGCCTCGGGTTGGTGGTGGGGGCTGCGCCGCTGCGTGACGCCTGCCAGCGCATCGCCCGTTGCGCCGAAGAATTGATGGAGGCTCAGGTACATGCTTAATCACACCGCACTGTTTATTGATGGCCGCTGGCAAGTCCCGTCGGGGAGGGGCATCGCTGAGGTGATCAACCCGGCCACCGAAGAAGTGGCCGGCAGCGTGCCGTTGGGCGATGAGCGCGATGTCGACAACGCGGTGGCCGCGGCGCGCAGGGCTTTTGCTTCATGGTCACGCACGCCATCCAGCGTGCGCGCCGGTTTCATCCGCGCGTTGGCCGAACAACTGAAATCCCGAGCCGATGAAATGGCCACCGTGATCACCACCGAACTGGGCATGCCGGTGCAGTGGTGCCGTTCGGTGCAAGTGGACGGGCCGATCATAGGCCTGGAGCAGTACGTCGAACTCGCCGGTTTGATGGACGAAGTGCGTGAAGTCGGCAACTCGCTGGTGATCCGCGAGGCCGTCGGTGTCTGTGCCTTCATCAACCCGTGGAACTACCCGTTGCATCAGTTGATCGGCAAACTCGCTCCAGCCTTGGCGGCGGGTTGCACGGTGGTGGTCAAGCCGAGTCAGGAAACGCCACTGCATGCGTTCCTGTTGGCCGAAATGATCGAAGCGATCGGCTTGCCGGCCGGGGTCTTCAACCTGGTCAGCGGGCCGGGCTCGAAGGTCGGCGAAGCGCTGGCCAGGCACCCGGACGTGGACATGGTGTCGTTCACCGGTTCCACCGGCGCCGGGGTGCGCGTCGCCCAAGCGGCGGCTCCGTCAGTGAAACGCGTGTGCCTGGAACTGGGCGGCAAGTCGCCGCTGCTGATTGCCGAAGACGCGGATCTGGCGGCCGCTGTGCGTTATGGCGTGCAGGACGTGATGATCAACTCCGGGCAGACCTGCACCGCGTTGACCCGCATGTTGCTGCCGGCCAGCCGTTATGCCGAAGCACTGGATATCGCACTGGAAGAAACCCTGAGCCTGCGCATGGGCGATCCGCTCGATCCGCAAAGCTTCCTTGGCCCGATGTGTTCGGTGGGGCAACGCCGCACGGTAGAGGATTACATTCGTGTGGGTCAGTCCGAAGGCGCACGCCTGCTGTGCGGCGGCGATTCGGCGCTGGCTTTCGAACGCGGCTTTTACGTCAGCCCGACGCTGTTCGCCGACGTCGACAACCGTATGCGCATCGCCCAGGAAGAAATCTTCGGCCCGGTGCTGTGCCTGATTCCCTATGACGATGAGGCGCAAGCGATCCAGATCGCCAATGACTCGCCATTCGGCCTGTCCAGCGGTGTCTGGGCCGGCAATTCCGAGCGCGCCTTGCAACTGGGGCGACAACTGCGCGCGGGCCAATGCTTCCTCAACGGCGCGGCGTTCAATTATCAGGCGCCGTTCGGCGGCTACAAACAATCCGGCAATGGACGTGAATGGGGGGAAGAGGGGCTCAGCGAATTCGTCGAAGTGAAGGCGATCCAGGTGTGACGGTTAACGCTTCAAAGGTTGTTCGCACCGGGCCATGGTCCGGTGTCTTGCGTGGTTTTGAACGGGTATTTCCTTAGGTTTTCACAGGGGCAATGCAATGAGCGATAACAAAAACAAAATTACTCAAGCGAACCATGAATTCAGCTTTCCGCGTCGCGACTTCTTGAAGTACAGCGCAGCGGCAGCAGCGGTGGCAGGCGCGTTTTCCATGGGCCTGCCCTTCGGCGCCATGGCTGCCGAAGCGACGCCGAAACCCGGCGGCGTGCTGCGTTTGGGCCTGGCCGGCGGCAGCACCACCGACTCGAAAGACCCCGGTTCCTGGGTCGATACCTTCACCTTCGTCGGCTTCTCGGCGATCTATAACACCCTGACCGAAATTGCCGTCGACGGCACGGCGATCCCCGAACTGGCTGAAAGCTGGACCTCGACCCCGGACGCGCGCGTCTGGACCTTCAAATTGCGCCAGGGCGTGACCTTCCACAACGGTAAGACCCTGACCGCCGACGATGTGGTCGCCTCGATCCAGCATCACCTTGGCGATAAATCCAGCTCGGCGGCCAAAACCGTATTGGGCGATGTGGCCAAGGTCAGCGCCAACGGCAGCGACAGCGTGGTGTTCGAGCTGAAATCGGGCAACGCCGATTTCACCTACGTGGTCGCCGATTATCATCTGGTGATCATGCCGAGCAAGGACGGCGTACCGGACTGGCAGGCTGGTGTCGGTACAGGCGGCTATCGCCTCAAGGACTTCGAGCCGGGTGTGCGCATGACCCTGGAACGCAGTCCGGATTACTGGAAAGCGGGGCGGGCGCACTTCGCCGGCGCCGAGCTGATCGCCATTGGCGACGGTGCTGCACGAATCAACGCGTTGGTCACCGGGCAGGTGGACGTGATCAACAAGGTCGACCTGAAAACCGTGGCACTGCTCAAGCGCAATCCAAACCTGGTCATCGAAGAAACCAAGGGCGCGCAGCACTACACCTTCCCGATGCTCACCGACAGCCAGGTGTTCCAGAACAACGACGTGCGCCTGGCAATGAAGCACGCGATCAACCGTGAAACCCTGTTGGCTTCGGTGCTATATGGCTATGGCCTGGTGGGTAACGATCATCCGATTCAGCCGGGCAGCCGTTTCATCAACACCGCCCTTGAACAACGTACCTACGATCCGGACAAGTCGCGCTTCCACCTGAAAAAGGCTGGCCTGGATTCGCTCAAGGTGCGCCTGCAAGCCTCCGATGCGGCGTACAGCGGCGCGGTGGATGCGTCGGTGCTGTTCAAGGAACAGGCGCGAGCGGCGGGGATCGACATCGATGTGGTGCGTGAACCGGCCGACGGTTTCTTCACCAACGTCTGGATGAAGCAACCCTTCACCACGTCGTTCTGGTACAGCAGCCTGACCGCCGACCGCATGTTCAGCATCGGCTACGCCAAAGGCGCCGCATGGAACGAAACCCACTGGGACAACCCGCGCTTCAATCAACTGCTCAACGCCGCCCGAGGTGAGATGAACGACCCGCTGCGCCGCGAGATGTACAACGAAATGCAGTCGCTGTGCCGCGATGACGGCGGGGCGATCGTGCCGTTGTTTGCCAGTTCGGTGGCGGCGCGTTCCAACAAGGTCGCTCACGGTGGGCAAACCGCGCCGTATGGCGAACTGGATGGATTGCGGGTGATTGAGCGGTGGTGGCAGGCCTGACACCGGGATCTATCAAACAATGAAGACCCACTGTAGGAGCGAGCCTGCTCGCGATGGCGGCGGCACAGTCAAAATTGATGTTGGCTGATCCACCGCCATCGCGAGCAGGCTCACTCCTACAGGAGTAGTACGCAGTCTTCAAAGGCGTGCCTAATTCAAGGAACTGCACGATGAGAAGTATTTTCAAGCTGTTGGGGCAGCGTCTGGCCCTGGGCCTGCTGTCCCTGTTCGCCGTTTCAGTGATCATCTTCCTCGCGGTCGGCCTGCTCCCGGGCGATATCGCCCAGGCCATGCTCGGCCAGTCCGCCACCCCGGAAACCGTGGCGGCCTATCGCGCTCAACTGGGCCTGGACTTGCCGCCGCTCACCCGTTTCGGGCACTGGATCTGGAACCTGCTGCAAGGCGACCTCGGTGTGTCGCTGGCCAACCAGCGGCCGATTTCCAATCTGGTCGGCGCGCGACTGGGCAACACCTTCAGCCTGGCGCTGCTGGCGGCACTGGTGTCGGTTCCTTTGGCATTGTTGCTGGGGATGCTCGCCGCGTTGTACCGCAATAGCTGGTTCGACCGCTTGCTCAACACCTCGGCGCTGAGTGCGGTGTCGTTCCCGGAGTTTTTCGTCGCCTACATCCTGATCCTGGTGTACGCGGTGAAGCTCAACTGGTTCCCGAGCATCTCCAATCTTTCACCGAACGCCACGCTGGGCGAGGTACTGGAACGCTCGGTGCTGCCGGTGGCGACCCTGAGCCTGGTGGTGATCGCGCAGATGATGCGCATGACTCGTGCCTCGCTGATCAACTTGCTGGCCAGCCCCTACATCGAAATGGCCCGGCTTAAAGGCATCAGCCAGTCGCGGATCATCTTCCGTCACGCCTTACCCAATGCGCTTGCACCGATCGTCAACGTGGTGGCGCTGAACCTCGCGTACCTGGTGGTGGGCGTGGTGGTGGTCGAAGTGGTGTTCGTCTATCCGGGCCTCGGTCAGTTGCTGGTGGACTCGGTGGCCAAGCGCGATATCCCGGTGGTGCAGGCTTGCAGCCTGATCTTCGCCGCGACCTACATCCTGCTCAATACCAGCGCCGATGTGCTGTCGATTGCCAGCAACCCACGCCTGATGCATCCAAAGGGGTAGACCATGAGCCTGCTTAAACAATTGCTCCGGGCACCGCTGAGTGCCAAGTTCGGATTGCTGGTGATCGTTGCGTACATTTTGGTGGCGCTGTTCGCCCCGGTGTTGGCACCGTTCGGCGAAACCCAAGTGGTGGGCGAGGGTTTCGCGCCGTGGGGCGGGCAGTTCCTGTTGGGCACCGATAACCTCGGGCGTGACATGTTCAGCCGTCTCGTTTACGGCGCGCGCAATACGCTGGGCATTGCCTTCCTGACCACGGTATTGGCATTTTTGCTTGGCGGACTGAGCGGTCTGGTCGCAGCGATCAAGGGCGGTTGGGTCGATCAGGGTTTGTCGCGGGTGGTGGACATCCTGATGGCGATTCCGCAATTGATCTTTGCCTTGCTGATTCTCAGCGTGGTCGGCACTACTGCCACTTCGCTGGTGTTGGTGATCGCGCTGTTGGACGCGACTCGGGTGTTTCGCCTGTCTCGGGCGGTGGCGATGAACGTCGTGGTGCAGGACTTCGTCGAAGCGGCGCGCCTGCGCGGTGAAGGCCTGTGGTGGCTGGTGACCCGCGAAGTGTTGCCGAATGCGGCAGCGCCGTTGATTGCCGAGTTCGGCCTGCGGTTCTGCTTCGTGTTCCTGTTCATCAGTGCGCTGTCGTTCCTCGGCCTGGGCATCCAGCCGCCCACCGCCGATTGGGGCAGCATGGTGCGCGATAACGCCGTACTGATCACCTTTGGCGACATCAGCCCGTTGCTGCCCGCGCTGGCCGTGGCGTTGATCACGGTCAGCGTCAACTTCGTCGTCGACTGGATGCTGCACAAATCCAGCGGCCTCAAGGAATGCTGAACATGACGACCTCCAAACCTTTACTTGAAATCCGTGATCTGCACATCGAAGGTCACTACGAAGACGCGTGGCATCCGCTGATCAAGGGCATCGACCTGACGCTGCAACGCGGTGAGGTGCTGGGGCTGATCGGTGAGTCCGGCGCGGGCAAATCGACCCTCGGTTTGTCCGCCATGGGCTACACCCGTGACGGCTGCAAAATCACCGGTGGCTCGGTGCATTTTGACGGGATCGACTTGCTGAACGCCAAACCTGAAGCCCTGCGCAAGTTGCGTGGCTTGCGAATTGCCTACGTGGCGCAAAGTGCGGCAGCTTCGTTCAACCCGGCCCATCGGCTGATCGATCAGCACGTGGAAACGGCAGTGAAAAACGGCGGCATGAGCCGCGCCCAGGCCATGGCCGAAGCGGTGGAGTTGTATCGCGTTTTGCGCCTGCCCAATCCCGAGCAGATCGGCCAGCGGTACCCGCACCAGGTCTCCGGTGGCCAGTTGCAACGGGTCATGACTGCCATGGCCATGGCCTGTCATCCGGACCTGATTATCTTCGACGAACCGACCACCGCCCTCGATGTCACCACCCAGATCGAAGTGCTGGCGGCGATTCGCGATGCGGTGAAGACCTACGGCAGCGCGGCGATCTACATCAGCCACGACCTGGCGGTGGTGGCGCAAATGGCCGACCGGATCATGGTGCTGCGCCACGGCAAACTGGTGGAAGAAGCCGAGACCCGCAAGATGCTCGGCGATCCGCAGGAGGAATACACCAAGTCGTTGTGGGCGGTGCGCAGTTTCCGCACCGAGCCCAAGGCATGTCCGCAGCAGGAACAGCCACTGCTTGAACTGCGCAAGAGCTGCGCCAGTTACGGTCAGCAACCGGTGCTGCATGACGTTTCGCTGAAGTTGTATCGCGGCCAGACCTTGGCGGTGATCGGCGAATCGGGGAGTGGCAAAAGCTCCACGGCGCGGCTGATCACCGGGTTGCTGCCGCCGACTTATGGTGAGGTGCTGTACGACGGCCAGCCACTGCCGGCGGACTTTCGTCAACGCAGCAAGGAGCAACTGCGGCGCATTCAGATGATCTACCAGATCCCCGACACGGCGCTGAACCCGCGCCAGCGCATCGTCGATATCATTGGTCGACCGCTAACGTTTTATCTGGGGCTCAAGGGCAAGGCCATGCGCGCGCGGGTGGCCGAATTGCTGGAGATGATCGAGCTCGACCCGGCGACGTTCATGGAGCGTCAGCCGCGGGAATTGTCCGGTGGGCAGAAACAGCGGGTTTGCATCGCGCGGGCGTTGGCCGCCGACCCGCAGTTGATCATCTGCGACGAAGTCACCTCGGCCCTCGATCAACTGGTGGCCGAAGGCGTGCTCAAGTTGCTCAACCGTATTCAGCAACAACTCGGCGTCGCCTACCTGTTCATTACACACGACGTTGCCACGGTGCGGGCGATCGCCGACGAAGTGTTGGTGATGCAACGGGGCAGGGTGGTCGACCATGGCTCGCGCAGCGCCATTTTCACCCCGCCGCACCAGGATTACACCGGACTGCTGTTCTCCTCCGAACCGCAAATGGACCCGGACTGGCTCGACCGCTTGCTGGCGAGCCGCGCCATCCCGAATTCAAACCCTACGCTGGAAAAAGTCTAAGGAATCACCATGAAAGTATTGATCGTCCACGCTCATCCAGAGCCACAATCCTTCACCGCTGCCTTGCGTGATCAGGCGATTGCGACGCTTGAAGCACAGGGTCACGAAGTCCAGGTCAGCGACCTGTACAAAATGAACTGGAACCCGGTGGCCAGCGCTGATGACTTCTCTTCGCGGGAAAACCCCGAGTATCTGGTCTATGCACTGGAACAACGTTTGGGTGTGAAAAGCCAGTCGCTGGCAGCGGATATCCAGACTGAACTGGACAAACTGCTGTGGGCCGACCTACTGATCCTCAACTTCCCGATCTTCTGGTTCTCGGCACCGGCGATGCTCAAGGGCTGGATTGATCGGGTGCTGGTGTCTGGAATCTGCTATGGCGGCAAGCGTTTCTATGATCAGGGTGGTTTGGCCGGCAAAAAGGCATTGGTGACCGTGACGTTGGGCGGGCGTGAACACATGTTTGGCGAGGGTGCGATTCATGGCCCGTTAGAGGACATGTTGCGGCCGATATTGCGTGGGACGTTGGCGTATGTTGGCTTCGACGTGCTGGAGCCGTTTGTGGCGTGGCATGTGCCGTATATCAGTGATGAAGCGCGCAAAGGGTTCCTGGAAGACTACCGCCAGCGCTTGCAACATCTGAGCGACGACCAGCCAATGGTTTTTCCAAAGCTGTCGCAGTTCGACGAACAACTCTATCCGCTGCCTACGTATGCCTGATTACTACCACAAAACCTGTAGGAGCAAGCTTGCTCGCGATGAGGCCAACACATTCAACATTGATGTTGCCTGACCAACCGCATTCGCGGGCAAGCCACGCTCCTACAGGGGATTGGGGCATACCCGCCAATAGCGAACCAGCACAAAAATCCTGTAGGAGCTGGCTTGCTAGCGATTCGGCCTGCACATTCAACATCAATGTTGCCTGATCCGACGCTATCGCGAGCAGGCTCGCTCCTACAGTTTGGACTCCAACACATTCGAATCCCCGCGACATTGTTCTGAATGCGCAAACACGGAAATCGCTGAGGGTAGAAAACTGTCTGGTGATGGAAGTGGACGAGTAGGGCTGATCTACACTCTTTCAGGGTGAACCACGCCCATCAGGAGGTCATCATGAAAAGGTTGTCGCCCATCGGGCTGTGCGTCGCATTGTCGGTTGTCAGTGTCCAGGGATGGGCGCAAACCGTGGTGCCGATGAAAGGCCAGACTTCGCAACAGACTCAACTCGACATCAACGAATGCAACAGCATCGCCGCCAGCAGTGCATCGACCAGCTCGACGCCGTCGGGCGGACGGGTGAAGGGCGCCGCCGTGGGTGCGGCTGCCGGTGCGGCCGGGGCCCAGGTGCGCGGGCGCCAGCACGACGAGTTTTACGATCGCGCCGACGAAGATAACAAACAGGACTACCGCCAGGACCGCGCCAAAGAAACCGCTGCGGTGGGCGTCGTGGTGGGCGGCTCGCGCCAGCGTCAGGATCGACGCGAACAGGAGAAAACCAACGCCTCGACCACTTCGACGGCGTATACCAGTTGCTTGCAGGGCAAGGGATATCAGGTCAATCCATAAACCCATCACGCAACCCTTTGTGGCGAGGGAGCTTGCTCCCGCTGGACTGCGCAGCAGTCCCTTTAAAGAAGGGGACCGCTTCGCGACCCAGCGGGAGCAAGCTCCCTCGCCACGGGTTATTCGGTGATCACAGTGGATCGTGCCGATTGCCGCTGCTCAAGGAGATAAACCATCAGGCAGGCATACAACGTCACTGCAATGAACAGCCCCATGCGTACCGCAAACGCGGTGTAGACGTCTTTGCCCGCCAGACTGTCCTGGACCGATTGGCCCAACAGGATAATCAGCGTGACCAGGGTGTTGAGCCAAAAACCAGGGCTGAACCGGCCTGGGCTCAGGCCATAGAGCTTGCGTGCAATGATCAGGGTAAACAGCAGCATCCACAGGAAGAACATCCACAGGTGCACAAACAACGTCAGGGCAGTCCAGAACAGGATCGCCAACAAACCGCCGAGCAAGGTCGAGCCAATCAACTCGCGGGCGGCATCACGCGCGTTAGTGGTGGAGCTCTGTTGGCCGAGGCTCACGGCTTTTAGCACGATGGGCATGTAGCTGGCCGGATCGATCAGTGCCAACAGAAACGTCGGCATCACGATCAGGGTTGCCCGTAGCGCCACCCGGTCGACGTTTTCCGCCGATAATGCCGGGGCGGGCGGAGGCGTCGGCGCATCGTCCGGCTCCGGGAACAGCCAGTGACTCAACCTGCCGATCAGGATTGCCAGCAGCAACCCGCTGGTCAACGCCTTGATCACCGTCGCCGCCAGACCGAAGTCGGCAACCCCGGCGGCCGGGATCATGGTCAGTCCGATCACCAGAAAGGTGACGACCAGGTTGTTGCCGCCACGCTGGCCGTATCGAAAAACCATCAGCAGGCAGAGGCCGATCAAGAGCACGCCGCTGAAAGCGTAGTAACGCAGAAACGGGATCAGCAGCAGGCCGATGCCAGTGGTGAGCATCGCGGTCAGTGCCAGCACCAGGGTGGCCTTGAATGGCAACGGACGATTTACGCTGATCAGCAACAACGCACCCAGCACCGGTGCCAAAAACGGGATCGGCATCCCCATCCCGAAACTGGCGGCCAGGCACAGCGCCGTGCCGCTGGCCAGACGCAGTGCGCGCTGTACCCTCGGCGAGCGCTTAGTAGGCATACGACAGCCAGCTCATCAGCCACAAAAATAGCCGGCCCAGCGGGTTCAGCACGTTGCCTTCGGAAGGGAAGGCCATGACTTCGGCCTGGCCACCGGAACGGATGGCGCGGTTATCCTTGAGGATGGACACGGACTCCGGCGAGAACTCGATGATTACCGGAAAGCGTTGCGCCGGACGCAGCCAGTCGCGGCTGTTCTGCACTGTAGGCAGGCTGCCGGGAGCGGCGGGTTGGCCGACGCTGACACCGTAGCCGACACTGCGCACGCGTCCTTGGAACACTTCGCCGGGCAGCGCATCGAGGGCAATGGACACCGGGGTTTCGGGTTTGACCAAGGCGAGGTTGTTCTCGGTCATGTCGGCGCTGATCCACACATCGTGGATCGCAATCAGGGTCATGACCGGGTTGCCGGCCGCGGCGAATTGGCCAACATCCGTACGCAAGTCGGTGATAAGACCGGCAGAGCGTGCGCGGACCTGCGTGTTGGAAAGATCCAGCTCGGCTTTCGACAACGCTGTGGCAGCGCTGCGCAGCAGGGCGTTGTCTTCCTCTTTGCCACCTTCCTGCTCCTTCGCACGCTGAACTTCGGCACGGGCTGCGGCGACCTGGCTGATGGCCGCATCGCGGCTGGCGCGGGAAACCTCCAGCAGGCGTACGGAAACGGTTCCAGGGTCTTCGCGGTACAAACCTTCAAGCCGCTGATTGTCCTGCCGCGCCTTGAGTTCGTTGGCTTGCGCCGCGCGTAAACTGGCTTGCGCCGATGCGATACCGGCGGTGCTGGCGCCGATCTGCCGGCGGGTGGACTCCAGGTCGGCTCGCGCCCGGTCAACCGCGATCTGGTAGGGCTGCGGGTCGACTTCGAAAATCACCTCGCCGGCCTTCACATCCTGGTTGTTGCGCACGTTGACGCGGATCACCCGGCCCGCCACTTCCGCGGCCACCGGAATCACAAACGCACCCACGCGTGCCTGTTGGGTGTACGGGGTAAAACGGTCAGCCAACAGGTACCAGGCCAGGCTGAACACAATCAACACTAAAACCCACGTGATGCCTTTTTTCGCTGGATCGGCGGCAGGCTGCGCTGGCTGAGGGGAGGGCGCGGCTTCAGTCATGGTTTTTTCACCTGATTGGGCAATGGGGAGGCGGGCTGCTCAGCGGTCGGGTCGTTGAGCAGGTCGCCCCAGTCAGTCCGTTGTTCCATCTGCTGGCGCGTGGCGGAATCAACCTTGGGCTGGGCGCTGTACCAACCGCCACCCAACGCCTTGTAAAGAGCAATCACATTGCTCACCGCGTCGCCACGGCTGAGCAGGTAACTGTCCTGAAGTTCGAGCAGCGCTCGCTGGGCATCCAGCACCCGCTGGAAGTCTGAATAACCTTCGCGGTAGAGCGTGTTGGCCAGCGCCAGCGAGCGTTTCGCGGCGTTTTCGGCCTCGCGCAGGATGCGTTCCCGTTGCAAGGAGCGGGTCAGGCCGTTGGCGGCGTCATCTGCCTCGCGTGCCGCTTGGCGCACTTTGTCCCGATAGGCTTCGATCAATTGCTGCAAGCGCGCGTCCTGCACGCGCACGTTGTTGCTGATGCGGCCATAGTCGAACACGTTCCAGCGCAGGCTCGGACCACCGATCAGGTCGAGGCTGCGGGAGGTTCCGCTCAAGGAATCGGTGGACCAGACAATGCTGCCCAGCAACGTCAACGCCGGGTAAAAATCGGTTTCGGCGACGCCGACCAATGCCCCCTGCGCCGCGACATTCAACTCCGCAGCACGAACATCCGGCCGGCGCAGCAAAAGATTGGCCGGAACATCCTGCAGCACGGCGCGATCCACCAGCGGGATCAATGCGGTGTTGTCGACCACCAGTGGCAGCGCACCGGGTGGCTGGCCGATCAACACGGCTATCGCATTGCGGGTGCGAGACAGCTGGTCTTCCAGGCCGGGGATGGTGCTCAACGTGCCCAGGTATTGAGTCTTGGCTTGTTGCAGGTCGAGTTCGGCGGTCTGGCCACTGTTGAACAGCTTCTCGGTGATCTCGTAGTTGCGATATTGCTGCTTGGCGTTTTCATTGGCGACGCGCAGACGCGCCTCGGTGGTGCGCAGGAAAAAATAGCTGTCGGCGACTTGGGCCCGCAGCAGCACCAGCACGTCGTCATAGTTGGCTTCAGAGGCGAAATAACTCGCATCGGCAGCCTCGATGGCACGGCTGAAACGGCCCCAGAAGTCCAGTTCCCAGCCGATATCGAACCCGGCGCTGTGTTGCCACAAATGGCTGTCCACCGGGTTGTCCCCGCCGGATTGATGGCGGTCGATGTACACACTGTCAGCGGCGATCTGTTGCAGCTGCGGGTAGCGCCCGCTCTCGGCGATGCCCAATTGCGCGCGGGCTTCCATGACGCGCAGGCCGGCGATCTTCAGGCTGGAGTTGTGCGCGTCCGACTCGGCGATTAACCGGTCGAGCACCGGGTCATTGAAGATTTGCCACCACTGGCGAATATCCGGGTACTGCGCTCGCTGACTGGCGTGTTCGAGAGCGGGGGTGTTCCAGTGGTCGATCCAGGGCTCAGCGGGCGGCTGAAAGTCCGGCCCGAGCCGTACACAACCGCCGAGGACCACTGCGCCGAGCAGCAGTATCCGGTTGCACCGCATCCGTGTGGATGTACCTGATTGCATTGGGCGCGTTCCAACCAAAAGGACATCACAGCAGCATAGCCGTCCGTATGCCTTCTGCATGGTCTGGCGTAGCAAAACGCAAAAACGCCGCGACTGTCGTAAAAACGACCTGTTTACGCTGAACACGCACCTTCATCAGTTTTCTGTTGAACGAGTGTTCAGCTTGGATTATGTTTCGTTCCACCTTCTCTCCCGGCTGGTTGCGGGCTTGCGTTTCTTCATTTCGAACGAGGCACTGGCATGCGGTTTTCACCCTTTGTTGAGCGGATCTCAGGTCAAGGCGTTGCGGCTTGGGATATTCACAATGCGGCGTTTGAAGCGAGGCGCGGTGGCGAGGATGTGATCATTCTCAGCGTTGGCGATCCGGATTTTCCAACGCCCGACTTCATCACCGACGCCGCCATCGAGGCGCTGCGCGAAGGGGATACCCACTACACCGAGATCGCCGGTCGTCTGGCACTGCGCGAAGCCATCGCCGCGCGCTACGCCAAATTGTTCGTTCGCCAGTTGCAAGCCTCCAATGTGATCACCGTTGCCGGCGCGCAGAACGCGCTGTTCGTCACTTCGATGTGCCTGCTCAGCGCGGGCGACGAAGTGATTGCCCTTGATCCGATGTACGTCACCTATGAGGCAACGCTAAAGGCCTCCGGCGCCACGCTGGTACGAGTGCCGTGCTCGGCGGACGATGATTTTCGCGTCGACGCAGCGGTGCTGGCGAAAGCTATTACCCCGCGCACCAAAGCGATTTTCCTCTCCAACCCCAACAATCCAACCGGCGTGGTGCTCAACCGTGAAGAGTTGCAAGCCATCGCCGACCTCGCCATCGCCCATGACCTGTGGGTGGTGGTGGACGAAGTCTATGAAAGCCTGGCGTTCGAACGCGAGCACCTGAGCCTGGCGGCATTGCCTGGCATGGCCGAGCGTTGCGTGGTGATCGGCAGTCTGTCGAAATCCCATGCCATGACCGGTTGGCGCATCGGCTGGATCGTCGCCGACCCGACGTTGGTAGCGCATGCCGAAACCCTGGTGCTGAGCATGCTTTACGGCTTGCCGGGGTTTGTCATGGAAGCCGCACTGAAAGCGGTGGAAGCCCACGACGAAGTCACCCACGGCATGCGCGATATTTATCGTCGTCGGCGTGATCTGGTGGTGGCGGGGCTGTCGGACTGTGCGGGGATTTCAGTGCTCAAACCCGACGCCGGCATGTTCGTGCTGGTGGACGTGCGCGGCACTGGCCTGACGTCGCTGGAGTTCGCCTGGCGGTTGTTGCGCGAAGCGCGGGTATCGGTGCTGGATGCCGCCGCATTCGGTGAACCGGCCCAGGGTTTTGTGCGGCTGTCGTTCACCCTCGGTGAAGAGCGGTTGGCCGAAGCGTGTCAGCGGATTCGCGATTTTGTTTTGGTGCTGAAAGGCGAAGCACCACGGCCTGTGATCAGCCGCGTCACCAGCGAAGCGACGGTTCAGCCGAATGCCGCCCGGACCATGATCGAAGTCGATCGCCTGCACAAACGCTTCGGCAATATAGAAGTGCTCAAAGGCGTGTCCCTGACCGCCCGCGAAGGCGAGGTGATCTCGCTGATCGGTGCCAGCGGCTCAGGTAAAAGTACGCTGCTGCGTTGCATCAACATGCTCGAAGTGCCGGACCAGGGGCGGATTCTGGTGGACGGCGAAAGCATCCACCTGAACCACACCCGACCCGGCGCGCCGCTGGTGTCCGATGCCAAGCAGCTGGTGCGCATCCGTTCGAGCCTGGGCATGGTGTTCCAGAACTTCAATCTCTGGCCCCATCGCACGGTGCTGGAAAACCTCATCGAAGCGCCGACCCAGGTCCTGCGCGAGAGCAAAGCGGAGGCCACTGAACGGGCCGAAGCGTTGCTCGAACGCGTAGGGCTGGCGGCCAAGCGCAACGAATACCCGGCGTTTCTTTCCGGGGGACAGCAACAACGGGTGGCCATCGCCCGGGCTTTGGCCATGCGGCCCAAAGTCATGCTGTTCGATGAACCCACCTCGGCACTCGACCCGGAACTGGTCGGGGAAGTGCTGCGGGTGATCCGCTCTCTCGCCGAAGAAGGCCGGACCATGATCCTGGTGACCCATGAAATGGCTTTCGCACGTGATGTCTCTTCCAAAGTCGCCTTCCTGCATCAAGGCCTGATCGAGGAAACCGGTTCGCCGGACGAAGTGTTCGTACACCCACGCAGCGAGCGTTGCCGGCAATTCGTCAACGCTCATCAAACTCGCTAACACCAATAAAAAGACGGGAAAACAACATGGGAAATCGACGTTTTGCACACTGGTTGACTGGCGCCGCTTGCGTATTGCTGGCTGGCATGAGCGCGGCACAAGCGCAGCCAATCCGTTTCGCGGTCGCCGCGGAACCCTATCCGCCGTATACCGAGAAACAGGCCGACGGTGAGTGGAAGGGTTTTGAAGTCGACCTGATCCACAAGCTGTGCAGCGAAATGAAAGCCGAATGCGAGATCAAGGAAGTGGCGTGGGACGGGATCATTCCGTCGTTGCTGGCGAAGAAGATCGACGTGATTTTTTCCTCGATGTCGGTGACTGAAGAACGGGAAAAACAGATCGCCTTCAGCAAGGCTTACTACGATTCGGTGATTGCGATTGTCGGCCCCAAAGGCACTTCCGTGACCAAATATCCGGATGATCTCAAGGGCAAAACCATCGGCGTGCAGAACTCGACGGTGAGCGCAAGCTACCTGAAGACCTACTACGAGAAAATTGCCGACGTTAAGTATTACGACACCCAGGACTCGGCCAACGCCGACCTGATTGCCGGCCGTATCGACCTGATGATGGCGGATGGCACGGCCATGGCGGCCTTCGTCAAAACCCCGGATGCTACCAACAGCAACCTGGAATACCTCGGCGCCGTGCCGTACGACCCGATCTTCGGCAAGGGTGTGGGCGCGGGCATGCGCAAGGGCGACACCGAACTCAAGGCCAAACTCGACAAGGCGATCCAGGAACTGCTGGCGAGCAAGGACTATGACGACCTCTCCCAGAGCTATTTCGGAACCAGCGTGAAACCGGCGTTCTGAGTAGGAGCCAGCTCCTACAAGGTGAGACGGTGTTTTCACAAAATGTAGGAGCCGGCTTGCTGGCGATGGCCACGACGCGGTGCGTCTGACACACCGCGATCGCTAGCAAGCCAGCGCCTACAGGGGATCGCGTTTGCCAACCGGAGATTCAAATGCCAGCAATGTTCGATTTGATCAATTTCAGCGAACAAGGGTGGGGCGGGGCGCTGTTGAAAGGGCTCTTGATGACCCTGCAGATATCGGCCGGGGCCTTTGTGGTCGGGTTGGCCATTGGATTGGTGGTGGCCTGTCTCAAACTGAGTGCACCGAAACCGATTGCGGCCGTGGCCCGTGGTTACACCACACTGTTTCGCGCCGTACCGGAGCTGCTGCTGATCCTGCTGCTTTATTACGTCGGCTCCATGCTGCTCAACTCGTTCATGGCCTGGCTCGGTTACGACACGATCAATGTCAGCGGCCCACTGGCGGCGATCGTGGTGCTCGGCCTGGTGCAGGGCGCCTACGCCTCGGAGATTTTCCGCGCGGCGATCCAGGCGATTCCCTACGGCCAGATCGAAGCGGCCAAGGCTTTCGGCCTGCACGGTTTCGGCCTGTTTCGCCGCGTTACGCTGCCGATCATGGCGCCTTACGCGATCGCGGGGATGGCCAACCTGTGGATCAACCTGATCAAGGACAGTGCGTTGATCAGTGTGGTCGGCACCAACGAGCTGTTGTACACCGCCAAGCAAGGCGCGGGTTCGACGCGTCATTATCTGTTGTTCTACCTCACGGCCGCCGCGCTGTATTACGCGGTGACGTTGGCGTCGAACTATCTGTCGGGACGGCTTGAGCGACGCATTCGTCGCTGGATGCCTTTGGCTGAGTGAACGAAATGATTCCAGCGTGGATAGTTGAATATGCGTCGCTGTTGGGCCGAGGGTTGCAGACCACCGTCGTCATTCTGTTGATTTCCAGCGTCTTCGGTTTTGCATTGGCGGTGTTGGTGGCGTTGGCGCGTATCTCCAAGAACAAGGTGATCGCCAAGGTCAGCCTGTTCTACACCAGCGTGACCCGTGGCACGCCGCTGCTGATCCAGATCTACATTTTCTACTACGGCCTCGGCAGCCTGTTTGCGCAGTTCCCGCTGATCCGTGGCAGTTTCCTCTGGCCGTATCTGCGCGACGGTTATTGGTACATCGTCTTCGCCCTGGTGGTGTCTGTGGGCGCCTATGTCGGCGAAGTGATTCGCGGTGGCCTGCTGGCGGTGCCCAAAGGTGAAATGGAAGCGGCCTCGGCGTTCGGCATGACTGCGCGCCAATCACTGTTGCGAGTGAGATTGCCCCGGGCGTTGCGATTGCTGCTACCGACCTTGGCCGGGGAGACCGTAATGCTGCTCAAGTCCACGGCACTGGCTTCGACCATCGCCGTGATCGACTTGCTGGGCGCGGCCAACGTCGTTCGGGCCCAGACCCTGCAAGTCTATGAGCCGTTGCTGCTGGTGGCGGGTGTGTATGTGTGTCTGACATTCCTGATCGAGGCGCTGTTTGCCTTCTTCGAACGGCGCGGCACGCCTGTGCGCAGGTCGGCGTAATGAGCACGCCACGGACGGTTGACCGCTCGTTGCAAGGCATTGGTCTGTGCACTTTGGGATACGCGTTCCTGTCTTTGCAGGACGCGGGGATCAAGTGGCTGGTGGCGGATTATTCGGTTTTCACCATCCTGTTCTGGCGCGCGCTCGTGGTGGTGGTCGTGTGTTTGCTGGTGGGACGTTTGCAACTGGTGCAGCGCGCCTGGCGTTCGTCCAGTCGGCGTTTGTTGGTAGTGCGCGGCTTGCTGTCGATTGCCGCGTGGCTGCTGTACTACACCGCGGCCCGGGACCTGACCTTGGCGGAAATGACGACGCTTTATTTCTCAGCGCCGATCATGGTCACGGTGTTGGCGACGGTCATTCTCAAGGAACAGGTCAGCGGTTGGCAGTGGTTGGCCTTGATCATCGGTTTTGTCGGCGTGGTGATTGCCTGCCGGCCCGACAACATGAGCGATCCGCTGCCGATTGCGCTGACGCTGTTAGCCGCGATGTGCTGGGCGTTCACCTACATCCAGTTGCGCCAGGTCGATAACCAGACCTCGGTGCTGGAGCAAATGCTGATTAGCAACGTGGTGTTTGTCATCTGCATGATGGTGGCGCTGCCCTGGACCCACACGCCGGCACCCACGCCTGCCTGGCTGGGGATGCTCGTCGCCGGGCTGATGGGCGGCGCTGGTCAGTTCCTGTTGTTCGCCAGTTTCCAGCGCGCCACGGCCACGGTGCTGGCGCCGTTCGAATACACGGGATTGATCTGGGCGTTCCTGCTGTCGAGCCTGATCTGGGGCACGCTGATGGATGTGTCGTTGATGATCGGTGCCGGTTTGATCGCGGTCAGCGGCACCCTGGCGATGATCTTCGGTCGGCATCCGTCACAGGACGTCGTGGGTGCTGAATGCTCCGTGTCGCAATCCCTTTACCCAGCAACGGCAGATATGGAGCCCGTTGGCGGGGCTGAAGGTCTCGGGGTTGAGGCACCACTCGATCCAGAGTCCGTCGAGCATCGCCGATAAGCCGATGGCGGCGAGCCGGGTGTCGTGGATCACGAAGTCTTCGCTGGCCGCCAGGTCATCGAGTAACTGACGCAGCAGATCGAGGTAGGCGCCGTAGCTTTTTTCATGGGACTGGCTGACGTGTTCGGAATGGCGGATCAGGCTCCAGAACACCACCCAGGCACCGAGCAATTGCGGATCCATGACCCGCGGCGAAAAAGAACCAACCAGAAATGCATCCATTTTTTCCGCTGGTGTGCCGACCTGCTGGATTTCGTGGAGGAGGGCAGTGGTGAGTTCGCTGGCGAGCTTTTGGTACGTGTCGGCGATCAAGGCATCGATGCTGCCGAAATGATGATTGAGCAGGCCTACCGAAACCCCGGCTTCGGTGGCGATGCGCCGCACGGAAATACCGGCATGGCCGTCACGGACCAGGCAACGCAGCGTCGCGGCAACCAGCAGTTCGCGGCGCTCATCCGGTTCGGCGCGGCGGTTTTTCGGGGCGGTGGTGGTCACAAAGAATTCCTTGGCGGTGGTCCACGTTGGCGAGCTTAGTTGAACGTGTGTTCAATCTCCACATCGGCGCTTCGGTTATTTACGTTCATGACGGAAGGACAATGGTATGGCGCAGGATATTTCGTTCGACGTTCGCAACAACAATGGCGATGCAGTGCAGGTGAGCGCCTGGCGTTTCGAAGGCACCAGCGGGGGGCCGAAGGTGCACCTGCAGGCCGGGGTGCATGCCGATGAAATTGCCGGGATGCTGGTCCTGCATTTATTGATGCAACGTCTTGCGGTGGCCGAGGCTGAGGGCCGGCTGAACGGCAGCGTGACTGTGGTGCCACAGGCCAACCCGTTGGGCATCGGCCAGTTTCGCCAAGGCCGGATTCTGGGACGCTTCCACGATGCCACCGGCCATAACTTCAATCGGGGCTTTGATCAGTCGGCGGCGATGGAACAGCCGTCCACCAATGTCCAGGAATGGCAAAAGAAATTGGTGCAACTGGCCGCACCGGCAGACGTCATGCTCGACCTGCACACCGATGACGAAGCGCTTCCTTATATGTACGTACACCGTAGCTTCTGGCCCCAAGGCCACGAACTGGCGGGGGCAATGAAGATGGACGTGGCGATCATCTGGGACGATGGCGGCGATGGCTCATTCGAGGAAACCATCATCGCGCCGTGGTTGCGCGACGGCACCACGCAGGGCCGCATGGCTGCAACCCTGGAACTGCGAGGGCAGGGCGACGTCAACGACCGTTACGCCACGCAAGATGCAGAAGGACTGTATGCCTGGCTGTGTGGTTTCGGGATCATCGATGAGGCGGCCTCACGCAGCGAGTGGCCTGTCGAGGTCAAGGACATGGCGCAGATGGAGACCATTCTCGCGCCGCAACCTGGTGTGCTGATCTTTGAGAAAGAATTGGGTGATGTCGTGGAGCAAGGCCAGCGTTTTGCGCGAATTCTGCGCCGTGCGGGCGATCCGTCTTCGGAAGTGGTGCTGGTGGCCGAACAAACCGGGCGCATGGTCACGCGTTATCGCGATCGATTGATCTCGCAGGGCGTAGTGGTGGCGAAATTCACCGGCAGCAATGTGTCGCGTCACTGGAGTGGTGGGTTGCTGGACCCAAATTGATGTTTGAGTGCTCTTTGAATGTTGGTTGGCTGGCGACGGCGAAACGCTGTCGTCAGCATTGCCCGAGGTTTTTTTAAATCTGGGGGCGTTGCCCACCGACCCTCAGTTTAGTAACAAAGCGGTCGCCATTCGGTTGGGAATCCAGTACTGCATAAGGCAGATTTTCTGGTTTTCGCGGCGTCGATATCGTTACGTCCTGACCTTGTGAGTGTTCAAGCTTGACGTCGGTGACACCTTGCTGGAGAAGATGGAACTCGATTTCACTAAACCTATCCAGACGGTGTTTTTCCCCTTGCTGTTGAATGTGTTGCCATTCCGTTGCCCTGCGGTTTTTTTGCTCTCGATAGGCGGACTTGGTATGGATTTGCTCCAGCAACTCACTGGCTTTAACGTCGACGTACAGGGCTTTTTGATCATCCATGAACACCACAGCGTTTTTCATATCCAGCCTGTTGTTGGGGCTCATGCCGATGTTGTCTTGGTTATTTATGTTCACCTTTCCGTAAGGAGGCATGCCGGTAATCTGCTCCAGCGTTTGTAGTTCATCAGGGAATTTTTCGATGGCGTTGTCTTCATGCCGGACTTTTCCCAAGGGAGAGTGCCCATTCCCTCCATCCATAAATTGATCTGGAAAAAGTATTGAAAGATTTTGTCCGCCCATTCCCAATAATATTTTTTGGCTACCCGGGTTACTCTCCAGCAAGCTTTTGGCAAACAATTCAAGCGTCTGCCTCAATACACTGGTTTTGACCGCTTCTTGATTAATGGCCAACGTTCCGAGCAGGATGTTGCCTTCTACATCTTTCCACGCATTGACATGCCCCACGTAATGCGCGGCGCGGGTGATCTTGCAAGAAATACCGTCGGCTGACAGATACTCCGCTAAAGGATAATTGCCACCGAACCCGCCAATGAAATCACAATGCCGGGTCTCACAACTCAGCAAGAAAGGTAAGCCGCTCTTGTAGTCTGATGGGGTCAACGGCTCAATTTGCATGTCATGAAAGCTGACCGCGGGCACCGAAAAACTTACCGATTTCTCGGCCAGGTGATCGTTGAGTATGGACATGAGTGCATTGGTTTTTACGGGATCGACCGTATAAGTGATGTCGGTCCTCAGATCGGTAAATTTATATTCCCCGCGTTGTAACGTCTCAACGTTGCAGCAGGCACTGATTGTGGTGAGGTCGCTGACTTGATTGTGCAGAGACCGTGTTTCTTTGCTGAGCAATGTTTCAAGCGAGGGTTTTGTTGTGGTGATGTTGTTGGCGTGCAGGGTTTCGATCAGATTCTTGATGTTCGTTATTGATTCAGCGTTGTGATTGATTGCTGATTGTGGCTCTGGACGTAGGTCAAATGAAGAGGAGGGCAAGGATGTGCGGTTTATATCCATATATTATTGGCCTTTGTATTGATATCTGCGTCGATGGCAAGAATGCAAAATCAGATCGGTTCAGAACCTGATCTCCCTGCGCTGGCAATGAGCAAGTGTCTTGCTCATGCCGATACATGCTTGGTCATCCGCAAACAGCAAACTTTCACAAACCGCTCAAATACACGCGCCCGACTTGGCTTGTTGCAAGTAAAGCGCGTTTGGAATACACGCGAAAATAGTTAATGATCAACGAAAACACGAATCGCTGACTGATGGGATGAAGGACGTCCAGAACCTGTATTTGGCGAATAAATTATAACTACGCTAAATGCCTGTTTAGTCGAGTTATTCGCCAAACGTCGGCTAACAGTAGCGAAATGCAATCTAAATACAAAAAAAGAAGATTGCATGAACAGGACAACACCAGAAGCTACTGAGCAATTAATCGCCACACTTTATCGGGTCCCACACCAGGAAGGCGGATACTACTGCCGAACGTTTCAGTCCGATGATCAATCCATGCTGATCACCGCGGCCGGCCCACGATTCCGCGTGACGTCTATTTATTACTTGCTGACCAGGATTCGCCCACAGGACATTTCCACCTCAATAAATCAGACATCGTGCATCACGACTAGGTGATGCGATCGAATACACGCTGATTTTTCCAGACGGCACATTGAAAACGATTGTGATGGGCAGCGATGTCATCGCCGTAAAAAGTCTGCAGCTGCACGTACCGGGCGGTATCTGGAAAGCATCACGGCTGATGACGGGGGCTGCGGGATTCGGCGTAATCAGCGAAGCGGTTTGATTTTGCGGATATGGAAATGGGGAACCGACAGAAACTCAGTGAACAGTTTCCAGAGTATTTGAGATTCATTGATGAGCTGACAGAACGATGAGGTTTCAGAGAGGTGGTTTGAGCCTTCAAATCTGTGTGCAACGAGCCTGATCCTGTAATACCACGATACGCATAATGTATATTATGTTAAACGAAGTGTGTAAAAGCTGTTTAGCTGTTCTTGTGCGACTCTCGTGCGCGTTTCGAGCTGCTGAGATTTTTTGCCAGGTGCGTTCTCGTCAATGTCCATGCTGACTCCCCAATCGTTTCGATCCTGCTAACGATCGTTATCTACGGCAATCTCACTGCATCTAGACCTGCGCAGCGGGATTCGCCTACGTGGCATCAAAGGACCCTATGGATATCCGAAACTACCTGCATCGTGGCGTCTTCGATCGTTCCTTCATTACGACATAAAACCCAGCCGTTATCTGAAATCGCTTGTTCGAACGCCTGGGTACACGCGACATGTTCCTCCAGCTTATGCATCACCGTGCTGCTCAGCCCACGCCGTCGTGCCGCTGCCCTCGCCCATGAAATTTCAGGGGCGGTAACAACCCCGACATGCAGGTCTGGCACGCGCACGTTTCGATCAATGTTCAATTGTAGAATTTCTGCAAACGGGACTATCCGGCGAAACGCGGCATCAGACGGGTACCAGCGATCTATCAGGATGATGCTGCCCGGTGGCTGTTTAGGCAGCGCGTGCCGGGAAATCCAGCTACGGCTATCAGCGAGGCGCTGACAAACGGCCCACTCCAGATCCCGGGTGGGATTTCTGACGAGTTTGTTTACGAGGCTCATTGTTTCACCCCGATAGGGATCGCTTTTTCTCTCGCAAAGCCGGATTACCATGTTGTTGTCGGCCCTTAGCGCTTTGGTAATGGCCTCCAACAGTGTGGTTTTGCCGGCGCCCTTGGGCCCATCCAGAGAAACAAACAGCGGACGATTCATTTTTCACATAACGATAGATATACGGTTGTTTTTGCCCGGATCGTTCGCTGAAACCGCTTGGCGCAACTCCGCGAATCGAGTGGCGGGAGCTTATGAGCAGACATTGATGACCACTTTAACCCGCTTTCTGGCTCACGGGTCTCAACACTACACCGTCGTTGGTCGGCGTCCCGCAATGGCAAGCCGCGATCTATACCTGTCACAAATCCGCCAATCCCTGACAAAAAAGAGCCTTTTGCTAACCTTTCAACGATCCCGCCAATCCCTGAGGCGCGCTGGTCTTCGATCAGGCGCGCAATTGAGCAGCGATCTACGCTTGAATCAGAATTTATGATTTAACTAGGTAGTTAGCTATCTATATAATGCGCAAATCATTTCAACGGGACATTTAACGTGAAGCAGAGTCAACGCCTCTCGGGCATATCAAAATTCATTCTGGTCGGGTTGGGCGTGATCATCACCCTCCTCGGCTTGGCACTTGCTGCTGGGGGCATGAAATTGGTCAGCCTGGGAGGGTCCTGGTACTTCCTGGTGGGTGGGCTGGTGATGGCCGTTTCCGGTCTGCTGATCGCGCGCTTCAAAACGGCCGGTGCCTGGTTGTTCGCTGCGTTTCTGGTGGGCACGGCGATCTGGGCTGTGAGCGATGCCGGGCTGGTTTTCTGGCCGGTATTCTCGCGCCTGTTCATGTTCAGCGCCGTTGGCCTGGCGGTCACGCTGGTCTACCCGCTGCTCAAGCGTGCCAATGGTGGCGTCCCGGGTCGCGGTGCCTATGGCATCGCTGCGGTGTTGGCGATTGCGCTGGCGGTGGCCGTTGGCAACATGTTTGTTGCGCACCCGACTGTCGCCGCCACGGGCACTGGCCCGGGTCTAACGCCCGTCGAGCCAGCCAACGCGCAAAAGGACTGGGCTCACTATGGTAATACCGAGGGCGGTAGCCGTTTTGCTGCGCTGGATCAGATCAACCGCAATAACGTCGACAAATTGAAGGTCGCGTGGACGTATCACACCGGTGACGTCGCCGAGAGCGATGGCAATGGCGCCGAAGACCAGCTCACCCCGCTGCAGATCGGCAACAAGGTGTTCATCTGCACGCCGCACAACAACCTGATCGCACTGGATGCGGACACCGGTAAGGAACTCTGGAAAAACGCGATCAATGCGAAGTCGAAAGTCTGGCAGCGTTGCCGTGGCATGGCTTATTTCGATGCAACAAAGACCATCGCTCAGCCAAGCAACTCGAGCATCATCGAAGCCACACCTGCCCCGGCAGCCAATTGCCAGCGCCGTTTGCTGACCAACACCATTGATGCCCGCCTGATTGCGGTCGATGCCGACACCGGCGAGTTCTGCCAGGGCTTCGGCAACAACGGTCAGGTTGATCTGAAGGCAGGCCTGGGTGATGTTCCGGACAGCTATTATCAGTTGTCTTCCGCACCGCTGATGGCGGGCACCACCGTGGTGGTTGGCGCTCGCGTGGCCGATAACGTGCAAACCGACATGCCGGGTGGCGTGATCCGTGGCTTTGACGTGATCACCGGCGCCATGCGTTGGGCATTCGACCCGGGCAACCCGCAGGATCGCAACGCGCCGGCCGACGGCAGTACTTATGTGCGCAGCACGCCGAACAGCTGGGCGCCGATGTCCTACGACCCGGCGACCAACACCGTGTTCCTGCCGATGGGCAGTTCCTCCACCGACATCTATGGTGTCGAGCGCAGCAAACTTGATCACACCTACGGCGCCTCGATCCTGGCGCTGGACGCCACCAGCGGTGAAGAACGCTGGGTTTTCCAGACCGTTCACAACGACCTCTGGGACTTCGACCTGCCGATGCAGCCGAGCCTGATCGACTTCACCAAGGACGGCAAAACCGTACCGGCGCTGGTCATCGGCACCAAGGCCGGGCAGATCTACGTGCTCGATCGTGCCACCGGCAAGCCGCTGACCGACGTTAAAGAAGTGCCGGTCAAAGCCGCAAACATCCCCAACGAACCGTACTCGCCAACCCAGCCGAAATCGGTGGGCATGCCGCAGATCGGTGCTCAGCACCTGACCGAAGCCGACATGTGGGGCGCGACGCCGTACGATCAGTTGCTCTGCCGTATCGACTTCAAGAGCATGCGTTACGACGGCTTGTACACTGCGCCGGGCCTGGACAAATCGCTGAGTTTCCCAGGTTCGCTGGGCGGCATGAACTGGGGCAGCATCTCCACTGACCCGGTGCACGGTTTCATCTTCGTCAACGACATGCGTCTGGGTCTGTGGATTCAGATGATCCCGTCGCAGAACAAAGGTCAGGCCACTTCCGGTGGCGAAGCGTTGAACACTGGCATGGGCGCCGTTCCACTCAAAGGCACGCCTTACGCAGTGAACAAGAACCGCTTCCTGTCGGTGGCCGGCATTCCTTGCCAGGCGCCACCGTTCGGCACGCTGACTGCCATCGATATGAAGACGCAAAAAGTCGCCTGGCAAGTTCCGGTCGGCACCGTTGAAGACACCGGTCCACTGGGCATCCGCATGCACCTGCCGATCAAGATCGGTCTGCCGACCCTCGGCGGCACCCTGTCGACTCAAGGTGGCTTGATCTTTATCGCCGGCACTCAGGACTTCTACCTGCGCGCGTTCAACAGCGGCAACGGTGAGGAAGTGTGGAAATCGCGTCTGCCGGTCGGTAGCCAAGGTGGCCCGATGACCTACGTTTCGCCGAAAACCGGCAAGCAATACATCGTCATCACCGCCGGTGGTGCGCGCCAGTCGACCGATCGCGGCGACTACGTGATGGCTTACGCCCTGCCGTAAGCCGCAGTGCCCGCCTCACTGGCGGGCAATCTCTCTGAGCGCGGCACCTGCGGGTGCCGCGCCGCTTTGCGAAATCATTCAAGATTCCCCCAGGAAGATTCACATGTTTTTGGCTGTCCGCTTTTCTCATGCAGGCTGGCTCAACGGCTTGCTACTGGGCCTGACCTGCAGCGCCACCCTTCCCGCCTTCGCCGATACCGATTCGAACCTTTTGACCCGCAACACCCTGACCGGTGATTGGGGTGGTCTGCGCCAGCAGATGGATCAGGACGGCATCAAATTCACCGGCGATTACAGCGGCGAAACCGCTTACAACGCCGATGGCGGCCTGCACCGTTCGGCCCGTTACTCGCAGAACATCAAGCTCGGCGCGCAGTTCGACCTGAGCAAACTGTATGGCGTGGATAACGTCGGCAAGATCCAGCTGACCATCAACGACCGACGCGGCAATAGCGCCTCCGAGGATCTGGTCGGCAACCGTCTGCCCATCCAGGAAAACTACGGCGGTCTCTACACGCGCCTGACTGAACTGAGTTATGAGCGCAGCCTGTTCACCCCGGCGCTCAACGTGAAGCTCGGTTACATGGCCATGGGCAACGATCTCGGTGGCCTGGACAGTGGCATTCTCTGCAACTTTATGAACGCTGGTTTCTGCGGCCATCCGCTGAACATGTCTGGCGGTAGTGGCTGGACCAACTACCCCAACGCCCACTTGGGCGTGCGCGTGAAGTACGACCTGTCGTCGTCCTGGCAGCTGCGTGTGGCAGCCTTTAATGTCGATCCTGAAAGCAACGGCAATTCCAGTCGTGCCTGGCATCTGGGCCCGAAACATACGACCGGCACCGTGGTGCCGATCGAACTGGTGTACAAGCACGCGGGTGAGTTGCCCGGCGAGTACAAGGTTGGCTACTACTACGACAGTTCTGACGTGACACGCATCGGCAGCGATAAAGAAGTGTCCGGCCGCAGCGGTCATTACCTGCTGATTGATCAGGCCGTGTGGAGCTCGCAAACGTCCGAGGGCCGCAGTCTGCACGCCTTCGGCCAATACTCGGCAGCCAGCGAAGCGGCTTCACCGTTCAGCAAGTGGTACGGCACCGGCGTGGTTCTGTACAAACCGTTCGAAGGTCGCCCGCGCGACACCGTCGCTCTGGGCTATGGCCGTGCGGTGCCCAATCCACGCAGCCGCGATGTGCAGCAGGACGCCTCGCTCGCCAATGGCACAACGTACCCGAATCTGGACAGTGCCGAACAACTGATCGAGCTTGGCTATGGCTACCAAGCCACTCCTTGGCTGACGCTGCGCCCGAATGTGCAATACATCATCGAACCGGGCGCGTTTTCCGGGCAAGACATTGACAATGCGCTGGTGCTCGGTTTGCAGGTCAAAGCTACGCTCTGAGCTCTCGATCAGGTGAGTTTCAAAGAAACAGGAAAACCGGCGCAAGGCCGGTTTTTTTGTCGTTCGATTAGTTGTGTTGCTCGCGAAGAATGTCATGTATGCGCTTATGTGGCGGCCAAAGTCTTTCATTCATGAACGTTCAACTACTCACGGTTTCGTTCGCTAATCGCACGACATCGCGTGTCGGGACACCCTCCTTCACTCATTGTTTGGCACGCTATGCACTACGCAATAACCGCGATTCATGCGGTTTGCAGTCGGATCATTCTGTTCGGCCAAATAAAAACAGGAGTACGCCTTGATCAACAAAACATTCGAATCCGTCGCTGCTGCACTGGACGGCATCGCCGATGGTTCGGTCATTATGGTCGGTGGCTTCGGCACCGCCGGGATGCCGTCGGAATTGGTAGATGGCGTCATAGCGTCGGGCGCTCGCGAGCTGACCATCATCAGCAACAATGCCGGCAATGGTGAAATCGGCCTGGCCGCATTGCTCAAAGCCGGGCGCGTTGCCAAGGTCATCTGCTCGTTTCCACGCCAATCCGATTCCTATGTCTTCGACGAACTCTACCTGGCAGGAAAGGTGCAGCTTGAGGTCGTGCCACAAGGCAACCTGGCCGAACGTATCCGCGCGGCAGGCTCTGGAATCGGTGCGTTTTATTCGCCGACCGGATATGGCACGTTGCTCGCCGAAGGCAAGGAAACCCGGGTGATTGACGGTCGCAACTATGTGCTGGAAATGCCGTTGCACGCCGATGTCGCTCTGATCAAGGCCGAGAAAGGCGATCGCTGGGGCAATCTCACCTATCGCAAAGCCGCGCGTAACTTTGGACCGATCATGGCAATGGCCGCGAAAACCACAATCGCCCAGGTCAAGCGGATCGTCGAGTTGGGAGAGCTGGACCCCGAACACATCATCACGCCGGGGATCTTCGTTCAGCGCGTGGTCGCCGTGCCGCAAGCCCCTATCTCGAAAGCCAACGTCAACTGAGGCCTGCCATGACTGTTATGAAAAAACTCTCGCGTAGCGAAATGGCCCAACGCGTGGCCGACGATATTCTCGAAGGCTCCTACGTGAACCTGGGCATTGGCGTGCCCACGCTGGTGGCCAACTACCTGGGTGACAAGGAAGTGTTCCTGCACAGCGAAAACGGTGTTCTGGGCATGGGCCCGAGTCCTGCGCCGGGTGAGGAAGACGATGACCTGATCAACGCGGGCAAACAGCATGTGACGCTGCTGTCTGGTGGTGCCTATTTTCACCACGCCGATTCGTTCTCGATGATGCGCGGCGGCCACATCGATATTGCCGTGCTGGGCGCCTTCCAGGTCGCAGTCAACGGCGACCTCGCCAACTGGCACACCGGCGCCGAAGGTTCCATTCCGGCGGTGGGTGGCGCGATGGACCTCGCGACAGGCGCACGTCAGGTGTTTGTCATGATGGATCACCTGACCAAGACGGGCGAAAGCAAATTGGTGCCGCAATGCACTTACCCGCTGACCGGCATTGGCTGCGTGACTCGGATTTATACCGACCTGGCTATTCTGGACGTTACTGCGGATGGCTTGAAGGTCCGGGAGATTGTCGCTGATATCAGTTTTGAGGACTTGCAAACGCTCAGTGGCGTGCCGTTGATTCGATAACGGATCGAGTTAGCGTGGTCACACCGCAATGTGCCGGACGGTTTCAAGCCTGTCCGGCAACGGATATTCACGGCTCCAGGGCTCAAGCTAAAGCGCGGGTTCGAGCCATTGGCCACCGGATCCACACCAAAGAAAGTGCCGCAGTTATCAGTGACGGTCTTGTCCCATTCCTGCAAATAAAACCCCTCGGCAACGAAGTTCTCTGACAGGTTCTGCGCGAGGTAAATCATGTCGTTGAAGACCTGCTCACGGCCTGCCAGATCCCGTGAAGGCGCCCGCTAGTTAACCCGCCCTCCTCCAAACGACCACTCCTCGCTGGCCGTAGTGGTGATCACCACCATGACATCCTCTGTTTGCTTGAGCTGAACGACAGCACTTTCCAGACCCTGCGTGAAAGCCAGGCCGCGGGGACCATGCGCCTCGGCCTTCAAGAGGACTTTGGGGTGCACTTCCTGAGTAAAATTCTGCGACTGGAATCGAACAGTGGATCCTTTGTCGAGGAATAACCGTCAACGACCGATAATCGAACGCTTTATTTATAGCCATAACTGATTGATATTAAACGATTAAAACTATTAAACAGAAAACTCAACGGTAAATAATCAATTAACGCACTTTTCAATGGATCCATAAATTGATTGACTGGCACTGCACGGTGTCAGGTACAGCACCTGCCCGCTCATAAAAATAACAAGGGTGTCAGGATGAATGAGTTCTCAATCGGGTTCGAGCTTCGGCTTGCACCCAGCTTCGTATGCCTTCCTCGCTTTGCCGCTATGCAGCCTCTTCTCGAGGGGCAGCCATGAGTGTCGATCTGAAGAGCGTGGTAGATGAGCGTGCCATGGCGCGCTTCCAATGGCTGGCCGTGGGCATCTGCATTGTCCTGAACATGATCGATGGCTTCGACGTGCTGGTGATGGCCTTCACGGCTTCCTCGGTGTCTGCCGAATGGGGCTTGAATGGCGCGCAGATCGGATTGCTGTTGAGTGCCGGATTGTTTGGCATGGCGGCAGGCTCGCTGTTCATTGCGCCGTGGGCGGATCGTTATGGACGTCGGCCATTGATCCTGTTTTGCCTGCTGCTTTCGGGGATCGGCATGCTGTTGTCGGCCCTGAGTCAGACGCCGCTCCAACTGGCGCTGCTGCGTGGCTTTACCGGCCTGGGTATCGGCGGAATCCTGGCCAGCAGCAACGTGATTGCCAGCGAGTATGCCAACAAGCGCTGGCGCGGGCTGGCGGTGAGCCTGCAGTCCACCGGTTATGCCTTGGGCGCGACCCTTGGCGGGCTATTGTCGGTGTGGCTGCTGACGCACTTTGGCTGGCGTTCGGTGTTCATCTTCGGCGGCGCCGTGACCCTGGCGGTGATTCCCCTGGTGTTGCTGTACCTGCCTGAATCGCTGGACTTCCTGATCGCCCGTCGTCCCGCAAATGCCTTGGCACGCATCAATCGCCTGGCCGCACGTCTTGGCCAGCCGGAACTGCGTGAACTGCCCGTCGCCACATCAGCGCCGATTTCAGGCCGTGGCCGCCTGGCGCAGTTGCTCTCGCCGGATTCGCGACGCACCACCCTGCTGATCTGGCTGCTGTTTTTCCTGGTGATGTTCGGCTTCTACTTCGTGATGAGCTGGACGCCGAAGCTGCTGGTCTCGGCCGGGCTATCGGCACAGCAAGGCATCAGCGGCGGCGTGCTGCTGAGCGTCGGCGGCATCTTCGGCGCCGCGCTGATTGGCGGCCTGGCCTCGCGCTGGCGCCTGACCCGGGTGCTGTCGCTGTTCATGCTGATTACCGCGGGCCTGCTGGTGCTGTTCGTCGGCTCTGCATCATCGGTGTCGATGGCACTCGGCCTGGGCCTGCTGATCGGCTTGTTCGCCAACGGTTGCGTGGCTGGCTTGTACGCGCTGTCGCCGATTGTCTATGACGCTTCAGTGCGCACAACAGGGGTCGGTTGGGGCATCGGTATCGGGCGCATCGGCGCGATCCTGTCGCCCACCGTTGCCGGTCTGTTGCTCGACAGCGGTTGGCAGCCACTGCACCTGTATGGGGTGTTCGCCGTGGTCTTCGTGATTGCCGCTGCCGTGTTGCTGCAACTGCGGCCCAAGGCCCAAACACAACCAGGTGCCGAGCCTATCCAGGCCTGAGCCGCGCAAACAGTAGCGAGGTCCCGCCCTCGCTACTGACAACATCCTCCAGGAAAACAACAATAATGACTTACTTTCCTCTCCCTCCCCGAGCCCTGCTCGGCGGTGCCATAGCGCTTGCCCTGATGCCTTCGGCGCACGCTGAAAGCAACGGTTTTTTCGAAGATTCCAAGACCAGCCTGACCCTGCGAAACTACTATTTCAATCGTGACTTCAACGATCCCGGCGCCAGCAAGAGCAAGATAGAAGAATGGGCTCAGGGCGCGATCCTCAAGTTCAGCAGCGGTTATACCCCGGGCGTTGTCGGCTTCGGCCTTGACGGTATCGCGATGCTGGGCGTCAAGCTCGACAGCGGCCCGCAACGCAGCGGTTCGGAGCTGCTGCCGGTGCACGACGATGGTCGCGCCGCCGACGACTACGGACGCGCGGGGCTGGCGGCAAAAATGCGTATTTCCGACACCGAGATGATGCTCGGCGAGCTCATGCCGGATATTCCGCTGCTGCGCTACGACGACGGACGCCTGCTGCCGCAGACCTTCCAGGGCGCCATGCTGGTGTCCCGGGAGCTTCCCGGCCTGAGCCTGCAGGGCGGTCAATACACCTCGGTGAGCCTGCGCAACTCCTCGGACATGCAAGACCTCTCGGCCTGGGCTGCGCCCACCGTCATGTCGGACGGCTTCAACTATGCGGGTGCCGAATACCGCTTCAACGAGCAACAAACCCTGATCGGCGCCTGGCACTCGCAGCTCGAAGACATCTATCAGCAAAGCTATCTGAACCTGCTGCATAAACAGAAAGTCGGTGACTGGACCCTGGGCGCAAACCTGGGCTACTTCATCGACAAGGATGACGGCAGCGCCCTGATCGGCAACGTGCAAAGCCATACCGCCTACGGGCTGTTCTCGGCCAACCTGGGTGGCCATACCCTGTACCTGGGGCTGCAAAAGGTCAGCGGCGATACCGGCTGGATGTCGGTGTATGGCAGCAGCGGGCGGACCCTGGGCAACGACATGTTCAACGGCAACTTCAGCAACGCCGACGAGCGTTCCTGGCAGGCGCGTTATGACTACAACTTCGTCGCCGTCGGCATTCCCGGCCTGCTGCTGATGACCCGCTACGGTCACGGCGAAAACGCAACCACCAAGGCCGGCAGCAACGGCAAGGAATGGGAACGTGACACCGAGGTCAGCTACACCCTGCAAAGCGGCCCACTAAAAAACCTCAGCGTGCGGGTCAACAACGCCACCAACCGTCGTAGCTTCAACAGCGACTTCGATCAGACCCGGGTGATCGTCAGCTACCCACTGTCACTCTGATCCTCCCCGCCAGGGGCGCTTGTCGCCCCTGCATCTCCTCACTCCTTGCGGTACTATGGCGCCCTCCCCTCTGGAAGTCGCCTGCATGAGCAAACCGGGTCAAATGGTGCTGGTCGCACTGCGCAAAATGATTGCCTCGGGCGAACTGGCGGCCGGCGAACGACTGATGGAGATTCCGACGGCGGAACGCTTCGGCGTCTCGCGCATGCCGGTGCGCATGGCCTTCCTCACCCTGGAACAGGAAGGTTTGCTGGTGCGCCATGGTGGCCGGGGCTATCAGGTGCGCTCGGTGAGTGCCGACGATATCGCTGGCGCCGTGGAGGTACGCGGGGTGCTGGAGGGTCTGGCGGCGCGGCAGAGCGCCGAACGCGGCTTGAGTGAGCAGGCGCAGGCGGCGCTGCGCGAATGCCTGGTGCAAGGCGATGCACTGTTCGACAAAGGCTACGTGACGGAAGAAGACCTCGAGGCGTTCCATGACCTCAACATGCGCTTTCATCAGGTGATCGTCGAAAGCAGCGCCAATCCGGCGATTGCCGAAGCCCTGGCGCGCAACGACCATCGCCCCTTCGCTTCCGTCTCGGCACTCGCGATCGATCGCCAGGACATGGCCCGCGAATACCGGCGCTTTAACTTCGCTCACATGCAACACCACTCGGTCTTCGACGCGCTGGTCAGCCGCCAGGGCGCACGCGCTGAAGCCATCATGCGTGAACACGCCAATGCGACACTGCGCTACGCCGAAGTCTTCGGTGCGATCAGCAACAGCGACCGGATGAAAGTGATCGCACGCGGCGAGTGACCGACGGGTTCAGAGGTCCAGCACCAACAGCTTGGACTTGGCCCTTGAGCAGCAAGGCGTGAACTGGTCATTGGCCGCTTGCTCTTCTTCAGTGAGGAACAGGTCACGGTGCTCCGGCACCCCTTCCAGCACACGGGTCAGGCACGTGCCGCAGATGCCCTGCTCACAGGAAAGCGCAATCTCGACGCCGTGGCTTTCCAGCACCTGGACCACCGTCTTGTCGGCCGGTATGTCGAACACCTGCCCGCTGCTGCCCAGCTTGACCTGGAACGACCCGTCGGCACTGGTATCCACCGGCGCCGCGGCGAAGTATTCACGGTGCAAGTACTCGTCGCTCCAGCCCTGGGCCTTGGCGCTGTCGAGCACATGCTGCATGAAACCTGAAGGACCGCAGACATACAGGTGCACGTCAGGCTGCGGATTGGCCAGGACCTCGGCGGCATCCAGGCGCGAATCGGTCTCTTCATCGAAATGCAGGTGCACGCGATCGGCAAAGGATGCCCCTTTGAGTCGCTCGACAAACGCTGCGCGCTCACTGGAACGAGCGCAGTAGTGCAGCTCGAAATCGGCTCCATTGTGGGCCAGGTGCTCGGCCATGCACAGGATCGGGGTGATGCCGATGCCACCGGCGAACAACAGGCTGCGCCGCCCCTCGGCCACCAGCGGGAACAGGTTGCGCGGCTCACTGATGAACAGCCGATCGCCGCTGTTGATCTGCTCATGCAGGCTCTGGGAACCACCGCGCGAGGCGACATCCTTGAGTACGCCGATCAGGTAACGATGGCGTTCTTGCGGGTGATTGCACAGCGAGTACTGGCGGATCAGCCCGCCGGGCAGGTGCACGTCGATATGGGCACCGGCACTGAAGCCGGGCAACTCCCCTCCTTGTGCACAGGCCAACTCGTAGCTGCAAATATCCAACGCTTCGTTGTTGCGGGATGTCACGACGACTTCAATCATGGCGCACCTTCAAGACCGGCCACCGCAGTGGCCGGGAACAGTATCAATGGGAGTGGATGGCGTAGCGCTCGAGCTAGTTTGCCGTGGCGATCAGCTCGACAGCCGGCGCGCGCTCACGGGCGATGATTCGCTCCAGCACGCGCCTGGACTGCACACCACCAGCATCGATATTGAGCTTGAGCAAGTTGCGCTCGGGATTGGCCAGCAGGTTTTTCTGCTGCTGTTCGAGCATGTCGAGGTCTTCGCTGAAGATCTTGCCCTGGCCCTCGCGGATGCTGGCGGTGAGTTCTTCGTCGTGGGGATTGAAATTGCGCGCCATGCCCCAGAAGTACCAGATCGATGTTTCGGTCTCCGGGGTAATGAAGTCGACCACGATGCTCGCGGCCTTGTGTTGCGGCTCGGCGTCGTAACCGCCCTTGCCAGCGTGGGCCACGCCCACCTCGATCAACACGTGGCTGGGCGGACTGAAGCGGCAGATCTGCCAGCGGTCTACCGGCACGTCGTCGGCCAGGTTGTTGCCACGCAGGGCCATGCGCCAGAACGGTGGCGCCATGATGTTTTCCATGTGTCGCGCGGTGACCACCTCGTCACCCTCGACGGTGGTGACCGGCGCCGCTTCATCGATCTCTTTCTGGCCGATGCTCGAGGCGTGCACGTAGGTTTCGTGGGTGAGGTCCATCAGGTTATCGATCATCAATCGATAGTCGCAGTTGATGTGGAACAGCCCCCCGCCATACGCCCACTCATCGCTGACCGCCCACTCCAGATGATGGATCAGTGCAGGGTCAGCCTTGTCCTGCTCCCCGGGCCAGACCCAGATGAAACCGTAACGCTCTTCAACGGCGTAAGTCTTGTTGCACGGAAAGCCCCGTACGCGCTGACCGGGCATTTCGACGGTCTTGCCGTCACAGCCCATGACCAGGCCGTGGTAGCCGCAGACCAGGTTGCCGTTTTCAACATAACCCAGTGAAAGGGGGGCACCGCGGTGTGGGCAAAAATCTTCGACGGCGGCAACGCGCCCTTCTTGTCCACGATAGAAAACGATTTTCTCACCGCATATCTGCCGCCCCAGTGGCTTGGAAGCAATCTCGTCAGGGGTGCAGGCGACATACCAGGTGTTTTTCGGATACATAGGATTCTCCGGACAGGCTTGTTTTTATGGATCCAGTAAATCGGATCAACCCAATACAAGTCAAGTTTTCTCCGAAATAATAAGATTAATGGATCCATTAAAGCCTAAACAGTGACTCCAACATTTTGAACACCTGATGCATGCATAGTCAGTCCTGACTAACTCGATAAAACTTTTAAAGCGAGCCGCTTCAGCGCCTGCCTCGATAATTAGTAGCTTACTGACGAACTGTCGAGGTCAAGCCTGACGAGCAAAACTACGGATTAAGTCAGCCCGAAACACTGAGAAGAGTGATAGTGGCCGCCGGCGGAAACCTTTGGGCGCAGCGAATCAGCGACAGGGAATCGGTGCCGTGACCCCGATCGCAGCGCTGCCCTGGATGACGCGCAGGCGCAGGGCAAAGGTGCAGGCGTGAGCGCTGCGGCGTGTAGCACCAGCTGCCTGCGGTGAATGGCGGACAATCTGCGCGCCTGCTCCCGGTCCGATAAGGGAGAAATCATACGGAGATCTGATTACCGAGATGCCAAGCGTGCTGCACTCACCAAGCCGTCCAGCCAGTCCTGGTGGCCGTTGATCATCGGATTGGGCTTGGCCTTGGCCAGATCCTCAGCAGGCTTACCCTTTTGTGTTTCCTGAGTGAGGATGCGAACGCGTCCTCCGGATAGATCTTCAATCAGCCAGGCATGGTGAACATCCAGCCGCGTATCAGCCTCACCCGCCCATCCATGCCATGCAATTCGGCCCGGGGAGGTGGGGGTTGGAGGCACGTACTCATTGCATCGGGCCTCGACCGGAAAGCCGAAGGTTTCGAAGTAAAAACACACGCCGTCTTGCAGATCCGGCCCGCTGTAATCATGAAATTGAATGTTTGCCGAGTTGGCGTAGTACGTGGGCCACTTGTGCGCCTGACTCAGCAGCGGCCAGATCTGCGCTGCACTCAAACCCGCGATAATGACTTCGTTAGAGACAAAGTTTTCGGTAAACCCTGGCAGGTAGCCTTGGGGCCAAATGATCTCGTTCATGGAAAATTCAACGCTCGATTGATGGGTTGGCGCCATGATGGGTGTAGGCTTGAAATAAGACCAATCGCCATATTTTATCTAGAGCATCATGAATCCTGATATCCGAAAACTCGATCTCAACCTGCTCAAGGCACTGGATGCATTGCTTGATGAGCGCAGTGTGACGCGAGCCGCGGATCGCCTGTCGCTCACGCAACCTGCCGTGAGCGGCATGCTCAACAGGCTCCGAGAAAGCTTCGATGATCCTCTTTTCGTGCGCGCCCAGCGGGGTATCGTGCCGACCTTGCGCGCCGAACAACTTGCAACGCCGGTCAAGCAATTGCTGGCCGATATAGAAGGCATGCTTCAACCGCAAAACTTTGATCCGCTGACGGCAAGCATGACGATCAGAATTGCTTCGACCGACTATGCACTGCGCGCCGTAGTCGTGCCCTTCCTGAGCGCCTTAAGGAAGAAAGCGCCAAACATTCGCGTTAGCGTCCAACCCGTCGACCATCAAGAACTTCAGAGTCAGCTGGATCGAGGTGAAATCGACCTCGCGTTGGTTACCCCTGAAGCCATAACACCAGGACTGCATTCGATAGCACTTTTTGATGAAAGCTATGTGTGCGTGATGCGTGCTGATCATCCAGATGCCCTGGATAACACCCTTTCACTGGATCGATTCTGCGCATTGGATCACGCTTTAGTCTCGCCCTCCGGAGGCGGGTTTCACGGGGTGACGGATGAGGCACTGGAAAAGCTTGGGAGATTACGGCGGGTCACGGTATCGGTGAGCAGCTTTCTGGTACTCCCTGAGATTTTGTTGTACAGCGATCTGATTGCTGTCGTCCCGCGCCGATTGGCCATACACAACGTTGGGCTGACGACGCTGGAGCCGCCTGTGGAAATACCAGGATTCAGGAAAACCTTGACCTGGCACGAACGGACGCATCGTGATGCTGCTCATCGCTGGGTGCGTTCGCTCATGGTTGAAACCGTTCGGACGGGCGGCGTATTCCGGTCAGGAATACGCCCATGAAAATCATGAATTTTATTTATCGCTGTGGATCTCGTAGCGTGCCTCCTTCTGCATAAGGAGATGACCCGGTGAATAGTTCCCGCCTGCGCTTGTACGTTGACTCTCAATTTTCCAGCCCCTATGCCATGTCGGCTTTCGTGGTACTGCGCGAAAAGGGCATCGAATTTGAAATGATCCCGCTAGACCTCGACGCATCCGAAAACCAGTCAGAGGTCTATGCCAGCCTCTCGCAGACCCAGCGGGTACCCACGCTTGTGCACGGCGACTTCGCCTTATCAGAATCGTCGGCGATCACTGAGTACCTGGAAGACGTTTTCCCCCAGGCGCCGGTTTACCCACGAGACCTGATGCAGCATGCAAAGGCACGACAAGTCCAGGCATGGGTGCGAAGTGACCTGCTGCCCATTCGGCAGGAACGATCCACATTGGTTGTGTTTTATGGACTCAAATCAAACCCCTTGTCGCCAACTGCCGAGTCGGCAGCGCACAAGCTGTTCGGTGCCGCACTAACGCTACTGGCCGACAGCCCCGAGTACCTGTTCGGCCAATGGTCGATCGCCGATGTGGATCTGGCCTTGATGCTCAACCGGCTGATATTCAATGGTGACTTCGTACCACCCGCGCTGGTGGAGTACGCGCAGCGCCAATGGCAACGACCAACCGTACAGGAGTGGGTCAAATTGCAACGTCCTCCGCTGTAGTCGGCACACGTATCATTTTATGGAGAGCGGCTTATTTTTAGAGAGAGGGTTTCGGGCTCGTTTCAGAAACCAGGCCTGGGACCCATTCTCGATGGCCGGATGTAACGCAGGCAGCTTCGGGAATAGGTAAAGGGTACCCATCGAAAAACGCTTTCGATCAGCGGCGGCGATTGTAATCGGAGTGGACATCGCGTTTCTGAGTAAACTCCAAGTTCGCCGACTGACCGACGGCTGGCCATCGTTCCTTTGGTTGCAGCATTCAGCGCCCGTTACCCGAACATCGTCGTCGACCTCACCCTCGGCGACGAAGTGGTCGACATTCTCGGCGGGCAGGCCGACGTCGCAGTCCGCTTTGGCTATCTTCCCGACAGCCCGCTGACCGCGCGCAGGATCGGCGACACCGGCCAGGTAGTGGTGGCATCGCCCGAGTATCTGCAGCGCCACGGCATCCCCCAGGAACCAGAAGACCTGCTACGGCACAACTGCCTGCGTGCCGAACCCAACTGGCCGTTCATCCGCGATGGAAAAGAGTTTTCCCTGAAGGTCAGCGGCAACATCGAATGCATTGGAACACCACAGGATGTAAGCGGTGGCGTGACTTGATCCTTGCGGGTGCTCGTGGTGGTGTTTGCGTCAAGCGAGTTGGCTGGGATCCGTCTGCGAGCGTTTAACACTGTCGTTGCGAGCAGCCCATCGACTGCTCAAGGTCGCGCGCCTGTTGGCGGACCTTGAACAAGCCGACGGGATCAGACGCGAACTTTTTGCCGAGGCGCCGCACTATCGGCAGACCATGCTCCAGCCGGTGTCACCCCTTGGTCAGATCAACCAACGGCGTCTGCCGCACCTCAGTCTTCCGCCCATCCTGAATCTCGCTCACCTGCTTCAAGGCCTTATCCACCGCCGCCTTATCCGCCAACAAGCTGTAGCTGATGCGGAACTGCTTGTGTTCCTGTGGCCCAATTGTCGGTACCAGGTTCAGTGGTCGCTGATAACGGCGGTTGTAGGAAAAACTTGTCCCCGGCTCCAGCCCCGTGACATAGCCCTGACCTTGGGTATCGGTGTTTTTCCACAGGGAAAACACAGGCAGTGTCTGGGTATTGAAGCCGACCGAAACGCCCAGGCTGCCGGCCTTGTTATGCAACACGGTCAACGTATCGCCCTTGGCATCGGCGTACGGCACCACGTTGTAAACCGTTTCGTCGTAGTCCCTGGTCGGTGCGCGGTAGGTTTGCCAGTCGGGCAGATCGCCCCTGGCCTTGTCGTTGAACGGCGACACCTGTTTCACCGGCGCGGCGAAACGAGCGCCCTCCTCCAAGAACGGGGTACTGAAGTTACTGTGATACAGCGCCTGGTATTCCTTCGGATAGTCGCCGTTGTTGGTCAGGGTATCGTTTAGGGCGAACTCTACGCTGCCGGGTTCGGTGACCAGTTCGGTCGCGACGGAGAAGTCGACCTTCTTGAATGCCTGCTCTTTCAGTTCGCCGCGCAGGGTGATGGCGTACGGTGGTTTTTCATCGATGTGCAGGGTGACTTTGTTCGCAGGAATGTTGGCGGCCCGACCGTGCAGGGTCAGCAGTTCGCCGTTGTCGACGCCGGGGTGGCCGACCCATTCGTATCCGCAGCGGGTGACCAGTTCATTGAAACCTTCCAACCAACCCAGACCACCGCGGCCATTGAGTTCGATGAAGGACGGATTGACCACTTCCTTGACCGGCGAATCCCAGCCCATGCGCACATTGCCGACCGAGGCCTGCAAGACGTTCATTCCGCGAGTCGGCACTACCGAGAGTTTCATCGTGCCGTTATCGATGTCGACGATGCTGACCCCCTCCTGCCGACCGCCGTGCAAAGTGCGCAGGGCAACGCTGAAGGGTTTGTCGGTTTTTATGCCGAGTTGCTGGCTGGTGACCTGCCAGTTCTGGGCGGCTTTGTCGGTGTCGAGCAGAACGTAATCCCAGGCCATGGCGTGGGAGGCAGCGGACAGTGCGCTGAGAGTCACAAAGAGTTTGAGCGGGGTCATGGCAACAGCCTTTCTTGGAGTTGTGCGATTTTTATAAACTCGATGAAACGTTTCAGCAAGCTAAAAAAGCCGAACAACGCAGGTAAATGCCAAGAAAGATTTGGGACAAATCAAAAATAGAGTCGATGCCATCGGGGTAGCTGTCGTTGGCTGCCATTTCCCATCCAGTGCTCCCAGACAGAACCTGACCCAGCTATTTCAACGGGGCATAACTGATCAACGTCTTCGGTTCCAGATACGCGCTCATCCCCCACCTGCCCATTTCGCGCCCAAGACCTGAATGCTTGAATCCACCAAAGGGGGCACGCGGTTCGTGGGCCAGGGTGTTGATGAGCACGCGTCCGGAATCGATCTGACGAGCGACGTTCATACAACGTTCGGCGCTTTTTCCCAGCACCAGGGCGCTCAGCCCGTAGTCCGTATCGTTGGCAATGCTGATCGCATCGGCATCATCCTCGTAGGGAATGATCGTCAGCACGGGGCCGAAAATTTCCTCACGCGCGATGCGCATCCGGTTGTTGGCATCCGTGAAGATCGTGGGCTTCACGAACCATCCGGCGTGCAAGCCTTCCGGACGACCTTCGCCACCCGCCAGCAGCCTCGCGCCCTCCTCCTGGCCGATACGGATATCGCGCTGCACCCGTTCCCATTGTTTCAGGCTCACCATCGGGCCGATATCGGTGTCGGCGTTGCGTGGATCGCCCGATTGAATCCGTGATACCCCCTCCTTCGCAATCCGCTCGAACTCTGCCAGCCGGCTGCGCGGTACGAGGATACGAGTGCCCGCGATGCAAGCCTGGCCGCTGTTGAGAAATCCGGCCTGCAGCACCAACGGCATGACCGCCTGGAAATCAGCATCCTCAAGCACCACGGTGGGCGACTTGCCGCCCAGTTCGAGCGTCACGCGCTTCATCGTGTCGGCACCGGTTCTTACCAGATGCTGACCGACAGCGGACGAACCCGTGAACGAGATCTTGGCAACGTCGGGATGACGGGCGATCTCCTCGCCAACCACCTCGCCCCGTCCGTTGACGACATTGAATACACCCGGTGGCAGACCCGCCTCGTGCAACGCCCTGACCACGACCTGCGTCTGCAACGCGCTCATCTCGCTGGGCTTGATGACGGCGGTGCAGCCTGTCGCCAGCGCGGTGGCCAGCTTGTTGCAGATGAAGCCCGCATTGCTGTTCCAGGGCGTGATCAGACCAGTCACGCCTACGGGCGTCAGAATGACCCTGGCCATGCCGACCTGTTCCTCGAATTCGAACGCCTCCAGTGCATCGATTGCTTGCGCAATCACATCGACCGGATAAGTCGCCATCCAGCGCCCGCGAACCGCAGGCGCGCCGTATTCCACGAGAATGGCTTCCAGCAGCTCCTCCTCCCTTGCCGCCATGGCCCGGTGCATGCGTTGCAGTGCCGCAATGCGCTCCTCTCGGCTAGTGCGAGCCCACGCCGGGAACGCAACCTTCGCGGCTGCAATCGCACGCTGTGCGTCCAGTGCATCGCCCAGCCGAACCTGACCGATGACTTCCTCGGTGCTCGGGTTATGAAGGTCGAACCATTCCAGGCCGTGTGGAATGACGAACTCGCCGTTGATGTAGATATGTTCAATGCGTTGCATGGCGACTCCTCGCTCAAATGACTCGCCTGAATCGAGCCTCTGTGATGAAGTCTAAGAAAGGTTCATTATTCCGATAAGCCATCCTTTGGCTTATGACGCATCCTTGTATTCAGGACAATCCATGCACAGAACAGGAATGACCGAGCTGGAAGTGGTTCTGGCCGTTGCGCGCCGCAGCAGTTTTCGCGGCGCAGCACAGGAGTTGGGCATGTCCACTACCGCCGTAAGCAGCGCGGTGGCCGGCCTGGAAGCACGCCTGAAAGTGCGCCTGTTCAATCGTTCCACGCGCAGCGTTGCCCTCACTGATATCGGGCAACGCTATGTGGCACGCATCGCACCTGCGTTGGCACAGATCAAAAGTGCCGGCGAAGAAGCTAGCGTCGGCCCCGATGAACCCAGCGGCACATTGCGCATCAATGCACCGCATGGCGCGGCCTACCTGCTGCTCGATCCGCTATTGAAGCAGTACGCTCAACGCTATCCAGAAGTACGCATCGACATCGTTAGCGAATCAAGCATGGTCGACATCATCGCCAGTGGCTTCGACGCCGGGATTCGCCTGGCAGAGTCTGTACCGCAAGACATGATTGCCGTGGCACTGTCAGGTGACATCCGGATGCTCGTGGTAGCAACGCCCGAGTACCTCGAACGCCACGGCGTGCCTGAGCATCCGCGAGATCTACTCACCCACCGGAGCATCGGCATGCGCATGGCCCATGGTGGCCTCTACCACTGGGAGTTGGAACGCGATGGCCAAAAGCTGCAGATGGATCTGCCGGTAAGCTTCGCCTCCAACGAGTTGCTGGCCATCAAACAGGCCGTGTTGTTGGGCCTTGGCATTGGTTTCATTTCGGAGTGGTTCATCCTGGAAGAACTGGCAAGCGGCACCCTGGTGCCGGTGTTGATGCCGTGGTGCCCGTCGTTTGGCGGGTTGAGGCTCTACTACTCGGGCCATCGCTTCGTGCCGGCGCGATTGCGTGCCCTGATTGAATTGGCGCAAGAGTTGCGGCCCGCTGTGGTTTGATGTTTCGCCGTTTTTTGATCGTCCAATGGAATACCCCATGAAAACCCGCCACCCGCATCGCTTGCGGGGGCAGTACCGTTGCAGCGTTCATTCGACCCGATTTTATGGTTGTCATGCACAGGGCGCTTTCGAAACTGCCGGTCTACTCGCGTACTGGTCTATAAACCACGTTGGTATGAAATCCAGGATCAGTGGCCACAGTCTCGATGACAGCTTCGGGTCAGCTGCTTACCAGTCCTCGACAAAGCGCACGCGTTCAACGGTCAACCCAAACCTGCGACAATGCTGCCTCTTCGGGCTTCGTAACTTGCGTGGCAAACGTTCAGATATTCGAATAACAAATTCGCGGGGAGCAGCCACATTGGAATTGAGACAACTGCGCTATTTCGTAAAAATCATCGAGCTTGGCAGCCTGGGGCGTGCGGCACTTGAATTGGACGTTGGTGTGTCAGCCCTCAGTCAGCAAATCTCCAAGCTGGAAAGCGAACTGTGCACCCGCCTCCTGAATCGAACCTCCACCGGCGTGACGCCCACTAGCGCCGGATTTGCGTTTTTACACCATGCCCAACTGACGCTACGCCAGGCGGAAAACGCAATCATGGCCGCCCATCGCGGGCGAATGAGCGGTTATGTCAGCGTCGGCTTACCACCGACTACCGCGACGGTGCTCGCGTTGCCGTTGATCAACGCAATGCGTGCGCGTTATCCGGACATACAACTGCATTTGGTGGAAATGCTTTCCGGCCACTTGGCGGGGCAGCTCAACGCACGGCAAATTGACCTGGCCATCCTGTTCCAGCTCGAAGGGGGTAAACGCTGGAGCGTGACTCCGCTGCTGGATGAAAAGCTGTTTGTCATTGCCTCGCCCAGCCTGCCTCAAGCGCCTTCTGGTGACAGCGTGCAGTTAGCCGACCTCGGCGGCCTGCCGTTGGTGATGCCCAGCGCACAACATGGATTGCGCTCGGCATTGATGAGCGCGTTCGAGCGGGTCGGGCTAACACCCAATGTCATTATGGAAGTCGACGGTCTCGCTGTTTTGATGAACGCCGTTCGGGCCGGTCATGCGGCAACGATACAACCCGGGGCCGCCGCTGCATTGAAAGACGGGTCCGGACTTTCACTGATCAGGATTGCCGATCCCCATGTGGGCCGGCGTAATCTTTTGGCGACGCTGGCTGACGACGAACTCTCTCCTGCGGCTCTGGCAACGCGGTTGGTCATCGTCGATGTGGCGCGACAGCTGGTCGTCGACAAACAGTGGCCTGGAGCTACGTGGATAGAAGGAGTAGAAGCGTAATCTTCCTTCAACCCCGGACACTAAGTCTCTCCTGACGACCAGGCCTTTAGAAAAACTAAACACCCCGCGTCAAAAGCAGCCTTTCGGCCACTCCTTCCCCGCCCTATCGTTCTCCCCACTCGCAAGGAGCACTTCGTTCCCGCTTCCTTGCAAATTGAGGAGCGATAATGATCGATGTCTTAATCATAGGGGGTGGCAACGCTGCCTTGTGCGCCGCTCTGATGGCGCGAGAAGCGGGCGCCAGCGTGATGCTGCTGGAAGCCTCTGCGAAAATCTGGCGCGGTGGCAACTCCCAACACACCCGAAACCTGCGGTGCATGCACGACGAACCGCAGGACGTGCTGATCGATGCCTATCCGGAAGAAGAATACTGGCAAGACCTATTGAAGGTCACCGGTGGCCTCACGGATGAAAAGCTTGCACGCATTGCCATTCGGGCATCGTCTTCGTGCCGCGACTGGATGCGTTCACACGGCGTGCATTTTCAGCCACCGCTGTCCGGCGCGCTGCATGTGGCGCGGACCAATGCGTTTTTTATGGGCGGCGGCAAAGCGCTGGTCAATGCGTATTTCCGCAGCGCCGAGCGCCTGGGTGTAAAAGTTCGCTACAACACGCAAGTGACCGACATCGAGTTGGATGAGGGGAAATTCGTCGCCGCCCATGTGGGCGAACATGAGGTCGATGGTCAGCGTTTCGCCGCCGAGCGCATCGAAGCCCGGGCCTGCGTTTTGGCGGCCGGCGGCTTCGAATCCAACCGTGAATGGCTGCGCGAAGCCTGGGGTCAGAACGAACGCGGTGAATGGCCATCGGACAATTTCCTGATCCGGGGCACCCGATTCAACACCGGCATTTTGCTACGGCGCATGCTCGACCTTGGCGCAGATGTGATCGGCGATCCGACGCAAGCACACATGGTCGCGATTGATGCCCGTGCGCCACTCTACGACGGCGGCATCTGCACCCGAATCGACTGCGTATCGCTGGGTGTGGTGGTCAATCGTGATGGCGAACGCTTCTACGACGAAGGTGAGGATTTCTGGCCAAAACGTTATGCGATCTGGGGGCGTCTGGTGGCCGGACAACCCGGTCAGCAGGCCTATTCGATCATCGATCAACAAGCCATCGGCCGCTTCATGCCGCCGGTCTTTCCCGGCACCACCGCCAATACCCTGCAAGACCTTGCCCGCCAGTTGAAGCTGCCTCAGGAAAAATTCGTCAAGACGGTCGAGGACTACAACAGCGCCTGCCGCGTTGGCACGTTCGATCACACGGCGTTGGACGACTGCCACACCCAAGGACTGATGCCCGCCAAAACCCATTGGGCGCGGCCATTGGTGAAACCACCTTTCTACGCCTACCCGCTTAAACCGGGTGTCACGTTCACCTACCTCGGCCTCGCCACCGACGAAACCGCTGCCGTGCATTTCAACGGCAAAGCGAGCCCCAACCTGTTCGTCGCTGGAGAAATGATGGCCGGCAATGTGCTGGGCAAGGGCTACACCGCCGGCATCGGCATGGCCATCGGTACCGCGTTTGGTCGCATCGCCGGTGTGCAGGCGGCCGCTTCGGTGGGCTTTGGCGTTTCATCTGCAAACACGGAGTCTCGACATGCAACTGTTTGATCCCCAAGCGTCGGGCGGGTTGATCCCGGTGTTGAATCTTGATGAAAGTGAAGTCCAGCGGCAGATGACCATCTGCAATGCCTGCCGTTATTGCGAAGGCTTTTGCGCGGTATTTCCGGCGATGACCCGGCGCTTGGAATTCACTCAGGCCGACATCCATTACCTGGCGAACTTGTGCCATAACTGCGGCGCGTGCCTGCACGCCTGTCAGTACGCCGCGCCACACGAATTCGACGTCAACATACCCAAAGCCATGGCCAAAGTGCGCCTGGATACTTACGCCGAATACGCCTGGCCGCAAGTGATGGGCAGGTTGTATCAGCGCAACGGACTGACCCTGGCACTGGCCTCCGGTGGGGGACTGGCGTTGTTTTTATGCCTGACCCTGATGCTCATGGGCAACCTGTTCACGGCCATTCCCGGGGGCAACTTCTACAGGATTTTCCCGCATAACACCCTGGCGTTGATGTTCGGATCAGTGTTCGGCTTTGCGGTACTTGCCCTGACCATGGGTGTACGACGCTTCTGGCACAACGTTTCACCGGTCGCAGCGCCACTGCCGCTGAAAACGTCCGCTGCACTGGAGGCTACGGCCAACGTCGCGAAGCTCAAATACCTGGACGGCGGCCATGGCGAAGGCTGCAACAACGCCGACGATCAATTCACCTTGTGGCGACGTCGATTCCACCACCTCACCTTCTACGGCTTCATGCTGTGCTTCGCCGCCACCGGTGTCGCCACGCTCTTTCACTATCTGCTGAAGTGGTCGGCGCCTTATCCGATCTTCAGCTTGCCGGTGATGTTGGGTATTGCCGGTGGCATCGGCCTGCTGATCGGCCCGGCGGGTCTTCTTTGGCTGAACCTGCGTCGCAACCCTGCGCACGGCGATGAGAACCAAAAACCCATGGATCGCGGCTTCATCGCGCTTCTGTTTCTGGTCAGCGCAAGCGGCCTGGCACTACTGGCTTTGCGTGAAACCAGCGCCCTGGGCTTGATGTTGGCGATTCATCTCGGCCTGGTCATGGCGTTTTTCTTGACCATGCCCTACAGCAAATTCGCCCATGGAATATTCCGTAGCGCAGCGCTGCTCAAACACGCCATCGAGAAGCGTCAACCCAACCCGATCAACGCCGGCAGCGACTGACGGCTAAAGCACTCATTCCAAAAACAATAGTGAGCATAACGGTAGCCATGATGAAAACAAAAACGGCAACAACCCGAGCCAAGGGGTCCAAATTGGGCGCCATTTTGCGGGTCACCAGCGGTAACTTTCTCGAGCAGTTCGACTTCTTTCTGTTCGGGTTCTATGCGACCTACATCTCCCAGACCTTCTTTCCAGCCACCAGCGAGTTTGCCTCGCTGATGATGACCTTCGCGGTTTTCGGCTCCGGATTCCTGATGCGTCCGTTAGGCGCCATTGTGCTGGGGGCGTACATCGACAAGGTGGGCCGTCGCAAGGGGCTGATCGTGACGCTGTCGATCATGGCCGCCGGTACCGTATTGATCGCCCTGGTGCCGGGCTATGCCACCATCGGCGTGGCGGCACCGATTCTGGTGTTGTTGGGCAGGCTGCTCCAGGGCTTCTCCGCCGGCGCGGAAATGGGTGGTGTTTCCGTGTATCTGGCGGAAATTTCCACCCCCGGTCACACCGGTTTCTACACCAGTTGGCAATCGGCCAGCCAACAGGTGGCGATCGTCGTCGCGGCCGCGTTGGGCTACACGATCAATGCCACGATGCAAGCCGCTGAAATCGCCGATTGGGGCTGGCGTATTCCGTTCTTCATTGGCTGCGTGATCATCCCGTTCATTTTCATTATTCGCCGCTCACTGGAAGAAACCGCTGCCTTCACTGCTCGCAGCCATCGCCCAACCACTCGCGAAGTTTTTCGCTCGATGCGTGACAACTGGCGCACCGTCCTGGCGGGCGGCTTGCTGGCGTCCATGACCACCACCACGTTCTACCTGATTACGGTCTACACACCGACGTTTGGCAGGACAGTACTGAACCTGAGCACCACCGACAGTCTGGCAGTCACACTGCTGGTCGGCATCAGCAACTTTATCTGGTTGCCTATCGGCGGCGCCCTCTCCGACCGCATTGGCCGTCGGCCACTGTTGCTGGCGATATCGTTGCTGTGCATCTTCACCGCCTATCCCGCCATGCACTGGCTGGCAGAGGCGGCGAGTTTCGAACGACTGCTCGCTGTTCTGCTGTACTTCTCGTTCTTCTTTGGCATTTACAACGGCGCCATGGTCGCGGCACTGACCGAAGTCATGCCACAGAACGTGCGGGTAGTCGGGTTTTCACTGGCCTTCAGTTTGGCCACCGCGGTGTTTGGCGGGTTTACCCCGGCAATCTCGACGCTGCTTGTCCAGGCCACGGGTGACAAGGCATCACCTGCCTACTGGCTGATGTTCGCGGCGGTGTGCGGGTTCACGGCGACGACGATTCTGTATCGTCGGCAAAAATCTTTGGCAGTCAGAACCGTTTAGTTCCTCGATCGCCGCTTACCACGCGTCAATCCACGGCGGGAACCGAATTAGAGTGGCATGAGGTCGATTACAGTCTTTCGTCAGGGCAGTAATCGGCCTAAAGAGCCCATTCAATGGGCATAGACAGATTTTTCGAATGATTTCTCAATACGTGGCCCACGATTCCACTCGATCAAGGGCCGGAAGCAGGGATGCGGCTTTTCCAAAAGCGCAAGAGACGGTCGATTTAACATCATCGTAGTACGAGATCTAACTTGCGCTTATTCGTATGGCCCACGACCGGCTGCTATTAAAGTCTGTCGGGGACATGCCAAGCTATTGGTTAAAAATAGTTTTCCAATGCTCCGACACTTAGGTTGTGCACATCAACCCTGTGCAAGTTGCTCAGCCGAGCAGCCGAGAATTGGGCCTGGGAGGACGCGAAACAAAACACGTCCCTGGCTCTGGTTTCGCTGATGAGCCTACCTTCAGGCTGCCACGCTGAGAGTCCGGGGCCGTAATACAGCCAACAGAACAACACACGATGACCACTACACAGATTCCCGGCGCGCCGAAAATCAGAAAGCCCAAAATAGTGGTTACGCAGCCATTGTCGGTTAATATTTTCTGAGTGTTCGGCGCGTATTTTAAGAAAATCTTGGCTCGGTTAAAAAAATCTAGCCAACGACAGGGGGAAAAATGGGAAATCTAGTGGGTTACGCCCATTTGATCAATGCGATGGGGCTGAAGGCTATCGGGGTAAAGACGCCGGCACTCGTTCAACCCGTCACCCGCATTGAGCGGATCAACGGCGCGCTTGCAGTGCCGCAAGCGGTTGCACCGGAGGCTGGGGATTTTCTCGCCCACATCATCTTTGCGCTCAAACATGAGGGCGTCAATCTCTCTATTTTGGCGCAGGCTCTGCCTCGCATTGAAGGTCAACTCCTTGTCGAGGCCATAACCCAATCTCCCAGCAGTGGCTATATGCGCAAAGTCTGCTTCCTCTGGGAAGTCTACTCCGGCGCTTTACTGGACTACACGGACAAGCCTCGGGGCCCCGGCGTCCTCCTTTTTGATCCAGAGCGGTACATCACTGGCCCATCGGTGCGAAACAACCGCTGGCGCGTGGACTTCAATGGGCTGGGGACACTCCAGTATTGCGCGACGGTAGAGCGCACGCCTGAGGTCCAAGCCCTGCTTGAATACGACATTCTAGGGCGTTCGAAAGAGTTCATTGCTTCCTTGCCTAAGGAAATGATGGATCGCGCCATCAACTGGGCGTACCTGAGCGAGACAGATTCCTCATTTGCGATTGAAAAGGAAGCACCAAGCCAGCAGAAGTCAGAGCGTTTCGTTCAGTTGCTGCGCCAGGCACATGACCGCCAGCCGCTTACCGAAGACTACTTGGTCTCTCTGCAAAACAATGCAATTTCCCAACCGCTTGAATGGGCGGTGGCCTTCCGGCATGAACAAAACCACCTGACCAACTCCTTTCGAGGAGCGGCAGGGGTCACCTATATCCCCCCACCTCCAGACCTTTGCCGGGATCTGATGTTCGAACTCATGGCCTTCGCAAACCGTGCACCGTTGGAGCTTGACCCGCTGGTGGCCGCCGGCATTGCCTCATTCGGGTTCGTGTTCTTGCATCCCTTCATGGATGGGAATGGCCGACTGTCGCGCTTCTTGATACACCAGGCATTGTGCTGCAGCGGTGCGCTGGAGAACGGTTTGTTACTCCCTGTCTCCGTTGCCATGAAGCGAGAGGAGCAACGCTACCTTGAAGCTCTGCAGACCTTCTCGAAACCTGCCCGGCAATTCTGGGACGTTCGTTGGATCGATGCCGACAACATGTCGCTTAACTTCACCGGCGACCCAAGTCTCTATCGCTACTGGGATGCGACTGAATGTGTGGCCTTCACGCTGGAAATGGCCAAGCGGGCATTGGAAATTGAACTGAGGGAAGAAACCGAGTATCTGCAACGATACGACACGTTGCTCAAGGTGGTTAATGACAACTACGACGTGCGCGGCAGCCTCTTGAGCAAGCTGATAATGCAGTGCTTAGACCAGAATGGGGTCGTATCAAAGGGCCGGCGGAAGCAATACAACGGGTATATCCAAGAGGAGGTTTTCGACTTCCTAGAAGGTCACGCCCAGGCCCTTCTGGCAGAAGCCTACGCAGAGCCCGACGACTAATAGTCTAGCGACCGGGGCGGTTGAATGACCGGTGGCAGATCCCTTGGGTGAAGCCATGTCCATCTCAGTCCCGCCATCTCCACTAGCTATCAGGCGGCCCAACCTTTCAAGCTCCTCAGCTTTGAAAGGGCCCAAAGCGTGCGGTCGTTCACCCACGTGGCCATCACTGGAATACCTCAAGTCTGTAACAGGCGCTGATCAAAGCAATCAGCAGCCTGCGACAGACTCCATTTATTCCCGACAGACTTTATTTCATAGCTCAAGCAGGCTAGGCAGGAGATCTACTTTTTCAACAGAATCGGCCGATTTCTGCCTGTCGCAAAGGGCTGCAAACGACCCAAACTGCTTGGTCATTGACTGGTGAAAACGCCTTTTTTGCACGCTGCTTAAGGCGCAAACCGGCCCGCCATCGCCCATGGTGCCGGGAATGCGAACCTCGATGATTGCCTCAGCCGTAGTGGCGGCAGCTTCGACGATTGAGTGCGGAATGGAGGCCAGTTTCAGCTTTGCACGACGTGACCAGCAGGACTCGGTTTGGCCTGCAAGGGTGCCTGAGTTGACGTAGACGAAGCGATCCGAGGGCGAGCCCTGCGCAAACTCACCAAGTAAATTGGGACCTTCCGGTAGAGGTGATCCCAAGCGAAGCGAGAAGTCGAATTGAATAGCATCGACATGCTCAGCGGACGGTTCAAGTAGCTCCGACCTACCTCGTTGAACAGCGAATCGGACGCCAGGTGGCGGCGCGACAACAATGACCCTCATGCGAACGGCCTGAGTTGGCTTGTCTTTGCTCAAGATGGACCTCTGTTGGGTAACTATTATTAGGTGACATTGCTGTCGCATAACATCCCGAAGGGTGTCGGATACCCATTCAGCTGACCTTGCTGCGATACCAGACGGCAGTACGTTCATTATCAGCTTGGGATTTTCGTATTTCGAACTGTCGTGAATCGTTTAGCACATGCCTCCAGCTGCGGCTGGGGAAGGGTTATCTATCGCAGCGGCAAACAGGACGGCGATCGCAAGAACGCCTTGGGCAACACCCCCAAGTACAACTACGACCTGACCGCCTTTCAGGTCGGCACCGACCTCTACCGTAAAGTCAGGGCCGATGGCAGTCATGAGCAGGCCGGTGTGTCGCTATCGGCCGGCACCATCGGCGCTGGCGTCAGCCACTACACCCGCCGTCCCGCCGGTGAGGACACCTTGCGCGCTTACGGTGTGGGCGCGTACTGGACGCACTTCGGCCCTTCCGGCTGGTATCTGGACGGCGTGCTGCAGGTCAACCGCTTCGATATCGAGGCCAAGCCCAACGACCTGGCCAAACTGAAAACCCGCGGTTGGGGCTACACCGCCTCTCTGGAAAACGGCTACCCCTACGAGTTCGACAAGGACTGGTACGTCGAACCTCAGTTGCAGGCCATCTACAGCTACGTCGACCTGGACAGCAGTGACGACGTCGGCGCCAACATTCGTTTCAAGGATGTGGAATCGCTGATCGGACGGCTCGGCGTGCGCATCGCCAAAGACTGGGAAACCGAGGGCGTCGACAAGAGCGAACGGCGCACCAACGCATGGGTTCGTCCCAGTGTCTGGCATGAGTTCAAAGGGCAACCGAAGACCGAGTTTTCCTCTGAGTCGGGTTACGTCCCGTTTGAAGCCGACATCCAGGGCACCTGGGGCGAGGTGAATGTTGGGGTGGATTACCAGGCCAACCGTCGCACCACGTTTACCGCTTCGGCGGGTTATCGCCAGGGGTTCGACGGGGATAGCCATGGGTACGACGCGATGCTGGGCTTCAAAATCAACTTTTAGAGGCCGTGCATTCGGGTGTTGATGCAATAGCTTGATCAGCAGAGTCAGCTCTTGGCCAAAGGGGGCATCTCGGATGTCCTCTTTTGGCGGTGGATTCAACCGGTCGGCGGCAAACGATCAACCCGCAACGCATCAACTACCAGCGAAAACGCCTGGGAGGGTTGTCGGCGGCTGGGGTAATACAGATGAAAACCGCCGAAGGGTTCACACCAGTCCTCCAGTACCCGGATAAGCCGCCCGTCGGCGAGTTCCGGGGCAAACTCGTCCTCGGGCAGATACGCGATGCCCAGGCCACCGACCGCAGCATCGGCGATATGGGTGGTGGAGTTGAATACCAACTGGCCGTCTACACGAACTTTAACCTTCTTGCCCAGACGTTCGAATTCCCAGGCATCCACGCCGTCATAGGTGGGAAAACGGATATCGATACAGCGGTGTGCTGCCAGATCGCGAGGGTGTTCCGGGGCGGGGTTTTTCGCGAAATAGCCTGGCGCAGCAACGACGGCCATTCGTATAGGCGGGCCAATGGGCACGGCGATCATGTCCTGGGCGACCGTGTCGCTGAAGCGAACGCCGGCATCGAAGCGGTCGGCGACGATATCGCGAAAGCCATAGTTGATATCGAATTCCAGCTTGATATCCGGGTACATCTGCAACAGCGGTGTCAACTTGGGCAGTAGCGTTGTCTTGATGACATTGTCGCCGCAGGTGATGCGTACCGTCCCGGCCGGTTTATCGCGCAGCTCGGTCAACGCTTCCACTTCGGCCTCGATTTCATCGAAGCGACGGCCCACCGCTTCCAGCAATCGCTCGCCCGCCGCCGTCAGCGATACGCTGCGCGTGGTGCGGGTGAGCAAGCGAATTTTCAAACGAGCTTCCAGCGCGGACACCACCTGGCTGACTGCCGATTGCGTCACCCCAAGCTGTACCGCCGCGCGGGTAAAGCTGCCCACCCGCGCCACGGTCACGAAAGCCAGCAAATCATTGAAATTGGGTTTGGCCATAGCGAGCACGCTCGATTGATTGATTAGCTAGGGTTATATCCGCATTAAGCATTCATTAGCTAATCAAAATCTCGTTATTGCGTAACACTACCCCGCATCCCAGTCTCTCGCCATGAAGAGAGACGATCTTCGCGCTAACTGCCTGCGTCACCTCTAGCTTTCCCAAAACAGGACGCCCCATGAAAAAACTTCTAGTAATGCTCGGATTTCTATTCAGTTCATTCACCGTGTCAGGCGCCGATATGTCGAACGGTGCAGGCCATGTCGATTTGTACGATCGCGTCGACCTGATTCCTTTCGCCAAGCTGACCCGGTTCTTTCAGGAACACCTGCAATGACCGCTGAAATCCACCTGCGAGCCAGCGCCTTGAGCGAGACAGCTACGCCTACCGGTCATTGGGGAGGTGTTTATGCGATGACCCTTTGCGTATTCGCGCTGATTGCCTCGGAGTTCATGCCAGTCAGCCTGCTGACTCCATTGGCAAACGACCTGCAGGTCAGCCAAGGCATGGCGGGCCAGGGCCTGGCCATATCTGGCGCATTTGCGGTGTTGGCCAGCCTGTCGATCAGCTGGATCGCCGGCACCCTGGACAGAAAAACCCTGTTGCTGGCCCTGACCGGTTTGATGGCCGTATCGGGCACCATTGTGGCGCTTGCCCCGAACTACCTGATCTACATGGCTGGGCGGGCTCTGATCGGCGTAGTGATTGGCGGATTTTGGTCGATGTCGGCAGCCACAGCGATGCGCCTGGTACCTGCTGCACAGGTGCCAAGGGCGCTGGCCGTTTTTAACGGCGGCAACGCCCTGGCGACGGTGGTGGCAGCGCCGCTGGGCAGTTATCTGGGCTCAGTTGTGGGGTGGCGCGGTGCGTTCCTGTGCCTGGTTCCGGTGGCGCTAATTGCGCTGGTTTGGCAATGGATTACCTTGCCAAGCATGGCAACGCAGAAGCGTTCGCCGGGTGCTGGCAATGTTTTCAAACTGCTGAAAAATCGCACAGTGGCGCTAGGCATGGCCGCCGCTGGCTTGTTTTTCATGGGCCAATTTGCGCTGTTTACCTACCTGCGCCCGTTCCTGGAAACCGTCACCCAGGTCAACGTGCCGATTCTTTCCCTGCTGCTATTGGTCATAGGCGTAGCTGGCTTTTGCGGCACAACGCTGATCGGTTTAGTCCTCAAGCGCAGCCTCTACGGCACCTTGAGTACCATCTCGCTGCTGATGGCGGTTATTGCGTTAGCGCTGATTCCTGCTGGCACATGGGTTATCCCTGTCGCGGTATTACTCGGACTATGGGGCTTTATTGCGACCGCAGCGCCCGTGGGCTGGTGGAGTTGGATTGCACACGCCTTGCCGGATCACGCCGAGGCAGGCGGCGGCCTGATGGTGGCGATTGTTCAATTGGCTATCGCAGTGGGCTCCACCGTCGGTGGCGTACTGTTTGACGCTCTCGGCTACCAGAGCACCTTTATCGCCAGCGCCGCGATGCTGATGCTCGCCGCTCTGCTGACCTTTCTGACCTCACGTTCGTCGGTGCCGCACTCCCAGTGAACCCCGCTATTCCAAGGAGCAATGCGATGGTTATTGATCATTCCCCAGGATGGAAGGGCCTCTGGTTAGCGGCCTGGATGCCATTTGCCCTACCGGCTGTCCACCTCGCCGATGCGACTGATGTGACGTTTTCAGCGGACGGGTTACGTGCTCACGTATCGAGTGCCAGTACCACACACAATTCGGAGACAACGAGAGTGACTGAACAAACCCTGACTGCAAAACAACTGACTGTCGCCCCTATCGGCGCCAGCATGGCGACCGGCGATATGCCCCGTTTGCGCGATGCGCTCAATCGCGGTCTCGATGCCGGTCTGACGATTAGTGAGTGCAAGGAAATCCTCGTTCAGCTCTATGCGTATGCCGGCTTCCCGCGCAGCCTCAATGCACTTGCGCTACTGATGAGCGTGTTGCAAGAGCGCGAAGCACGCGGCGCTCACGACGAACCGGGACGCGAACCCGGCCCTGTGCCGTCGGGCCATGCTTTGCTCGAGCTGGGCACCGACAATCAAACCCGTCTGGTGGGTGCGCCGGTCTCAGGGCCGCTGTTTGAGTTCGCCCCTGCGATTGACCAGTTTCTGAAGGTTCATCTGTTCGGCGATATCTTCGCCCGAGACAACCTCGATTGGGCTGCTCGTGAATTGGCCACCGTTGGGGCACTTGCCGCGATGCCAGGGTTAGCGCCGCAGCTGGAGTCGCACCTGAAGATCAGCATGAATGTTGGTCTCACGGCGCAGCAGTTGAACCAAGTGGCCAGCGAATTCAAACACCGTGGTGACCAAGAGGCGGCTGAGCGCATTGTTTCGGCCTTGGAAAAAATCAGAGGCTGACCAGCCAACGGTGGCGACGGGATATCGACGAGTTCAGATAAAAACGGGCTGAGACCATTAACCAACGCTCAGTTATCGAAACGTTTGAGCGAGGTGTACGGATCAAAGGGAACATAGCGTGATTGCCGGTCACGCATGACTTTGACCATGGCGATGTCCGGGTCCAGGGAAAAGAACAAGCGCCCACGCATCGCCACCAGATGATCGAGCAGGCGCTCCTTGTCCCCGGCCACGCATTCGGGATTGCGATCATAGGCGCTGTTGACGTTCAAGCTCAGCCAGTGCGTTCCCGGGATCAGGTCGCCGACAAACACCACAGGCCCGCCGGGCAGCAGGATTTCCGGCAACAGTTGCCCCGGTGTATAGCCGTCGCTGAAATGAAAATGCCAGCCGTTTCCGAGACGGTCGCAGCTATGGCCATCGATCAGGATCAGGCGCCCGCTGTTTTCCAGGCGATGCAAAAGGGGCGAGATGAACAGCTCTCGATCACTTGGGTGCGGGTGGCGTGCTCGCACCCAGTGACGTTCGCCCACCAGGTAATGCGCTTTGCGAAACAGTAGCCGTGGCATCTCCCCTTCCCTGACCCGTTCAAGCAACTCCTCGGACAGCGGTGCATGCAGATGGGTCAGCACCACCGCATCGATATCGTCTTCGCCCAAGCCATGCTGTGCCATGCTGTGCCAGGCTTTCCAGCAACCCTGAAACGGATGGCTGGCAGCGGCAGGCACGGGGTATCGGCGCCAGCAGCGCATCGGCACCGGCCAGCACGAGGATGTTTTTTCCATCCTGTTGCACCAGCAATGCCCGTGACGCAATGTCGACCCGGTTGTCCAGGTCCGGCGTCATCCACGCCGCCGTCCAGTTTGCGGCGGGTTCCTGCCAGAGTGGAAATGGTACGACTCACGACGCTTAACCCCTTGCTCCTGACGGCCCCGCACACTGTGCACGAGGCCTCGAATCAGGGTTTCAGGTTAAGCCATGGCCACCCGTCATTAACCCACCCGCGTGGAGTGGGCCGGATCATCCACGTTTCGGAGTTGCAATGACAACAATCGATGTGAAATCCCGATTCGAAGCAAAGCTTCTCCGTCCGGCAAAGCCTGGTAATGATACGTCCTGGGCGTTCCTGGTACTGCCAGGAGACGCGAGTGAACGGCTTCCGAGGCGAGGCAGGACGACCGTTGAAGGCACAATCAATGCGCATCACTTCCAGGCAACCCTTGAGCCGGATGGTCAGCTGAGCCACTGGCTGCGGGTCAGCAGAGAGATGCTCGAAGCCGCAGGCGCGGCTGTTGGCGACATCGTTACACTGGAGCTAGCCCCTGTGAAGAAGGAACCCGAGCCTGAAATCCCGGCAGATTTTCAGGAGGCACTGGCAGCCACTCCTGAGGCACGTAAAGTCTGGAACAATACGACGACCATCGCACGAATAGACTGGATTCACTGGATTACTTCAGCCAAGCAACTCGAGACCCGCGCAAAACGCATCGGTGATGCCTGCCAGATGCTCGCATCCGGCAAGAAGCACGTTTGCTGTTTCGACCAGTCCGGTTACTACAGTAAGGCCTTCCGTGCGCCCGAGACGGATAACTCTTAGATAGTGCATCAGGTTCAAATCGTTCGGCTCGTTCACCCGGACCCACCAAGCCGGCCTTTTAACTTGATTGTTCGAGGCGTAAAAAAGCCCGCGTTGCGCGGGCATCGGAAATCATCCGAACTCATTCAGGCACCTGATTCAGGGTCACTCGCGGGCATCCCGCGAGCCTCCTTATCGTTTTCGTCCTGGTCGTTCATCTGTGGGTCGTTGTCCGGGTTATCGACGTGGCTGTTCGTACCAGTTTTTGGATGCTCACTCGATACCGAATCAGTAGCAGCCACATCAGCCATATCTTCATCGACAGGCGCTTCATCGTCGGTCGGTAACGGAACTTCGTACTGGTTCCAGCTCGGGTCGTGGCCAGTTTCGTTGTCCGTGGTGCGTGTTTCGCGCTGCTGCGACTTATTGCCTGGTGCGTTCTCGTCAATTTCCATGGTGGCTCTCCGATCTAATGCGCGGGTTTTCCGTGCTTAAACATGAGAAACGGTCGTGCGCTGCAAGTGCCTGCCATTGGACAAACGGCGGACACAAAAAACCCGGCTTGCTGGCCGGGCTTTCTCTCCTATCGCATATCGTCTGATAGCGGCGTTATTTCATCTGCCTCTGGTGTAGTCCTCTCACCCGGTTCTTTCCAGTCTTCTGGACGATCATCGCTTGGGTTTTTCAACGGATCGTATTTATTCGGATCGTCTGGATCCAGCGTCGGCTCATCTGAATCAGGCTCAGGCTTGGATGGAACAGAACCTTGTGTTTGGTCTTGAAAACTCGAATCGGTAGACATACCCACCTCACCAATGAGGTCCAGCTTTTCTGGGCCGTATCAGTTTGAAATTGGCAGGTGAAAAGTGTGCGACCGAGCAGATGAGCGGGCGGTAAATAGCGAACGCTCGGACCAAGTCTGCATCCTGTCAGAGCCCGAAACTCGTCAACCTGGCTCGCAGTCATCAGGAGGTTGGTAAGGATTGTTTTTTGTAACGCAAAGCATCCACCAGCAACGCAAACGCGGGCGACGCCTGGCGCCGACTCGGGTAGTAAAGATGAAAACCGGAAAACCAGGGCGACCAGTCTTCCAGCACTTGAATCAGGCGTCCGGCTTTGAGGTGAGGCTCGACAAGGTCATGGGGCACGTAGCTCAACCCGAAACCGTCCAGTGCCGCTTCTAATAACTGATACACGCCGTTATAGGTGACTTGGCCAGTCACGCGAACCTTGAGACGTTCGCCATCCTTGGCGAACTCCCAGGCGTACAAACCACCATTCGTTGGCAACCGCAGGTTGTTGCACAAGTGAGCCGTGAGCGCCCGAGGGGTCGCGGGTATTTCACGTTCGGCAAAGTAGCCAGGAGATCCAACCACTGCCATTCGCATATCCGGCCCGATGCGCGTGGCAATCATGCCCTCCCCCACGTCCTCGCCTAACCTGACCCCGGCATCAAAGCCCTGTGCGGCGATGTCGACGAAGCTGTAGTCGCAACAGACTTCCACCGAGATGTCGGGATATTTGGGAAGGAAGTCTTTGAGCACGGGCCGAATGATCTGATCCAGCACATGGTCCATCGCGTTGATACGAATATTGCCAGCGGGGGTATCGCGCAGATCACTCAGGCCAGCCAGCTCTATTTCGATTTCTTCGAAGTGGGGGCCCACTCGTCTCATCAGGCGCTCGCCTGCCTCGGTGGGCGAAACGCTGCGCGTTGTACGCGTCAACAAACGCAGTCCAAGCCGCGCTTCCAAGCCTCGAATCGTATGGCTCAGCGCTGATTGGGACACCCCGAGTCTGGCGGCGGCCTTGGTAAAGCTTCGCTCCTTGGCGACGGCGAGGAAGGCAAGCAGATCACTGGCATTTTCCCTAAGCATTAATGAATTCCCCACATATGTATTTTCTGATTCTAGCGCCTAATCATATTAATGAGGAGCTGATAGATTTCAGATCTCGCTTCCCGCGAGTCATCTTTTCGCTCCACCATTAATCGATTTCAAGTCGTCAGAGACGGCTATTGCCCTGAGGGAACCGTCATGAAAAATCTCGCGTGCGCAGCGTTGTCGCTGTCATTGCTCGCTTTTGATGCAACCGCAGAGGGGGACAAATCCATGCTCGTCATTAACCCGAACGGCTCGCAACCCTCTGCCAAGGGACCAGCCGATTACTTCACTGGCACTGCTCGTGTCGACGCGCCCTTCAAGGGGACAAAAGAGGCTCGTGTCAGCGGTGCCACCGTGACCTTTGAACCGGGTGCTCGCACGGCCTGGCATACCCATCCGCTAGGTCAGACCTTGATCGTCACGGCAGGATCCGGCCTGGTACAAGAGCTGGGGCAACCGGTTCGTTCAATCAAACCGGGGGACACCGTATGGATCCCACCTAATGTCAAACACTGGCATGGCGCAACCGCCACCACTGCTATGACTCATATCGCCATTGCCGAAGTGCTGGACGGCAAAGTGGTCGACTGGATGGAACAGGTCAGCGACGAACAATACGCCCCAGGGTTTTAATCGAGTTCAAACGAGGTCTTCATGCAAAGCACCAGCAAAGTCACGGTCGTCATAGGGGCGGGTTCAATTGGTCAGGCGATTGCCCGCCGTGTCAGCGCGGGTAAGCATGTCGTGCTGGCCGACCTGCGCCAGGAGAACGCCAATTCAGCGGCCAAGGTGCTGCTCGACGCAGGCTTCGAAGTCACCACAGCCGTGGTCGACGTTTCTTCGCGCGAATCGGTATAGCGTGACGGATGGCATTGGCGTGCGCCTGTCCGGCGCGCCGATGGCCTACACGGTATGGATGTGCGCCCTGTGGGGGATCTTGATGCCGTTGGTGTATGTCGGCGTGCGCGACGCGAAGAGTTTATTCACCTTCCGGCCCGGGTTCATGACGGCCTGCATCGGCGGGCTGGTTTCACTCCTGGCCTATGGCATCGTCATCTATGCCATGTCCGCCGCGCCCATGGGCGCGGTATCGGCATTGCGCGAAACCAGCGTGTTGTTCGCCGCATTGATCGGATACTTCTTCCTGGGCGAGACACTGACTGTCCGAAAGGTACTGGCATGCGCGGTGATTGCCATCGGTACGATCATCATTGGTTGACGGCAGGAGCGCAAAGCCGATGGTCAGGGCCAATGAATCATGCGCCGAGCCGCGGCACCTGCAGGCAACCGGGTATATCAGGTGCGGGTCGGGTAATCGGTGTATCCCGCCGCGCCTCCACCGTAAAAGGTATTGCGGTCCGGTTCCGTGAGCCGCGCATCGAGCTTCAGCCGCTCCACCAGATCCGGATTACTGATGAAGGGGCGCCCGAAAGCCACCATGTCGGCGTGGCCTGAGGCAACGGCGTCGAGGGCCATCTGCCGGTCGTAGCTGTTGTTGGCGATGTAGCGACCGCCATAAGCCGCATGCAGCGCTTTGAAGTCAAAGGCGTCGGCCTCATTGTCGCTTTGAGTCTGACCTTCCACGCAATGCAGATACGCCAGCCCCAGTCGCCCGACCTGCTTGGCAAAGTAGCCATAAGTCCCCTGCGGATCACTGTCCAGTGGCGTATCGCCGACCGCGCGGGTGATGGGCGACAGTCTCACGCCAACTCGATCTGCACCCCAGATCTCCGATACCGCCTGCACCACTTCCAGCGGGAAACGAATGCGGTTTTCCACCGAACCGCCGTACTGGTCGGTACGCAAGTTGGTGCTGTCGCGAATGAACTGCTCCAGCAGGTAGCAGTTGGCCGAATGCACCTCGACGCCATCGAATCCGGCCTCCAGGGCACAGCGAGCGGCGCGTTTGTAATCCTCCAGAATCAACGGGATTTCCTCGGTGCCCAGTGCACGGGGCATCGAAGGCGCATCCAGGGTTTGCGATTCGAGAAAAACCACTTCCCCGGCCTGGATGGCCGAGGGCGCCACAGGCGCGCCGCCGTTCTCTTGCAGGCTCACATGAGACATCCGGCCGACGTGCCACAGTTGACACACGATCTTGCCGCCCGCCTCGTGCACCGCATCGGTGACTTGACGCCAGGCTGCCACGTGCTCCGGTGTGTAGATGCTCGGCGTAAAGGCATAGCCGCGGCCCTGCCGTGAGATATTGGTGGCCTCCGAGATGATGAGCCCCGCACTCGCCCGCTGCCGGTAGTACTCGACTGCCAGCGGCGTGTGCACGCCATCCATGTTCGCGCGAGAACGTGTCAACGGGGCCATGGCAATGCGGTTGGCGACTTTGATTGCGCCGATCGTGAGTGGCGCGAACAGATCGGATCGTTGGTTATCGGACATGGTTTTGACTCCAGGTAATCGGGTATCGATGGCGTCGGGAAGCCGGTTTCACAACTGTTTGGGTGTAGTGGAAATCGACTTCAACAGCCAGTTCGAGGGGATAAAACCGGATCAATGGCGTGGCTGTTTGTGCTGTGCAGGAGCTGTCGAGTGCAACGAGGTTGCGATCTTTTAAAGGCAGATCAAAAGATCGCAGCCTGCGGCAGCTCCTACGTTGGATGGGGACGCCCTGGAATACATCAAAAAATCCAGATGTCAGCCTAAGAACATATGAATTTTCTTTGATGTTTGGCCGATTTAAGCTCCTGCCGTCTTCTTTCCTGAAGGAATTTGAGCACTGACTATCTCGCTGGCCGTTGAATGGGCGCGCTACGACGCGTTTAAAAGACGCTCATTCAAAGGCCTGGGTTGTTGCACGTCAATTATTAGCCTCTTTAGATAGCGCAAATGTACGCTCATGGTTGTTTCACGACTTGTGCAAAACCTTTTTTCCCCATAGATCTTCACGGAGTAATCGCCACCTTCATCACCCCATCCCGTTGGTGTGCAAACAGTTCATACGCCGCTTCGATGTCATCGAGCTTGTAGCGATGAGTGACCAGCGGCGACAGGTCGACCCTGCCACTTGCCACCACCGCCATCAAACGTCGCATGCGTTCTTTGCCACCGGGACACAAGGTCGTGATGATGCTGTAATCCCCAAGGCCAGCAGCGAAAGCATCGAGCGGGATTCGCAGGTCACTGGAGTAAACCCCCAGGCTGGAAAGTCGACCGCCCGGACGCAGAACCCGCAGCGCCGATTCAAAGGTCCCCTGAGTGCCCAATGCTTCAATGGACACATCGACACCACGCCCATCAGTCAGGGCCATGATCTGCTCAACCACATCGCCGTGCTTGAAATTGACTACATGGGTTGCGCCCAGTTGTTTGGCGACGCTCATGCGTTCGGCGACTGCATCGACGCCGATAATCGTGGTGGCGCCTTTAAGCCGTGCACCGGCCACCGCGCAAAGCCCGATCGGCCCCAGGGCAAACACCACGACGGTATCGCCAATCTCCACCGCGCCTCGCTCCGCCCCTGAGAATCCAGTGGACATGATGTCCGGGCACATCAGCACCTGTTCGTCGCTGAGACCATCCGGTATCGGACACAGGTTAGCCAGCGCATCGGGCACCAATACGTATTCGGCCTGGCAACCATCAATGATATTGCCGAACTTCCAGCCACCGGTGGCGCGAAAGCCGTGCCGGGTATCCGGGCCATCCTGTGAACCGCAGCCGCACAGGCAAGCGTAACTTTGCCCACTGGGGGTAATCGCGCCCGCGATCACCCGTTCGCCTTCGACAAAACCGCGCACCTGCGAGCCGAGCCGCTCGATGATGCCAACCGGTTCATGACCGACTGTCAGGCCCTTGGCCACAGGGTATTCGCCACGCAGAATATGCACGTCGGTGCCGCAGATCGTAGTGGTCGTGATGCGAACCAGGGCATCGAGTGGCCCGACTTCGGGGATGGGTTTGTCGTCGAGCACAATCCGGTTTTTTTCGACGAATATTGCGGCTTTCATGGTGGCCATGGTGATCCCTCCTGATCAGTGCTGCGATTGAGTTCAGCACGAAATCAGGACACTGCCGGATGGCCTGATCAAAGGTTGCTGGCACGAATGCCTTCAGGTTCACCGCGTTATCGTTCATCGCTGGCAAGCCAGCTCCCACAGAAATCGATGGCGAACACAATCTTCGTGCATGCCATACCCCCCTGTAGGAGCTGGCTTGCCAGCGATGGCGTCGGTACATTCAGCAATGCAATATCAGCTGTCATGCCACAACAGCGTCTCCTGCGCGGGCGCTCGGGTGGTGTGGAAGCCATTGGCAGGTGAGTCGGGGTCGGCATGGCCAAAGGAAGCACCGCATACCACGAGGCGATCCTCGTCGATTCCGAAATGTCGATGGACAAACGCAGCGTGGCTGGCCAGTGCGGCCTGGGCAATGATCCCCAGGCCAAGTGCCTCGGCTGCCAGCAGCAAGTTGGCAACGTAGCCGCCGCAGTCGACCGCACCATAGGTGCCTAGCGTGCGATCACTGGTAATAATCGCGACATGCGGCGCGTCAAAAAGTGAAAAATTGCGCAGGGTTTGCTGCTGGCTGGCGATGCGGTCTCCCGGTGCGATGCCGATGCTTTCGTACAGTTGTCGTGCACATTCACGGCGACGCTGCTGATACACGCCCCGGTATTCACCGGGGAACGGCAAGTCAGGCGCCGGCGACCCGTTCTGCAGCTCGTTGATGTACGCGGCGCGGAAGCGCTCGGTGGCGGCGCCACGGGTCACGATCACCTGCCAGGGCTGCGTGTTGCACCATGACGCAGTACGTTGCGCCAGGGCGAACAGGCGAGTGATCAGTGCGGGGTCAACAGGTTGCGCAAGAAATGCGCGGCAGCTGCGGCGCCGCTGCAGCAACCGTTCAAGCGCCTCAAATTCGGTCGGATTCAAGATCCGGTCTCCGTTGATGAAAGCAGATACCAGGCAACGTTCTGAAACCTGATGTTTTCATCTTTCGCCTGCGGTGATACCCCCCATGGCTGGTGGTATAGAGGGGGTATTAGCTATCGCGCCTGAACAACCTTAACGACCGGCCAGCGCAGTCGCCAACAACATCTCCAACCCCATCGGCTTGGCAAAGTAATAACCTTGAGCCTGCCCGGCGCCCATTTCTCGCAGCAACACCAACGTCGCTTCATCCTCGACGCCTTCAGCCACCACGCTCAGGTCCAGCGATTCCGCCATGCGCACAATCGCGCGGACGATCGCGCGACTGCGAGCGCTGGTGGTCAGTTCGAAGATGAACGACTTGTCGATCTTCAAGCCGCTGAAACGGTACTGATGCACATAACTTAGGGACGAAAATCCGGCACCGAAGTCATCGAGCACCACCGACATACCGTTGTCGGCCAGTTGCTGCATGGTCTGACGAGCAATCGCCGGCTCGGCCACCAGTGCACCTTCGGTCAACTCCAGGCAGATCCGCGACGGGGCGACGCCGTGCTGGGCCAACAGTGCCAGCACATCAGTGGCGAAATCCGGGCGCGTCATGCTGTAGCTGGAGCAATTGACGTGCACCGGCGGCCAATTGGCGTGCTGGGGTTGGGCGAGGATCACGGCAATGCTGTTCAGCATGTACAGGTCCAGCCGACCGATCAGGCGCAAACCCTCGACATCCGGCAAGAACTCGCCCGGCGCGATGATCCGACCGCCCGGCTGATGCCAGCGGATCAGCGCTTCAAGGGCCAACAATTCACCGGTTTCGACGCTGACAATCGGCTGGAAATACGGCAGCAGTTCGTCAGTACGTTTGAGCGCGTTGCGCAACGCCCCTTCTCGCTCAACCTGGTCCGAGACTTCACGGCGCACTTCCTGGTTGAACACCGCGTAGCTGTCACGCCCGGCGCTCTTTACCCGGTACATCGCCGCATCGGCATCGCGCAACAAGTCGGCTGGTTCGTGATGGAACTGACTGTCGGCGCTGACAATGCCGATACTGCAGGACGAAAACACTTCATAGCCATTGATGAAAAACGGCAGGTCAAACGCCACCAGGATCCGTTCGGCGATTTCGATCACCACGTCCAGCGGCGCCTCGGGCGCGAGCACCGAGAATTCATCGCCGCCCAGGCGCGCCAGCATGTCGGTCTCGCGCAGGCAACCGCGCAAACGGTGTGCGGCCTGCATCAACAGCAGGTCGCCAAAATGGTGGCCGAGGCTGTCGTTGACCATCTTGAAACGGTCGAGGTCGATGAACATCACCGCCAAGTGCCCTCCTACGCTGCCGAACTGCGACCACGCCAGGTTCAGGCGCTGTTGCAGGTAGGTACGATTCGGCAGCCCGGTCAGCGCATCGTGGGAGTTTTCGTGTTGCAACTTGGCGTTGGCGTGGTCGAGTTCGCGGGTGCGGTTTTGCACCCGGGCTTCCAGTTTTAGGTTGGCGGCGTGGATCGCTTCAGCGGCCGTGCGACGGGACAACGCGGTGTCGATGTGTCGCGACACAAACGTCAACAGTTCCTGGTCACGCTGGGTATAACGCACCTGTGAGGTATAGCTTTGCACCGCCAGCACGCCACGCACCACATCGCCATCGAACAATGGAATGCCCAGCCAGGAGTAGGATCGGACAGACTCATTGGCCAGTTCGATTTCACCGTGCGCAGCCAATCGCTCAGCCTCGCCAACGTCAATCAGGCAAGGCCCGCGCTGACGAATAACGTACTCGGTCAAGCCCCGGCACCCACGCCTGGCCGGCGGGCAAATCGTCTGCCGCTCATCGACATAATAAGGAAAGGTCACTTCACTGGTCGCGTCGTCGAACAGCGCAATGTAGAAGTTCTGCGCAAACAGCAGATCACCGACAATGCCATGCAAGGTCTGAAACAGCTCAGACATGTCGCCGGGTCGGCTCGACAATTCGGCAATCTGGAACAAAGCGCTCTGTAGATGTTCGGCGCGTTGTCGCTCTGCCACTTCCTGCCTCAATGCGTCGTTGAGTGCAGAAAGCTCCAGGGTGCGACGCATCACCGTCGCTTCCAGATCCTCCCGGTGCAGAATCCGGTCCAGGGCCATGGCCACGTGGCGAGCCACCACCAGAAACAGCGCGCGATCTTCGGCGCTGTAGGTTCGGGAAACCTCGTAGACCTGCATGGCCAGCATGCCAAACACTTCATCCGAAGCGTTTTTCAGCGGAGCGCCCATCCAGAACTCTGGACGATCACCCACGCAGTAGAAACGGTCTTCGGCCTGCGCCGCGAGAATGCCGGCGGCGTCGATCAGCAACGGCTGGCCGGTGGTCAACACCTGGCCGGTCAACGACAGGTGCGATGGGTCAAGGTATTCGTAGTGCGACGACTCCACGGCATCCACGTCGATGATGTCGACGTAATACGGGTAGTCGATCTTGCCCGTGTGCGGGTCATACAGCGCGAGATAGAAGTTCTCGGCGTCGATCAGGCTGGCCAGCAGTTGGTGAACCCCCACCAGAAACACCGAGCGGTCGCGGGTCGAACTGGCGAGATAGGTAATTTCATACAGCACGCGCTGCGTAATTTGCGCACGGGCAAGCGTATCGGCCTGTATTTGAATGCCCAGGCGCTGGGCGAAGTCGGCCAGCGCCGGCTCCGTGGCATCACTGGCTGGCGCGAGTAACCATCCGAGCACACTTTCGCCTTTGCCGGTCGGCCAGCGTTGCAAACGCCGGGTCAGGCAAAAGGCTTCAAACTCATCATTGGCGATACTTGACGGCCACTGCACCCGAGGATCGCCCTGCCCGACCCGATGCAGTTGCTCACCGGCACGGTAAACCACCCACGCGGTTGAATGACTCCAGTTGCGCGCAGTGGCCAGTAATTGCTCGATCGTATCCGCGTTGCTTGCGTAGGCCATGCCGACAGCACCCGAATTCCCTTTTGGTTGAGATGCGACGACGTCGCAGTCGTTCGATTGCTGCGGGGAGTCGATCAATGGACGAATACGCATCACCTCTCCCTGGGTCAAAACTGCCGGTCTCACTTACTGATTACTAGCAATGTGCCATTTAGCAACCCGTTTAAAGCTTATGAGAATTTTTTTCAATCGTTTTATTCGCTTTAGTGCCAACAAAAGGACAGACAAGGAGTTAAACGCGAGTTCTTCAACAAGACAACCGTTTCCACGCTGCTACGCTTGAAACAGTAGCTTTAGTGCTTTCCAGCCAACCGGCGCACGTGCCTTCTGCGGGCTGATGGAACAGTCGAATCAACAGATCCTGTGCCCAGGCGAGTCAGACGTCGTTGAGCAAAGGAGTAGACATGTCCCCCCACAAAAACAGGCCTGCCAACAACATAGCAGGGCAAAAGAAAGACAACGGGGACGAGCCAGTCTTTCACTCGCGCAAGGAACGACTGTACGAAGGTGAGCGATTACGCGAACGTCTTCCGCACGCGCTTCACGCTGAATGGAAACCGACCGGCAAGCACCGTGACTCGATCAAACTGCTTGAGGAGTCCAACCGCTATCGACTGCCCGAACTGGTGCCTGTTCGCTACGGCCGCATGTTGCGCACACCGTTCACGTTCCTGCGGGGCTCTGCCGGGTTAATGGCTCATGACCTGGCGACAACCCCGACCACCGGCATTCAGGTGCAGGCCTGTGGGGATTGTCACCTGATGAACTTCGGGTTGTTCGCGACACCTGAGCGCAATCTGATATTCGACATAAACGATTTCGACGAAACGCTCCCGGCGTCCTGGGAGTGGGATGTAAAACGTCTGGCGATCAGTTTTGCCGTGGCCGCGCGTGATAATCGCCTCAGCGATAAATGGGCGCGGGCCGCCGCGGCCGAATGCGTCCGTGCTTATCGCGAACGCCTGCGCAAGTTTTCCAAAATGAGCCCGATGGAGGTCTGGTATGACCGCCTCGATGCCCAGGCGATCATCGACATGGCACCCAACGCCGAGATCAAGAAAATCCGCGAACAATTGGTCGCAAAGGCCAGGATGCGTGTAGGCGATTATCTGTTTCCCAAGATCAGCGGCGAAGTCGGAGGGCGCCGTCGCCTGATCGATCAACCCCCGATACTGTTTCATGTGTACGAAAAGAGCTTCGTGAAGAACGTCCAGTTGGCTTTGCAAGATTATCGATTGTCACTGCCCCACGAGCGGCGCGTATTGTTCGATCGCTACCGTCTTGAAGACATTGCCGTCAAAGCGGTCGGGATCGGCAGCGTCGGTACCTATTGTTTTGTCGGCCTGTTCTTTTCCGCAGAAAATCACCCGCTGCTTCTGCAATTCAAGGAAGCCACTCCCTCAGTGCTGGCGCCCTATGCAGGCAAGAGCAATTACGAAAACCAGGGGCAGCGTGTCGTCACGGGGCAGCGTCTGATGCAGTCGTCCAGCGACATCTTTTTGGGCTGGACACGCAGCCAGAACGGCCGGCACTTCTTTGTCCGTCAGTTGCGCGACATGAAAATGTCAGCGCCCATCGAAGGCATATCCGGCCCTCGATTGAAGATGTACGCCGAATGGTGCGGTCTTACCCTGGCGCGTGCCCATGCCAAATCGGGGGATGCGGCGCTCATCAGTGGCTACCTGGGCAAGACCGACTCCTTCGACCAGGCCATCGGAAAATTCGCCATTGCCTATGCCGATCAAAATGCAAAAGACCATGGTGCGCTGGTGGAGGCAGAAAAATCCGGGCGGATCATTGCGTTGAGAGAGGATGAGTGACCCTCAAGCCAGGAACGCGACTATTGGGCAATACCCGCTAATCTCCCATGACAGACAATCAATATGGGAGATGTGCAATGACGTTCCGAGACTCAGTTGCAGCTCTATTGGTCACCGCGAGCCTGTTCGGTTGTAGCACTACATCTGAACACGGGGTGACCATGCCTTTGACCGCCACCCGACACAATGCCGGGCAGATCGCCAATGCCACGTTGACCAGCTGGGACAAACAAATCACCGGATTCAGTTTCTTCATCAGTGGTGTTCCAACCGGAAGCTCACTGCCTTTGCGTGTCTACACCTTCATCTACAAAGGCAGCTGTCAGCAACCCGGGCCGGTCGCCTACGAAATGAATGATCAAGTCACCACCGAGCGTGTCGCCACCAGCGGTTGGACATTTGAGAGAAGCGCTCCGGTCGCAATGTCCATTCTTCTATCTGGCGGGTACTCGATCGTCGTGCGATCTGTACCCGAAGATGGCAACGCCGATCTTTTTTGTGGGGACATCAAGGCACAAGAACCAACGAAGTAGACAAGAACACCGCGCCCATATGGACTAAAACTGGATATTCGGCAGGGAAGCCCGCCGATCATCCATTAGCCAGTGGGTGAGATAAGGCTTAGTCTCTGACCAAATCCCTTTGAACCGCCGACTGATGACCCACGCAGATTTTTCACTCGATATCGAAGCCGTCCGCAACATTGAGGCTGTGCCGGTCATCCTGAGCATGGTCAGGCACCTTACCGGTATGCGATTTGCCGCGGTGGCGAGAGTCACCGAACAAAACTGGGTGGCCTGCGCGGTGGACGACGCCATCGATTTCGGATTGAAACCGGGTGGTGAGTTGGTTCTCGAGTCGACCATCTGCCATGAAATCCGCCAACACCGACAACCGGTGATTTTCGGCCATGCCAGTTCACACCCTGTTTTTTCGATCCACCACACGCCTCGCACGTACGGTCTGGAGAGCTATATCTCCATCCCTATCATCAAAGCCAATGGTGAGTTTTTCGGCACGTTGTGCGCGATCGATTCCGTACCGGCGAATCTTGACGAGCCAGCCATCGCCAAGACACTCACCCTCTTCGCCCAACTGATCGCCATGAGCCTCGACACTCAGAACCACCTGGAAAAAACCAAAGCGGCCCTGTTGGATGCCAATGAAAGTGGCCGTCTTCGCGAGCAATTCATTGCCGTGCTGGGCCATGATTTGCGCACGCCGCTCAGTGCCATTCGGATGAGCGCCGATCTGCTGGAAACCAAAACCGAGGACAAACGCTCTCTCAACCTGATTTCCGCCATCCGCAACAGCTCCACTCGTATGGGTCATCTGATTGAAAACGTTCTGGACTTTGCGCGGGGGCGATTGGGCAGTGGGATTCCGATCAAGCGTCAACTGGTCGATGACCTGGGGCGAGTACTGCGTTTGACTGTGGACGAGGTGCAGGCCTCGCATCCACGCGTGTCCCTCGAACATGCGCTGGCGTTGCCGACCGGCGTCTATTGCGACCCGCTACGTCTCAGCCAATTGTTGTCCAACCTGCTGGGAAATGCTGTCACGCACGGATCAAAAGAGGCCTGCATCAGCGTCCGGGCCTACACCGAAGCAGATGAAATTGTCATATCGGTCACGAATCAAGGTGCCCCGATTCCGGCTGAACTGATGCCCTTGCTGTTCCAGCCGTTCACCCGATCGGAAGCCGGGCAGCGCGGCGAAGGTCTTGGGTTGGGGCTTTACATCGCTTCGCAGATCACCGCCGCCCATAACGGGGCGTTGAGCGTTACTTCGACGCTGGAATCAGGCACCTGTTTTGTCGCCAGGTTTCCCGCCCGATTCAAGTGGGTTTGAATGGGAGCAATTTCTCAACTTGGGATATCGGGCGTAAAGAAGTAGGCCAGTCCGAGGATCAGATACACAGCAAGTAACTGAACGCCTTTGAGCCAGTCCGATCGCCCGTCACCGGCTACCTGGCCGGTAATAAGAACCGCCAACAACACGGTTAGAACCAGGCCGCCAGAGAACGCCAGGTCCATCGCTGCCGAGCCAATGGCATAACTGGCCAATACCAGAACGGGCGCCACGAAGAGCGCAACTTGCACACTTGAACCAATCGCAATAGAGAGCGAAAGGTCCATTCGATTTTTCATCGCAGCGGAAATCGCTGAGGAATGCTCAGCCGCGTTGCCCAGTATCGCGACAATGAAAACGCCGACAAATAGATTGCTCAAACCGAGTTGGTGGGCGCTGGGTTCAATGGCGGCCACCAGAATTTCGCTGATCCAGGCGATCATCAGTGTCGCCACGGCCAGCACCAACACAGCCTTGCGAGTCGGCCAAATTGCCGTCGGGTGTGCCTCGCGCGCCAGGTTGGGGTCCCCTGCAAACAGGCTCTTGTGGGTGATCAGCGAATACACCAGAAACAATGCGTAGACCACCAGCAATACCAGCGAGATATACAAGCTCAGCACCTGAAGGCCATGGGGTGCACGCGGCGAGACAACGGCGTTATAGGCTGCGGGCAGGATCAGTGCGATGGTCGCCAGCGTCAGTAACGTGGCCTGAGAACGTGCGGCCGAAGCGTTGTAATGCTGTTCCTTCTGACGCAGCCCCCCGGCCAGCATGGATGCGCCCAGCACCAGCAGGATATTGCCGACGATTGAGCCAACCAGGGAGGCTTTGACCACATCGTGCAGACCGGCACGCAAAGCGCTCAGGGCGATGATCAGTTCAGTGGCATTGCCGAAGGTGGCATTGAGAAATCCGCCGACGCCCTCCCCGGACCTCTCCGCCAGTTGTTCCGTGGCACGCCCCAACCACCCCGCCAATGGCACGATAGCCAATGCGGCGGCCAGGAAAATAAGCAAGTGCTGCTGGGGGACCATGAACTCCAGAACGATGGCGATTGGAACGAAGACCAGCATCCATAAGAGCATGACTGTACCCGCACAAAAGCATTGATGAAGTAACACTCGGAAATTGCGCTAAGAATGGCCCACATTCCCAACTTCGTCGAACAACGGTCTTCAATAACACTACGTGTCAGTCGCTATTTGCATGCACTAGCAAATTCAATGAATTCGTCGAACGACTGGGTACCTATAAAATCGCGGAAAAAAAGTTCATTAAAATTTTCAACGGCTAAAAAATGATCTATACCCAAAAGGGCAATCAGTACGGACCTCGGAAACAAGCCTGTTTACAGGCGTTTGTCCGGTAACTCAACGTCAAGAACGACTGAGAGACTCTGGTTATGAATGTTTTGAAAGTCGCCGCAAGCGATGCCGTTCGTGACTGTTTCCACACTTCCCGCCCGATTGTTGCCCTTGATCAGACTGACTTTACCGATGTCGCCGTTGCGGTGCTGACGGTTGACGATGTCATGGGCGGCGTACTGGATTCCATTCAACGAACAGGCTTCGACATCCCGCTTTTCCTGGTAGTACCGCGTGGCGGTGCCGGCAATCGTGCACTGGATATCTACAAGCGTTTGCACGAAGTGATTCTGCTGGTCAACGGGGTGTTCGACCTCGCCACCAACAACGCCGAGTACTACGGCAACCAATTGGAGACAGCCGCCAAGGCCTATGAAGAAGGTCTGCTGCCGCCCTTCTTTGACGCGCTCAAGCATTACACCGAAGCCGCCAATGCTACGTTCGCCTGCCCCGGTCACCAGGGTGGTCAATTCTTTCGCAAGCACCCTGCCGGTCGCCAGTTCTTCGATTTCTTCGGCGAAACCCTGTTCCGCGCCGACATGTGCAACGCCGACGTCAAACTCGGCGACTTGCTGATCCACGAAGGCCCGGCCCTGCTAGCGCAAAAGCATGCCGCCCAGGTGTTCAACGCCGACAAGACTTACTTCGTGCTCAATGGCACATCGGCTTCGAACAAGGTGGTCACCAACGCGCTGCTGACGCCTGGCGACCTGGTGCTCTTCGACCGCAACAACCATAAATCCAATCATCAGGGTGCATTGCTCCAGGCCGGCGCCACGCCGGTGTACCTGGAAACTGCGCGCAACCCATACGGCTTCATCGGCGGCATCGACGCCCATTGTTTTGAAGAAGACTACCTGCGTGAGCTGATCAAGGAAGTCGCCCCGGACAAGGCTGAGTTACCACGCCCATTTCGCCTGGCGATCATCCAGTTGGGCACTTATGACGGCACCATCTACAACGCTCGCCAGGTGGTCGACCGCATCGGCAAGCTGTGCGACTACATTCTGTTCGACTCGGCGTGGGTCGGTTACGAGCAGTTCATCCCGATGATGAAGGATTGCTCGCCGATGTTGCTCGACCTGGGTGAAAACGACCCCGGAATTTTCGTCACCCAATCGGTGCACAAACAACAGGCCGGCTTCTCCCAGGCCTCGCAGATCCACAAGAAAGACCGCCACATCAAGGGCCAGCCGCGTTATTGCAATCACGCGCGGTTGAACAACGCCTTCATGGCCCAGGCCTCCACCAGCCCGTTCTATCCGCTGTTCGCCTCGCTGGATGTGAATGCGCGTATCCACGCCGGTCGCAGTGGCTTGCGCCTGTGGGAAGACTGCGTGAAGTTCGGCATCAACGCGCGCAAGCTGATCCTGGAAGCCTGCACCCTGATCCGCCCATTCGTGCCGGAAACCATCGACGGGCGCCCATGGCAGGACCATCCCACCGACGCGATCGCCAGCAACCTGCGTTTTTTCGAGTTTCACCCCAAGGATCGCTGGCACGCCTTCCCCGGCTATGCCGAAAAGCAGTACTTCATCGACCCCTGCAAGCTGCTGTTCACCACCCCTGGCATCGACCCGATCGATGGCAGTTACAGCGACTTCGGTATCCATGCCGGCATTCTGGCCAACTTCCTGCGCCAGAACGGCATCGTCCCGGAGAAGTGCGACCTCAACTCGATTCTGTTCCTGCTCACGCCCGCCGAAGACTGGGCGAAGATGAGTCATCTGGCTGCGCAACTGGCGCGCTTCGAGCAGTTCCTTGCCGATGATGCGCCCATGAGCCGGGTACTGCCGGCGATCTACGCGCGCTACGAAGCACGCTACCGCAACTACACCATCCGCCAGCTCTGCCAGGAAATGCACGACCTGTACCGCAGCCATAACGTGCAGCAACTGCAAAAGGACATGTTCCGCAAGGCGCACTTCCCGAAAAAAGCCATGAACCCGCAGCAAGCGCAGATCGAATACATCCGCGGCAATGTCGAGCTCGTCGCCCTGAGCGATGCCGATGGCCGTATTGCCGCCGAAGGCGCTTTGCCCTACCCGCCCGGCGTGTTGTGCGTGGTGCCGGGTGAGATCTGGGGCGGCGCGGTATTGAAATACTTCCTGGCGCTGGAAGAAGGCATCAACGCGTTGCCCGGGTTCACGCCGGAACTTCAAGGCGTGTACCTGAAAGAAGAAGGTGGCCGTATTCGCGCCTATGGCTACGTACTCAAGACCTGATCCTCGCCCCGCTCAAGGAGCAGCGTTTGCACCACCTTACAAGGTTTATCTGATCAAGCAGCAAGGCTTGCCCCCTACCTGGCGATTGGCAGTGCGTCGCCAGGCGGAGGGTCAACATTTGAACAGGGCAAGGAGTACGCGATGGCTGATTCAAGCAAGAAAATGGGCCTGATGGGGCTCACCACGCTGGTCACGGTCAACATGATGGGGTCAGGCATCATCATGCTGCCCACCAACATGGCCCAACTGGGTGCAGTCTCGCTGTTGTCATGGATTTTCACGGCGATCGGCTCGATGGCCATTGCCTATTGTTTCGCCCAGTGCGGGGTGTTCTGCTCGCGTTCCGGCGGCTTGTCCGCGTACACCGAAGAAGCCCATGCGAAGTCGGGGTTCTTCCTCTGCTCCTACCTGTACTTCCTGTCCCTGGCCATCGCCAACGTCGCAGTCGCGATCTCGGCGGTAGGCTACATGAGCACCTTCCTGCCGTGGCTGAGCAGTGGCGCCATCCCGCTATTCGTCGGCACGGTCGGGCTGATCTGGATCACCATCATCGCCAACTTCGGCGGCCCGAGCATCACCGGCAAGATCGGTGCATTCACCGTGTGGGGCGTGATCATTCCGGTGGCAGGCCTGAGCATCATCGGCTGGTTCTGGTTCGACTCCAAAGTGCTGGAAGCCGCGTGGAACCCCAACAACCTGGCCATCTCCGAAGCCATCGGCAAGGCGATTCCCCTGACCCTGTGGGCCTTCCTCGGCATGGAGTCAGCGGCCCAGGCCACCGATGCGGTGGAAAATCCCAAGCGCAACGTACCGCTGGCCTGCCTGTTCGGCACCCTGGGCGCAGCCGCGGTGTACGTACTGTCGACCACCGTTATCCAAGGCATCATTCCCAACGCCGAACTGGCCACTTCCTCGGCACCTTTCGCGTTGGTTTACGCCAAGATATTCAGCCCGATGGTGGGTAACATCGTCATGGCGCTGGCGGTCATGGCTTGCATCGGCTCGCTGCTGGGCTGGCAGTTCACCCTGGCCCAAACCGCCAAGATGACCGCCGACCAGAACCTGTTCCTCAAATTGTTCAGCAAGGTCAACGCCAGCGATGCGCCCGTCATCGGCATGATCGTCTGCGGTGTGTTGCAGACCGTCATGGCCTTGTCGACCATCTCGCCCGATGCCGCTGCGCAGTTCAGCAAACTGGTGAGCCTGGCGGCAGTGACCAACCTGATCCCTTACATCACAGCGCTGACCGGCCTGCTGGTGATCATGCACAAGGCCCAGGTGAGTCCTGGCGTGTACACACGCAACCTGGTGGTTTTACTGATTGCGGTGGCTTACTCGTTGTATGCCCTGTTTGCCTGCGGCAAGGATGCGGTGATGGGCGGCACACTGGTGCTTGCCTTTGGTTACCTGCTCTACGGCTTCCTCGCCAAGCGTTTCGTCGACGTACCGCCCGCCGCTCAAGCCAGGACCGGCAATGTTTAGGCATGGCAATCACGACTGCACAGACCTCTGTACACGGGGAAACCGGATATGAACGCACCCTTCGCAAAAACCACTCGCCTGCTGTTCGCCTTGGTGTTCACCGCGCTGCCGATCGTGGCGAGTGCCAACACCCTGGAGCGCGTACGCACCAGCAATACTTTCACCCTGGGTTACGTGCCGGACCTGGCGCCCTTCAGCGTTCAGCAAGGCGACAAAGCCAGCGGTTATGGCATCGACCTGTGCCTGAAGATCGCCGACAAACTCAAGACTGAACTCAACCTGCCCAACCTGCAGGTGCGTTACCAACCCGTGACGGTTTCCGAAGAAACCAGCGCGGTGAAACTGGGCACGGTCGACATCCTCTGCACGCCGACCCCGCCCACCCTCGAACGGCGCAAAACCATCAGCTACTCGATTCCGGTGTATACCGCCGGCCTCTCGGTTCTGGTGCGCAAGGATGCCGCCGAACCCCTGCTCAATGCACTGAACGGCAAAGAGGCCAATCCAGGCCCGACCTGGCGCGCAACGATCAACCGAGGCCTGTCCAACCAGACCTACGCCACCATCGAGGGCGGCGTGACCGAGGACTGGATTCGCGAACGGATGCGCATGCTCGGCGTGATCGCTTCCCTGGTGACCGTCGCCAACACCGACGAAGGCGCCAAACTGGTGGCCGCGCGCAAGGCTGATGCCTTCTTTGCCGAGCGCATGTTGCTGAAAAACCAGGTCGCCAAAGGCGATGCCAACAACGACCTGATGGTCCTGGACCGCATCTTCGAGTACACCCCGGTGGCGATGATCGTCGAGCGTGGAGACGAAGACTTCCGCCTCCTGGTCGACATGGCCCTGAGCGAGGCTTATCACTCCGGCGCCATCGAGCAGGAGTACGACAAGTACCTGGGCGGGATCAACGAAACCATGAAAAAGCTGTTCCGGGCCTACGCATTGCCTTGAGGATCAAGGGCTACAGAAATCCTGCGTGAAGCTGGCACACGGATGTGCCAGGCGACGTTTGATGGACGCTTCACTCGCTCAAGGATCCTTCGGTTCTTGCGCCCGCGCTGTAAACCATTTGTCCCTGGGCACCCACTTCTCTGCTGGCGGATCACTCAGATAGTGAGGCGACATGATCTGCACGCCGTACTCGTTGAACACCTCCTGAATGTTCGCGTGCAGCATGCTGAGCAGCACTGCACGCGGGCGTGGCCGACTCGGAATGCCCTGCGCCACCAGCCGATACTCGGGATAGAAGTCCGACAGCAAGGTCCGGGTGTACGTCAGGATCAATCCCGCCGCCGCTTGCCCGACCACACTCGAAACGCCCGGTGAAATCATCCCACCGATCAACACCGAACAACCGTTAAATGCATCTGTGCCTCGCCCCCGGCAGATAGGGGGTAAGCCATCGCCAACGCAAACAGCCAGATCGCCAGGGAGTTGTCAGATATCGAGGTTGCGGGCTACACGTCGATGACCCGCGACAGCCGGTTGAAAAAGACCGACTGCGCGGGAGATCTGAAGATGGGGGTCAGAAGTTGGTGTCGCGGCCCTTCCCTGTTGCCTGGAAGTGGCGCGGGCCGAAGGACCGCGACGACTGGAGCGGGGTCTTTAATACTCGTCTTCCACTGGCGGCCGATCTTCCACCCACTGCCAGAACAGCTGATAACCGACCGCAAGCACCACAGGCCCGATGAACAAACCGAGGATGCCACTGGTGACCATGCCGCCCAGCGCACCGATCAGCACCACCGGCATCGGCACATCCACGCCACGGCCCAATAGCAACGGTTTGAGCACGTTGTCCACCAACCCGGCAACGAAGACGAACACCGAGAAAATGATGGTTGTGGTATTGGCGCCTTCGGTGGCGAGCACATAGGCAATCACCGGCACCGTAATCAAAGTCGCCGGCAGCTGCATGATGCCCAGCAGCAACACCGCCAATGCCAGCAGCCCGGCACCTGGCACGCCCTTGAAGACAAAGCCCAGGCCCACCAACAGCATCTGAATGAACGCGATACCGACCACGCCAAGTGCCACCGCACGAATCGTTGCGGTACACAACGTGGCGATTTGCGGGCCTTTATCCGGACCGCTGATTCGCGACGCAATCCGCACGGCAGCATTACTGCCGGCCTTGCCATAGGCCATGAAGATCCCGGCGATGATCAGCGCAATGATAAACATGAGAAAACCCATGCCGACGCCGGCCAGTTTGCCCAGCAGGCCCAGGCTCACGTCCTTGATTTGCGGTATGTACTTGGCAGTCAGGCCTGGAAGGTCAGTCGACGCCTGAAGCCACAGGGCTGAAAGCGGTTTGCCTATCAATGGCCATTGCGCGACGGCGTCGCTGGGTGGAGGAATCTGGATGCCTTCACTCTTGACGGCCGCCATGGCGCTTTCGACCGAATCGGCAATCGAGACCCCGAGCAAGTAGATCGGCACCATGAGGATCGCAATCGCCACCAGCACGATCACCGTGGCGGCGCGTCCTTCTTTTTGCCCCAGCGGCCCCATGAGCCGTTCTTGCAAAGGGTAAAGGGTAATTGCGAGGATAACCGACCACAGCATAAGGTCGCGGAAGGGGCGGAAGATCTCGAAGCAGAACAGCACCAGAACCACAATCAGTCCGGCACGGATCAGCACATCAAGCATCCCGCGGGACAACGCTTTCAGTGAGAGCGAAGTGGGCACCATGGAAGTCTCCTGACTTAACGCTGTGGGTTTGAGGAATCCGTTAGCCCAGCATAGACGCTCATTACACAACGTAAAGGATCAACGCAGCTTCTGTGGATCCACCGTAATGGCCGGTCGAACCCGCGCGTTTCCCTGTAGGGGCTGTCGAGTGCAACGAGCTGCGATCTTTTGATTCTGGCTTGCCCCTATATCAAGGAAAATGGCGGAAGGTAGCCGGAGTCGAACCTGCCCGGGAACGGATGCCGTCCCCAACCGGGTTTGAAGCCCGGCCGCGCCACCGGGCGCGATTACCTTCCTTGAATCAGTGTCCGGCTTCCCGGGCCAGGGCATTGTCCGGGCGGATCTGGCGTCGATCGCCAAAACGCCGGGTCAGGCCGAGCCGGTCGAAGTATTCAAGTATCTGGATGCTGCGCTTGCGCCCCAGGCCCACCGCGTCGCGAAATGCCGAAACCTGGATCACCGGGTTGTCCTCGGCCAGTTGCAACAGCATAGCCGCCAAACGCCGGATCATCGCGTCGGTGTAAAACAGGTCGCGGACCACTTGATGCAACAGCCCCAACCGGGCCATTTTGCGCAGCAGCAAGCGAACCCTGGTTTCGTCATGGCCCAGTTCGCGCACCCACGGTGGATCGAAACCGGCCCCGTCGAACAATGGCTGCAACTGTTGCCAGAGCGTTTCATCTTCTTCACTCAAGCGCACTTGATGGTCAGGCAGATGCAGCCACGGTCCGCTGCTGGTGATGCTGCGGTCGGCCAGCAGTTCGTCGAGCAGACTGACGAAGGTCGGGCGGTCGAGGGCGGTGCCGGTGAAGCGACGCAGACGATCACGGTCCGGGCCCATTTGGTCCGGCTCCAGTTCATGAAAGCGTGCAAGGTGTTCGAGCAAATCCGTTTTCAGGGCCTGCCATCGGGCCTCACTGAACAACAACGGTCCTTGCCGCGTCTCGATCCATCGCACGTCATCGGGCAAGGTCCAGAGGGCGCGCGGGCGGTTGAACTGGCGCTCAAGCCGTTGGGGATCGAGGCCTGTATCGCTGTTGACCAGCAACACTGGCAGTACGTCTTCCAGGCAATCGCGCGTCGCCAACGCTTGTAGCTGCGCCAATCGCTCGGGGCTGCGTCGCTGGCGGGACGGTGCGAACGGGTCGAGCACCCGTCCACCACCGAGGGTGCGTTGTGCGCTCTGGTCACGCAGGATCAGCGGATCACCCTTCACTGCCTGCACCGGTGCATTCAGCAAGATCTGAGCGAACATCCTCTCACCCGGCGCGAGGCTGGAGCCCTCCAGCAAGGCCACGCGTCCGGTCAGGTCTTGCGTGCCAATATGCACATGCACCGGTTGGAAATGCTCGAAGGCGCGTTGCTCGCCGCTCAGCAAACGCAGATCAATGTCCAGACGCTGGGTCGGTGCATACAACCACTGCGCCGACAGCCACTGACCGCGATGAATCTGCTCCAGTGCCAAGCGTTCGGCACTGATGTTCAACGCAACGCGCTGCCCGGCCATGGCGACCTCGGCGGCTTGATTCTGCGCGTGCAGACCCCGCACCCTTACGGGTTTGCCGAGGGGACCGAGCATCAACGTATCGCCCACCGCCACTTGACCGGACAACGCCGTACCGGTGACCACAATACCCGCTCCCGCCACGCTGAACGCCCGATCAATCGCCAGGCGAAAACCACCGTCGAGGCTGCGTTGAGCGACGTCGCGCTGCGCGGTGATCAAGGTCTGGCGCAGGGTGTCGATGCCCTGCCCGGTGACGCTCGACAGCGCAATCAACGGCGCATCGGCATACGGTCCGGGCGCCAACAAGGATTCGATTTGCTCGCGCACCCGTTGCACCCGGCTCGCTTCGACCCGGTCGCACTTGCTGATTGCCACCAGTGCCCGAGGGATACCCAGCAGTTCGACAATGGCCAGGTGTTCGCGGGTCTGCGGCATCACGCCGTCATCGGCGGCCACCACCAGCAGCACCAGATCAATGCCCTGTGCCCCGGCGAGCATGTTGTGGGTGAAGCGCTCGTGGCCGGGCACGTCGATAAAACCAGTGAGGCCCGCGCCCGGTTCCAGCTCGGCATAAAGGTAACCGAGGTCGATGGTCATGCCCCGTTCGCGCTCTTCCCGGCGCCGATCACCGGCCTGACCGGTCAAGGCCTGGAGCAACGCGGTCTTGCCGTGGTCGATGTGCCCTGCGGTGCCGACGATCACCCTAAATCTCCAATTGATCGAGTTGCGCCAGCCACGCGGGCTCATCGTCCAGTTGCCGCAAGTCTAGCCACAAGGCGTCGTCATCGATGCGCCCGAGCACTGCAATCGGCAAGGCACGCAATGCTTCTTCGAGCCCGTGCAAACATCTTCCGCGCAAGCGTTTGGACGTTTGCGGCCGCAGGCATAACGCGGCACTGGGCAAACGCGCCACCGGTTGGCTGCCGCTTCCGATCATGCCCAGCGCCGGTTCCGCGCTGACGCCCCAGGCGTCGCCCAGCACCCGCGCCAGTGACGGTTGCAGGCGCTCAGCCTGGGCCAGGATATCCGCTTGAGGCCGGGTCAGCAGACGCAAACTGGGCAGACGTTCTGCCAGGCGATCGGGGTTGCGGTAAAGACCAAGTACGGCTTCGAGGGCGGCCAACGTCAGTTTGTCGACCCGCAGTGCGCGTTTAAGCGGGTTCTTCTTGATCCGTGTGATCAAGTCTTTGCGACCGACAATCAGCCCGGCCTGCGGGCCACCGAGCAGTTTGTCGCCGCTGAAGGTGACGATGTCGGCGCCATCGAGCAGTGCCTGGCGCACCGTCGGTTCGGCCGGCAACCCCCAGCGAGTGAGGTCCAACAGACTGCCGCTGCCGAGGTCTTCCAGCAGCGGCAAGCCATGCTGGTGCGCCAGTTGCGCCAGCTCTGCGGTAGGCACGCTGGTGGTGAAGCCCTGAATGTTGTAGTTGCTCGCATGCACGCGCATGAGCAAACCACTGCGCGGCCCGATGGCGGCTTCGTAGTCGCGGGCGTGGGTGCGGTTGGTGGTGCCGACTTCGTGCAGCTTTACCCCGGCGCGGGCCATGATGTCGGGAATGCGAAACGCACCGCCGATTTCGATCAGCTCGCCCCGGGAAATGATGCCTTCCTTGCGCGCGCCGAGGCTGTTGAGGGTCAGCAACACGGCGGCGGCATTGTTGTTGACCACGGTCACCGCTTCGGCGCCGGTCAGCTCGCGGATCAGCCCCTCGATCAGATCGTCGCGGTCACCACGCTTGCCGCTGTGCAGGTCGAATTCCAGATTCAGCGGATAGCGCGCGGCCATTTGCACCGCTTCAATCGCTTCCTCAGGCAACAGCGCCCGCCCAAGATTGGTGTGCAGCACGGTACCGGTGAGGTTGAACACCCGGCGTACGTGACTGCGATGTTGGGTGGAGAGGCGTTCCCCCGCCCTGCCCGCCAACACTTCCGGGGCGAGTTCAACGGCGTTGAGTTGCCCGGCCTGAACCGGTTCGCGCAAGTCATCGAGCAACTGCCGCAGGCTGGCAAGTAAGGCATCGCGCCCATAGCGTTCGGCCAGCGGTTGGCAGGCCGGGTGGCGCAGCAAACTATCGATGGAGGGCAGACGCAAGTTTTCACTGGTGGATCGGGCGGACATCAGGCGCTCCCGCAAAGGTTGACCGCCTGAGTGTAGACGTTCGCGTCAGTCGCCCCCGGGTGCCAGCAACAGATTGGGCGCCGGGCGCTGAAAGCCTTCCTGCTCCAGCCGCATGTCGAGCATCAGGCTGCTCAGGTCGGCGGACAACGCTTCGCCCTCGGCGTCGCACTCCAGGTAAATCTGCTTCAGATAACTCATGCAGCCCGGACAGGTTTCCGCGCGCAATGGTGCCTTGTCGGCCGCATGACGGTCGCTGTCGAAGCTGACGTATTGCAGGCCTTTGCTCTGCTCGCAATACACGCACTTGACCCGCACCACATGCCATTCGCAGGCACACAGGGAACAGACCAGATAGCGCAAGCCGTTGTACTTGCCGCGATGGCGAATGACACCGGCCATGGCGGGTGATCCGCAAGCCGGGCATTGATGGAGGCTGTTGCCGGGTTTCAAGGCCAGGTTCGGCGTACTCAATAACCAATGGCTCCAGGCTGTCTGTAACGCAGCGCCGAGAAACGGCACCAGCGCCGGCGGCAGCAAGGCGTATTGACCGCTGACCAGCGCCAGTGCCCAGGTTTTGGCCTGCCCGTCGCTGGCACTGCGCAACGTCGCGACAGCCTTCTCTACGGCAGGTTGTGGAGGTAACCGAAAGTTTGGCAACAGCGCATGCAGAAACGCCAACCAGCCGTCCTCACGCACCAGGCTGTCGGCGGCAAAGGGTGGCAAACCGTGATCGAGGCACAATTGGATGCGTTGCGGGTCCGGTGCAGCGGCGGGCGGCGGATCGTCGAGCAAACGCTGTTGCGCGTGGCACAACCCGGCGACCAGCTGCAGGTAATCGGCCAAGGGATGCCCTTCGGCCAAGCGTTCCAAACGCAGCGCCCGCAGAGTGAACAGGTTGTGCGGCGCAAGGTGCAGAAACGGCGGTGAAGTCGCCGCCGCTTCGATCTGTCCTGGCTCCAGAATGGTGGCCAAATCGTTATCCTTTTTTGCTCAACGGAGGGTCGCGACGCGGACGCTCGTCGCGCGTCACCTCGCGGTACCACAGTTCATGGTGTTTCTTCGCCCAGGCGCGGCTGACCCAGCCATGCATCATTGCGCTGACTGAACCCTTGATCCAGATACCAGCATAGATGTGCACGATGATGCTCAGGATCAGCACAAAACCGGCCAGCGCATGCAGCAACATCGCCCAGCGGATCGTGGTGATGCCGAAGTAGTCGCTGAAATACGCACGCCAGATCACCAGACCGGTGAACAGCAGCCCCAGCATGCACAGCAGTAAAGTCCAGAACAGCAACTTCTGCCCCGGGTTGTACTTGCCAACCGGTGGCACCCCCTCCTCCTGGTTTTTCATCACCCGGTCGATACGCCGCAGCCACAAGCGATCATTGGCGATGAAGTAGTTGGCGCGCCAGAAACGGAACACCAGCCCGAGGAAAAACACGAACATCAGTACGCCCATGAACGGGTGCAGGATGCGCGTCCAAGGCCCGCCGCCGAACAGGTTGCTCAGCCAGAACAGCGCCGGATGAAACAGCGCCAATCCGGACAGCCCCGCCATGAAAAACAGGATCGCCACCAGCCAGTGATTGGTGCGCTGGTTGGCGGTGTAGCGAAGGATCTGTTTACGGATCATGGCCTGTCCTCCCGCTTCGGATCATAGGTGTGCACCGACGGATCGACTTCATGCACCGATGGATCGTTGAGCGGTGGCAGTTCATCCTCCTCGACGATCTGCGGCCCGACGCGCACGTAGTGGAAGAATCCGGCCAGCACCGCCAGGCCCATGGCCAACAAGCCCAAGGGTTTGCTCACGCCTTTCCACAGTTCAACCAGCGGGCTGATGGTCGGGTCGATCGGCAATCCGGCGTACAGCTTCGGCGTATCGGCATGGTGCAGCACGTACATCACGTGGGTGCCGCCGACGCCAGCGGGGTCATACAAACCGGCATTGTCGAAGCCACGGCTTTTGAGGTCGACGATGCGTTCGGCGGCGTGTTCCTTCATGTCTTCCTTGGAGCCAAACACGATCGCCCCGGTCGGACAGGTTTTCACGCAGGCCGGTTCCAGCCCCACCGCCACCCGGTCCGAACACAGCGTGCACTTGTAGGCCTTGTGATCCTTCTGCGAAATGCGCGGAATGTTGAACGGGCAACCGGTGATGCAGTAACCGCAGCCGATGCAGTGGTCCTGGTTGAAATCGACGATGCCGTTGGCGTGCTTGATGATCGCGCCGGGGCTGGGGCACGCCGCCAGACATCCGGGCTCGGCGCAGTGCATGCAGCCGTCCTTGCGGATCAGCCATTCCAAGTTGCCGGCATCGGTTTCATGCTCGGTGAAGCGCATCAGGGTCCAGGTTTCGGCCGTGAGGTCTTGCGGGTTGTCGTAGGTGCCGTGGTTGTGGCCGACCTCGTCGCGCAGCTCGTTCCATTCCGAGCAGGCGACCTGGCAGGCCTTGCAACCAATGCATTTGGTGGTGTCGATCAGCTTGGCGACTTCCTCCTGATTACGCACCGAGGACGGCACGGTGGTGGTGGCCGAGCGGGCAATGATGTCTTGGCTGGCCATTTAGATTTTCTCCACGTTGACCAGGAATGACTTGGATTCCGGGGTCTGTGTGTTGCCATCGCCGAGGAACGGCACCAGGGTGTTGGTCAGGTAACCGTGACGCGTGAGACCGGTGAAGCCCCAGTGCAACGGGATGCCGATCTGGTGCACCACCTGATTGTTGACCTGCAACGGCCGAATCCGCTTGGTCACCACCGCCACCGCTTCGATATGCCCGCGCTTGCAACTGACGCGCACACGGTCACCGGCGACGATGCCTTTTTCCCTGGCCAGCACTTCGCCGATCTCGACGAATTGCTCGGGTTGGGTGATCGCGTTGAGCTTGCAGTGCTTGCTCCAGAAGTGGAAATGCTCGGTCAGCCGGTAGCTGGTGGCGGCATACGGGTAGTCCTTGGCCACGCCGAGGGTATCCCACACCGAATCAAAGATCCGCGCCGCCGGGTTGCTGGTGGCTTTCTTGTTGTCCGGGTGCAGCGGGTTGATGCCGATGGGCGTCTCGAACGGCTCGTAGTGTTCGGGGAACGGGCCTTCGTTCATCTTGTCGACGGCGAAGAACCGCGCCACGCCTTCGGGGTTCATGATGAACGGATTCATCCCGGCTTCCGGCGGCACGTCGGCCTTATAGTCGGGCACATCGGTGCCGCCCCAGGCTTTGCCGTTCCACCACACCAGGCGTTTTTTCTCGTCCCACGGTTTGCCTTGCGGGTCGGCCGAGGCGCGGTTGTAGAGAATCCGCCGGTTCGCCGGCCACGCCCAGGCCCAGCCCTGATGCTGGTGCATGCCAAACGGATCGTTGTTGTCGCGGCGGGCCATCTGATTGCCGACTTCGGTCCAGCTACCGCAGAAAATCCAGCAACCGGAAGCCGTGCTGCCGTCGTCCTTGAGCTGACCGAACCCGGCCAGTTGCGCATTGGCCTTGATCAGCGCGCCGGTGGCGTCGGTGAAGTCGGCGGTGGCGTTGCCGTTGATTTCCTTGGCCAGCTCTTCCGGTGAAGGTTCATCGGCGATTTTGTACGGCCACGACAGTTTGAGGAGCGGTTCTGCATAGGCGCCGCCGTTGGCCTGATAGCGTTGGCGCAGGCGCAGGAACAGTTCGCTCATGATCCGCACGTCAGTGCGCGCTTCACCAGGACCGTCGGCGCCTTTCCAGTGCCATTGCAGCCAGCGACTGCTGTTGACCAGCGAACCGTCCTCTTCGGCGAAACACGTGGTGGGCAGGCGAATGACTTCGGTCTGGATATCAGCGCTGTTGACGTCGTTGTACGGCCCGACCTTTTGCCAGAACTCCGAGGTCTCGGTGGCCAGCGGGTCCATCACCACCAGCCATTTGAGCTTGGCCAGCGCCGCCATCACCCGGTTCTTGTCAGGCAACGCGGCGATCGGATTGAAGCCTTGGCACATGTAGCCGTTGACCTTGCCCTGGCCCATCAGGTCGAACACTTTGAGGATGTCGTAGTTAGGAATGTCGAGTTTTGGCAAATGGTCGTAGCACCAATTGTTCTCGACCGTGGCATTGGCCCCGTACCAGGCTTTCATCAGGCTGACGTGGAATTTGCTGTAGTTCTGCCAATAGGAAAGCTGCCCCGGACGCAGCGGTTTCTGCGTGCGTTTGACGATGTAGGCGTTGTAATCCTGCTCGGCATCGCCCGGTAGCGTCAGATAGCCCGGCAATGAGTTGGACAACAGACCCAAGTCGGTCAGCCCCTGGATGTTGGAGTGCCCGCGCAAGGCGTTAACGCCGCCGCCGGGCATGCCGACGTTGCCCAGCAACAGTTGCACCATCGCCGCACTGCGGATGATTTGCGAACCAATCGAGTGCTGGGTCCAACCGAGGGCATAGAGAATCGTCATGGTCTTGCCCGGAACCGAGCAGGTGGCGATTTCGTCCCAGATTTTCTGCATGGCATCGACCGGCATGCCGCAAATCTGGCTGGCCAGTTCGATGTTGTAGCGGCTGTAATGCTGCTTCATCAATTGATAGACGCAGCGCGGATCTTGCAGGCTCGGGTCGGTTTTGACGAAACCGTCCTCGCCCATTTCATAACCCCAGCCGGACTTGTCGGTATACGCGCGTTTGGCCACGTCGTAGCCGCTGAAGATCCCGTCCTCGAAGCCATAGCCGGCTTTGACGATGAAGGACACGTCGGTGTAGTTGCGCACGTATTCGTGCTGGATCTTGTCTTGGGTCAGCAGGTAATTGATCAGCCCGCCCATGAAGGCGATGTCGGTGCCGGTGCGAATCGGTGCGTAGTAGTCGGCCACCGAAGCGGTCCGGGTAAAACGCGGGTCGACCACGATCAGGCGCGCCTTGTTGTGCGCCTTGGCTTCGGTCACCCATTTGAAGCCGCACGGGTGCGCTTCTGCTGCGTTGCCGCCCATCACCAGAACCAGATTCGCGTTGGCGATATCGGTCCAGTGGTTGGTCATGGCACCACGGCCGTACGTCGGGGCAAGACTTGCCACCGTCGGGCCGTGTCAGACACGCGCCTGGTTATCAAACCCCAGCATGCCGAGACTGCGAATGACCTTGTGGGTGATGTAACCCGCTTCGTTGGACGCCGCCGATGCCGCGAGGAAACCGGTGGTCAGCCAGCGGTTCACCGTTTGGCCCTGTGCGTTTTTCTCTATGAAGTTGGCGTCGCGGTCGGCCTTCATCAGGTCGGCGATGCGATCCAGCGCTTCATCCCAGGAAACACGCGTCCATTCGGTACTGCCGGGCTTGCGTACCTGCGGGTATTGCAGGCGGCCGGGGCTGTGAATGAAGTCCAGCAGGCCCGCGCCTTTGGGGCAAAGGGTGCCGCGGTTGACCGGGTGGTCGGCGTCACCTTCGATGTGGATGATGCTTTGCGCAACGTTCTTCGCTGTGTCGCCCTGGCTGTACATGATCAACCCACAGCCGACCGAGCAGTACGGGCAGGTGTTGCGGGTTTCATGGGTGTGGGCAAGCTTGAAGTGGCGCACCTGCTCGGCGAAGGCTGGCGTCGGGGCCATGCCCAACGCGCCCAGGCTAGAGCCTGCAAGGCCGATACCAGCGACCTTGAAGAACTGACGACGGTTGAGGTCCATCGTTCACTCCTGATCAGGTGGAAACCCGGTACTTTTGCCGGATTTTCTGGACAGTCACGGTGGCGGCAGACGGGCTGCCGACACTTCAACTCTAGTCAAGGCTGTCGAAACCGCGATGAAACCCGACCGTCGGGCATTCACGAGACCTGTAGGAGCTGCCGCAGGCTGCGATCTTTTGATCTTGCGTTTTTTAAGATCAAAAGATCGCAGCCTCGTTTCACTCGACAGCTCCTACAGGTCCTAAAAGTGTTTCGTAAACCCGGCTCGCTCCCACAGGTTCTGGGGATTATCATGGCCGGCATGATTAACCCGACTTCAAGAGACCGCGCATGACTTTCGATTTTGATCAGGTGTTCGATCGCCACAACACCGGCAGCACCAAATGGAGCCGCTACCCGGCCGATGTGTTGCCGATGTGGGTCGCCGACATGGATTTCGCCGCGCCACCGATGATCATCCAGGCGCTGCAAAAACGCCTGGAACACCCTATGGTCGGCTACAGCGTGGCCCCGGACGATCTGCGCGAGGCCATCGTCGCCGACCTGTGGAACAAGTACGCCTGGCGTGTCGAACCGCAAGAGCTGATCTTCCTGCCGGGGGTCGAGTCAGGTTTCAACATGGCCCTCAAAGCGCTGGTACAGCCACAACAGAATGTCGTGGTCCAGGTGCCGAACTACCCGCCGTTGCGCCATGCGCCGGGCCACTGGGGGCTGAACAAGGTTGAACTGAGTTTTGACGCTCAAGCGGACGGCACTTACGCCACCCCATTGGCGACCTTGAGCCAGTCGCTGCAAGGTGGCGGTGCCCTGCTATTGAGCAACCCGCACAACCCGTTGGGCAAAACGTTCCCGCGCGAAGAGCTGCAAGCCATCGCCGACATCTGCGTGGAGCATGACGCCTGGATCATCTCCGACGAAATCCATGCCGAATTGTGCTTTGACGGTCGCCAGCACATTCCGATGGCCACCCTGAGCCCACAAGTCGCCCAGCGCACCATCACGCTGATGTCGGCCAGCAAGGCCTACAACATCGCCGGGCTGAAAACCTCGTTCATGATCATTCAGGACCGCCACCTGCGCGAGCGGGTCAACCACGCCCGTTGCGGCATGGTCGACAGCGTCAACCCGCTGGGCTTGGAAGCCACCCGCGTTGCCTACAGTGAGGCGGCGCCGTGGCTGAACGAGCTCAAGGCCTACCTGCAAGGCAACCGTGATTACTTGGTCGATGCGGTGCGCAACCGCTTGCCGGGTATCACCATGAACGTGCCGCAAAGCACCTACCTGGCGTGGCTCGATTGCTCGGCGTTGGGGCTGGACAACCCGCAGCAGTTCTTCCTGGAACAAGCCAAAGTCGGGTTGAGCGCGGGCCTGGATTTCGGCGATGAGTGCCGCCAATTCGTACGCCTGAACTTCGGCTGCCCGCGTTCGTTGCTGGAAGAAGGGATTGCGCGGATGGAGCGCAGTTTGCGTCACCTCAAAGCCTGACACCGCTCCCCCTGTAGGAGCTGGCTTGCTAGCGATGGCGATCATTGGGTCGACATTGATTTTGCCTGAGCGGGCGCTATCGCTGGCAAGCCAGCTCACAGGGATTGTGTGAACTCCAGCCAAACCCCCACAGTCAACCCCGAACACGCCCCTGTTCGGAGACTGATGATGAACTACCCCAAGCCCCCCTTCCCCAAACAACACCAACCCGTCCCCGGCTCCCAGCGCAAAATGGACCCTTACCCGGACTGCGGCGAGCAAAGCTATAAAGGCTCGGGCCGTCTGGAGGGCAAGATCGCCCTGATCACCGGTGGTGACAGCGGCATCGGTCGTGCCGTGGCGATCGCCTTCGCCCGTGAAGGTGCGGACGTGGCCATTGCTTATCTTGATGAGCAGGAAGATGCGCAGGAAACTGCGCGCTGGGTCGAACAGGCCGGTCGTCAATGCCTGTTGCTGCCCGGCGACCTGGCGCACAAGGTGCATTGCCAGGCACTGGTGGAAAAAACCGTCGAACGCTTTGGCCGCATCGATGTGCTGGTCAATAACGCCGCGTTCCAGATGACCCACGAAACCCTCGAAGACATTCCGGACGAAGAATGGGTGATGACTTTCGACGTCAACATCACCGCCATCTTCAGGATTTGTCAGGCCGCGCTGAAACACATGAAACCCGGCAGTTCGATCATCAACACCAGCTCCGTCAATTCGGACATGCCCAACCCCACCCTGCTCGCTTACGCCACGACCAAAGGCGCTATCGCCAACTTCAGCGCCGGTCTGGCGCAAATGCTCGGGCCGAAAAATATCCGGGTCAACAGCGTGGCCCCCGGGCCGATCTGGACACCGCTGATCGTATCGACGATGCCTGAAGAAACCGTGCAGAACTTCGGCGCCAACACCCCGCTTGGTCGCCCGGGCCAGCCCGTGGAAGTGGCGCCGATTTATGTGCTGCTGGCTTCGGACGAAGGCAGCTATATCACTGGTCAGCGCTTTGGTGTGACCGGTGGTAAACCGATTCTTTGAGGTGACGCTGAAAAATTGAACCCGTGGACATTTCCGCTGCTCAACACTTTATCGGGCCTCAACGGTTTAAGGCTGTTCACTGATCTTGAGACAAGCGCTCCCCAGTGGCGAGGGAGCTTGCTCCCGCTGGGTCGCGAAGCGCCCCCTCTTCCCCCAAAAGAAGGGGCCTGCTGCGCAGTCCAGCGGGAGCAAGCGCCCTCGCCACAGATACAGGGTTGCCTTCAAGTGAACAGCATTCTTCCACGACAGGCCTTTGGATATCTGGAGGTCGCCATGTCCGCACCTATCGTCAAGCTGTTTACCCAACCGAACTTCGCGTGGACGGATATCCGCAAGGAAGAGGAAGCGCATCCGCGCCACTATCTTGCTCATTTGCTACTGCTCGCCTTGATCCCGCCGGTGTGCCTGTTTTTCGGGACCACCTACGTAGGCTGGAGTCTGGCGGAAAACGAAACGGTCAAGCTCAGTGCCGCCAGTGCGCTGCAACTCTGCGTGCTGCTATACGTCAGTATCCTGGCTGGCGTCGCGTTGATGGGGCTGTTCATTCGGTGGATGTCGCGCACCTTTGATTCCCGCCCGACCGTCAATCAATGCATCGGTTTTGCCGCCTATACCGTCACCCCGTTTTTCCTCGCCGGCATCGCTGGCCTGTATCCGAGTCGTTGGCTGGCCATCCTGGTGTTAGGCGCAGCGTCGGCGTATTCGACCTTCCTGCTGTTCGTCGGTTTGCCGACGTTCATGCATGAGCGCAAGGAACAAGGCCTGCTCAACGCCACTTGCGTCTGGGGTGTCGGGCTGCTGGTGTTGGTTACGATTCTGGTGGAAATGATCCTGGTGTGGTTCAACGTGTTGACGCCCGAGTATCTGCGCGCCACGGTCGGTTGATGCCCGCCGCGATGAGTTTCATCGCCTGGGTCGCCGTGCTGGGTGCCGTGCTGCTGACGCTGGCCCTCACCTCGTCGTACCTGCGCTGGATGCCAGTGACCACCTCGGCCGTGTGCCTGGTCCTGGGTGTGGCCATCGGGCCGGCGGGGCTCGGCTGGCTCAGGCTGGATATAAAGGACGCGTCGTTCTGGATGGAGCACCTGACGGAAGTTGCGGTGCTCTTTTCTTTGTTCGTCTGCGGCCTCAAGTTGCGCCTACCGCTCAAGGATCGCAAATGGCGCGTGGCGTATGGGCTGGCGGGGCCGGTCATGCTCCTGAGCATCACCGGCGTCTGCCTGTTGCTGCATTTTGCTTTTGACCTTGCGTGGGGGCCGTCGCTGCTGATCGGCGCGATATTGGCGCCCACCGACCCGGTATTGGCCTCACTGGTCCAGGTCAACGATGCCAAGGACGACGACCCGGTGCGCTTCGGGCTCTCTGGCGAAGCCGGTCTGAACGATGGGATCGCTTTTCCGTTTGTGATCCTCGGTCTACTGTTCTTGCAACAGGGCGATTCCTTTTCAACAACCTGGCTTGATGACTGGGCACTCAAACGCCTGCTGTGGGCCGTGCCCGCGGGTTTATTGATCGGCTATTGCATGGGCCGTGGCATTGGGCGTTTGACCTTGTCGATGCGCATCCGGAACGCCGACAGCACGCTCTCCCCCAATGATTACCTGACCTTCGCGCTGATCGCTCTGGCCTATGTCGCCGCCGAATCCGTTCACGGCTATGGGTTTCTGTCGGTATTCGCCGCAGGCCTTGGTTTGCGTGGCGCCGAGGTCAAGTCCACGGGTGATTCACAGCCACCTGCCGAGCATTTGGTTCAGGCGGTGGTCGGCCACCAGAACGTCGAGCCCGATGCTGCCGTGCATGGCGATGTGGAGCATCTGCAAGACACACAAGTCGCGGCCGGGATCATGATCGGCGACATGCTGTCCTTTGGCAGCCTGGTGGAACGGGCAATGGAAGTCTTTTTGGTGACGTTGCTCGGCGTCGTGCTGATGGCCCACTGGGACTGGCGCGCCCTGGCCATCGGTGGCGTGTTGTTTTGCCTGATTCGCCCCTTAAGCGTCGCGCTCATACCCTGGGGCAACTTGCTGGACGGTCGACAGCGGTTATTGATCGGCTGGTTCGGCATTCGCGGGATTGGCAGCTTCTATTACCTGTTCTATGTCCTGAACCATGGATTGAATCCGTCAGTCGCAACGCTTTGTACCGACCTGACGTTGTCCGTGGTCGCGCTGAGCATTTTGATCCACGGCATCAGCACGCAACCGGTCCTCGCGCGCTATGAGCAAACCAAGAAGCCCATCGTTGAACCGCGAACTGCATGAGGCTAGTGCCGAACTCATGCAGCCTGCATGACCTCTATTCGCCAGCACGCAATTTATCTCATTGATTTGGCGAGGTTTATCCAGCCGTCGAAAGCGGCACGACAAATGCTCCAGTCCCATGAGCGACTTTCGGCATCGAGACCGTTCGCGCCCATCCATCCGTGACGACTTGAGAGACCTTCACCATGAACGCCATAGACCTGTTAAAAGCCGACCATGAACGCGTAAAAGGCATCTTGAGCCAATTGAGCGAATCCACTGAGCGCGGCGTTAAAAAGCGCACGGAATTGCTCGCCAAGCTGGAAATGGAGATTTCCATCCACACCCGACTGGAAGAAGAAGTCCTGTATCCGGCGTACAAAAAAGCCGGCGGCAAAGAGCAGGACGTCATGTACTACGAAGCCAAGGAAGAACACCGCACCGTCGATTCTCTGGTACTGCCGGATTTGAAAGTCACTGACCCGTCGACACCTGAGTTCGCCGGTCGAGTCAAAGTGGTCAAGGAGTTGCTGGAACACCACATTGAAGAGGAAGAAACAGAAATGTTTCCTCAAGCCAAGAAACTGCTCGGTAAAGCAGAGCTGGAAGAATTGGGGGCGCAGATGGAATCGCTGAAGGCTCAACTGAAGAAAGAGATGGGTGCGCCTAATATGGCGGCTTGATTACACATTCACAGGAAAACTTGCTCCCGCTGGGTTGCGAAGCGACTCCCTTTTCTCCCAGAAGAAGGGGCCTGCTGCGCAGTCCAGCGGGAGCAAGCTCCCTCGTCACAGATAGAGGCAACTACTTCATCGCAGATGCAATGATTTCCACCAGATTGAGCTGGGTAAAAGGTTTCGGCAACCTGGGCAGCCTGGCCGCAAAACCTTCCAGCCGTTCGGCATAACCTGTGGCAAGTACAATCGGCATATCTGACTTCAATGTTCGGATAGCATCAGCCAGTTGCGCCCCACTCATTTGCGGCATCGCCATGTCGGTGATTACCAAGTCAATTGTTTGATCACGCTCGAACAATTCCAACGCCTGAACGCCAGACGTCGCAGCGATCACCCGATGACCAAGATCCTCAAGCAACAGACAAGTACTGGTCAGGACCAGGCTGTCGTCATCCACCACCAACACGCACAGCCGGGACACTTCCGGCGTGGCCGGCTCATCGATAACAGACGCCTGTTGTGCAGCGCTGGCAGCAACGGGCAACCATAGTTCTGCGGTAGTACCTTGATCTTTCTTGCTCTTGAGAACGAATCGTCCGCCGAGCTGTTCGATAAAACCGTGGACCATCGACAATCCCAGCCCGGTGCCTTTACCCAGCCCTTTTGTGGTGAAAAACGGGTCCATCGCCGAGGCCAGCGTCGCCTCATCCATGCCCTCTCCGGTATCAGTGACACTCAGGCACACATATCGCCCGGCCACCATGTGCGGGCGAAATTCATCACGGACTTGTTCGGTGCGGGTGCTGATGACGATTTTTCCGCCATTGGGCATCGCATCACGGGCGTTGGTAGCCAGGTTCAACACAGCGAGTTCAAGCTGATTGACGTCGGCCATCACGGGTTCAAGTTGCGGTGGAAAATGGGTTTCCAGAACGACTGAAGGACCCAGCGAGCTGCGCAACAACCCGGAGATTCCTTGCACCAGAGCCGGTATCTCAACGGGTTCGGATTTGAGTTCCTGGCGCCTGGCAAAGGCCAGCATGCGCTGGGTCAGCGACACACCCCGCAGTGCTCCCTGAGTGGCGTTGTCGATCAGTCGGGTAATTTTCGGGTCGTCCGCAATTCGTTTGCGGACAATTTCCAGATTGCCAAGGATGACGGTCAGCAGGTTGTTGAAGTCGTGGGCGATACCTCCGCTGAGCTGGCCGATAGCCTGCATTTTCTGCGCCTGGAACAGCGCTTCACGGGTTTTCTCAAGGGCTTGCTGCGCTTGTGTCACCTCGGTGATATCGCGGGTGATCTTGGCAAACCCGAGCAAAGTGCCGGTCTCGCCCCAGATCGGATCAACCACAACATGGGCGAAGAATCGGGTGCCGTCCTTGCGTACACGCCAGCCTTTGTTTTCAAACCTGCCCTCACGAACTGCGATTTCCAGGGTTCGTTTCGGTTCACCCGCCGCGCGATCTTCGGGGGTGTAAAACATCGAAAAATGCTGGCCGATGACTTCTTCGGGTGCATAACCCTTGATGCGCTGAGCGCCCAGGTTCCAGTTGGTCAGGCGTCCATCCGGAGCAAGCATGTAGATTGCGTAGTCGGTGACGCTTTGCACCAGCAGGCGGAATTGTTGCTCGCTTTGCTTGAGCACTTCCTCGGCCATTTTTCGGTCGGTCAGATCCCGTGTGATCTTGGCAAACCCCAGTAACTGTCCCGACGCGTCGTAAATCGGGTCGATCACCACGTGGGACCAGAAATGCGTGCCGTCCTTGCGCACGCGCCAGCCTTCCCCTTCAAAACGTCCTTCGCGAATCGCCGTGTCCAGAGCCATTTGAGGCTTACCGATACGGCGATCTTCATCGGTGTAGAAGCGCGAGAAATGCTGACCGAGAATTTCGGCCTCTTCATAGCCTTTGAAACGCCGCGCGCCAGCGTTCCAACTGATGATGATGCCGTCGGGATCAATCATGTAAATCGCGTAGTCAATCACCGCATCGATCAACAAGCGAAAACGCTTGTCCTCGAAGGCGGCGGCCTTGGTTTGATCTTCGCTCATTGATCCCTCTGCACTGTTGTATCCGAGCAGTATGCGACAAACCACCAAATTGGAAAGCCGTAAAAACAACGGGTACGAGGTTATCGGTAAACGTACTTCACGATGTAGGCGTACAGGTCGTTATAGACGAAATCAGGCACCTGTTTGGCGAATGTTCCAGCCTTCAGCAAAGCCAGGTGACATTCCTTCACCATCTCGTCGCGCTCCTGATGGGTGTAGACATGTTTGTTGATGATGGTGGCGTAGGCGCTGTAGCTATATTTGGTGGATGTCGAGGTGATAGTCAGCTCACCTTTGGAGTCTTGGCTGTACGTGCTATGCGCCCGCAACGTACGCTCTTTCAGTGCACCGAGTCCGCGTTCATACAAATAAATCTGTGACCCGCTTTCGGTTTTGGCAAGGTTTTCGAACGCGAGAATGATGGCCTGGGCATTACTCATGCTCGTTTCCAGGGCCGAATAGCTGACAAACCGTTCCAGCTCCTTGTTTTCCAGGCTCTTGAGCGCCCGTTTGATACTCGATACGTGAGCGAAGGGCTGGTTGCAGGCCACGATATGCACTTCTATTTGATAACCGGGTGCGAAAGTTGCGATGCCGGCAAAATCGATGCTGTCGAAGGCGCATTCCATGATGATGTTGTATTGTCGTTTGAGCACCTCAGTGAAGATTTTCGTGCCAAGTTCACGGACAAAGGCCTCGGTATGCTCGTAGGCGTGCAGCACGCCAAGCTTGATTATCTCAGCGTACTGCGGGTGTTTTTCCCGGTACTCCGGCAAGTACAACCGAACATAATTGGCGTAACGCCCAGACGGTATCAGGCTCTTTTCCAGTAGATAGGTTTTACCGGAACCCTGCAGGCCGGCGGTGACCAACAGCTTGGGTGGGGTTTCGGCAGTTTTCTCGGCGAACAGTGTGGTCGTGATTTCATCGAACGCCTTGGTCACGTCCTCGGGGGTGTAGGTGTATTTCTCTGCATCTGACATACCTTGATTTCCTTATCAAAGAGTTAGGTAAAAGTGATAACCAGCTCATTGAATAAAGTGTGCTTTCGGCAATTGTTCAAATGGCTGTTTGCATCAAGGTATGTCGATGTTTTCTAAGGTAAAAAATCCTACTACGCCGAGTTAAAAATCGTCGGCGCAATCGCCCACCAACGCGGGAGTAACTGCTTGACCTTGCTCTCGCCAAACCGGTCATCGATCAACATCACTACCCCTTGGTCCTGTTGGGTGCGAATCACCCGCCCAGCGGCTTGCACCACTTTCTGCACACCCGGAAACAAGTACGTGTAGTCGTAGCCAGCGCCGAAAATCGCCGCCATGCGCAGCTTCAGTTGTTCGTTGACCGGGTTGAGTTGCGCCAGCCCCAAGGTGGCAATGAACGCGCCAATCAGCCGTGCGCCGGGCAAGTCGATGCCTTCGCCAAACGCCCCACCCAGTACCGCGAAACCGACGCCCTGGCTCTCGGCGGTGAATTGGTCGAGAAACTGCTGACGCTGCTCCTCTGCCATCCCTCGGGATTGCGACCATAGATTGATCTGCGGATACCGCTCGGCCAGCAACTGTGCGACTTGCTGCAAGTAATCGAAACTGCTGAAGAACGCGAGGTAATTACCGGGACGTTGGCTGAACTGTTGCGCGATCAGCTCGACAATCGGTAACAGTGACGCCTGACGATGAACGAAGCGTGTGGAGATCTGGTTGACGATGTGCACTTGCAATTGATCAGCGTGAAACGGCGATTCGACGTCGATACACACGGTGTTGGCCGGCGTGCCGAGCAAATCAGCGTAATAGTGCCGAGGGCTGAGCGTGGCGGAAAACAGCACGGTGCTGCGCGCTGCCGTCAAGCGCGGACCAATAAAACCGGCAGGCACCACATTGCGCAGGCATAACTGCGACAGGCTTTTCTTGCGGTCGAGGTCGCGTTTGCTGATATCGAACAGGAACTGCTCGTCGAAGAGTTCCGCTACCCGGCAAAACTGCAGCATGTCGAAGTAGAAGCTCTGTAGCGCACTGTCCAGCCCTTGCGGGTGATCGTTCAGGTAGTCGCCGATGCTGGCGCTGCATGATGACAACGCCTGGAGCAGTTTTTCCGGTGGTTTGTCATAGGCCTGATAGGCGCCCGGTTGCTGATTGTGCAGGGCATTCCATTCGCGGTTGACCCGTTGCAAAGGCTTTTTCAACGCCTCCGGGGCGGTTTTTCGCACGCCATTGAGGGACGATTGATCGAGGCTGGCGCTGTACATCTGGCGACCGCGTTCCACCAGATTGTGGGCTTCGTCCACCAGCGCCGCGACTTTCCAGTTATTCGCCTGGGCCAGGCCGAACAACAAGGCGCTGAAGTCGAAGTAATAGTTGTAGTCGGCCACCACCACGTCTGCCCAGCGGGCCATTTCCTGGCTGAGGTAGTAAGGACAAACCGTGTGTTCCAGTGCGATCTGACGCAATGCACTCTGGTTTAACAGACTGACTGCGCTGGCAGCCTGACGCGCCGCCGGCAAGCGATCGTAGAAACCCTGGGCCAGCGGGCAGGATTCGCCGTGGCAAGCCTTGTCCGGATGTTCGCAGGCCTTGTCCCGGGCAATCATCTCCAGAACCCGCAATGGCGGCGCATCGGCGCTGTCGAGAATCACCTGCGCAGCGTCCAGAGCCAGTTTGCGTCCCGGGGTTTTCGCGGTGAGGAAAAACACCTTGTCCAGCTGCTGCGGCGCCAGGGCTTTGAGCATCGGAAACAAGGTGCCGACGGTCTTGCCAATTCCGGTCGGCGCCTGGGCCATCAGGCAACGACCGGTACTGACGGCCTTGAACACTGACTCGGCCAAATGACGTTGGCCCGGTCGAAAACCGGCATGGGGAAACGCCAGTTGCTGCGCGGCCCGATTTCGCCCGTCGCGGTGAACCATTTCCTGCTCGGCCCAGTGCAGGAACCGTGCGCAATGCTCATCGAAAAACAACCGCAGATCCGTGGCCGTGAAACTTTCGACCAGGCAGGTTTCCTTTTCGCTGACGATGTCGAAGTACACCAGCGCCAGATTGATCTGCTCAAGTTCGAGTTTCTGGCACATTAACCAGCCGTAGACCTTCGCTTGAGCCCAGTGCAGTTGACGGTGGTTGGCCGGTTGCTTGTTCAAGTCGCCGCGATAGGTTTTGACTTCTTCCAGGCAGTTTTGCCCGGGGTCATAGCCGTCCGCCCTGCCCTTCACGGTCAGGTTTTGGTGCTGACCTACCAGCGCAACTTCACTTTGATAGCCCTCGCTGCGCCGGGACGCCACTGTGCGATGGCCGACGATGCCCTCCAGTGCGGTTGGCGACGGCGTAAAACGCAGGTCTAGGTCACCGACCTTGGCGGTGAATTCACACAGCGCCCGCACGGCAATGCTGTAGCTCAAGCGCTCTGCTCCGCCCATTGCACGTAACAAACAGCAATCGGCATCCGGTGTTCATGGCAGAACTCCAGCCAGCGCAGTTGGTTGTCCTGCAAGCGATCCCCCGGGCCTTTGACTTCGATCATGCGGTAGGTCTTTTGCTGCGGCCAGAACTGGATCAGGTCCGGCATGCCGGCGCGATTGGCCTTGATGTCCAGCAGCAGGCGGTTAAACCAGTGCTTGAGGTGCGCGGCCGGCAGGCAATCGAGGGCTTGTTCGAGCAGCTCTTCGCTGAGCATGCCCCAGAACACGAATGGCGATTGAATGCCCCACTTTTGCGTGTAGCGTTCGCGGATCGTCTGCTGATAGCGCCCGTCATCGAGTTCCGCGAGGCAAGCCTGGAACAAATCAGCCCTGCGGCTATGGAAATCCTCATTAAGCAGATCCACCGGACCGCGCTGGAACGGGTGAAAAAACGCCCCTGGCAGCGGCGCGAAAATCGCCGGCCAGCACAGCAGACCGAACAGCGAGTTGATCAAGCCGTTTTCGACGTAGTGCACTGGCGCGGATTCTTCCGACAGGTGCGACTGCACGTAATACTCCACCGACATCACCGGGTCGGTCCTGGGCAGTTGCAGGTCCAGACGCAGCATTGCTTGCGGAGAACGACGCTTGATCGGCGGCCCGCCCAGTTTGCGGCGCAGTCTTGGCAACATCCTAAATAACAGCTGTTGTTCGGCGGCGCTTTCAGGAGATTGTTCAGCTCGGGCCGCCAGCTCCAGCGCCAACTCATATTCGCCACACCGCTCCAGCACGCGGATCAGCCGCAGACGTGCGCCGGGATACGCGCACATTCGGTACAGAGCCAATGCAGTAGAGAAATCCGCCATGCGTTCGCAATGCTGGGCCATCTGGAATAGCAGTTTGTCGCGACGCCGTTGTAGCCAGGGATTGCTCAATGTCAGTCCGTTGACCTGCTCAACAATGCCCGCCAGCGCCTCACCGGCTTCGAACAATTGTTGGCACTGGTGCAGAAACAGGCAGGCGTCGACGTCCTCACGGCTGCGCAAGCCTCGGGAGTCGGCACAGAACTCGACTTTTTCGTAGGTAAAAATGCCCAGGTCAGCCAGCACAAACTCGGACCAGTCCTGGTAAAGATTGCCGAAAAACATCAAGCGCAGTCGATCGCACACGCTCATGATGGTCAGGCTGAACAAGCGGTCACCCAGTGTCGGGCACCAGTCCCTGAAGCTCTTTGTTTCAGGGAATTGTTCACTCAGTGCCGGCAGCCAATCGGTTTTTTTTCCCTTGGGATGATCAATGACACTGCCCAGACATTGAAGAATCTCAGCCTTGAGCAACACTTCGAACAGCGCCTTGATCGACAGTGGCAACTGCTCATCGATCCACCCCAGCGCCAGCAACGGCTCGGCAGCACGGGCGATATCACCGATCTCGGCGTAGTGCAATTTGCTGAGTCTGAAGTGAATTCCCTTGCGCATGACTATCCTGACCAGTAGCGCCCTGGATTCACGTGGCAACCGATTGCAGTCAGCAATGAATTGCTGCTCCTCGACGCTTAATACATCGGCATAGCGATGTTCAAGCCAATCAAGCACTTGCATGAAGTTGTTAAGGTAATAGAACGGATCGTCGAGCGGATTTGCAGTCACTGGAAAAAGGGCCATGGCGAGCGAGTACTGGTTATGCGTACAGATACCAGCATCACCCTGCCCGGTGCAAACGGAAAAGGATAAGCGGCGACGCTGTCAGGTAAATTTTCTGGCGCGTCGAACTTTATGCCGATCCGTTGCACCAATCGCGATAGAGATGCGGGAGCTCACAAAATCCGCACAAATCATTTACAGACAAGAGAGGTGATCATGAACATCAAGACTCTGGGTCTACCCTTGGCGGTAGCGGCGTTTCTGGCACTGACCGGTTGCTCGACGCCAACGGTTGTCACCCTGCAGAACGGCACCCAATATCTGACCAAGGACATGCCGAAAACCAAGACCAAGGATGGCTTCTACGAGTTCGAGGATATTTCCGGTGCGACGGTCAAGGTCAGGGCCGACGAAGTGGCCACGATTCGCCAGGAAGACTGAGGACCCGACCAAATGAAAATGGTCGCGCCCCTTTTGGCCTCCCTCCTCGCCGCCAGTGCGTGTGCGATAACGAGTACCTGTGCCAGCGCTGGCACGTTTCCGACCATCCTCAATACCAGCTTCGACTGCGCCCGGGCTTCGGCATCCATCGAAAAACTCATCTGTCGCGATCCGCAGCTGAAGCGAATGGAGATCGAACTGACGCGCCTTTATCGCCTGGTACTCACGGATGATCATTCGGTACCGCGTCCGGACAAAGTCGAGGCGGAACAACGATTCTGGGTCCTTGAACGTAATGCCTGTGCCTCCGAAGCGGAGCCCAAAGCCTGCACAATCCGCAGCTATGCCGAGCGGGCGTTCCAGTTGCGCCAGGGTTCGGCCATTGCGCGGACCAAAGACCCCAGCAGAATGACAGAAGGCCCCGTAGCCTTTCGTTGTGAAAGGCTGAACGCATTAGTGGCTGCCACTTACTTCACGATTGAACCTGGTGTCGTGTATCTGAAATGGGCCAACGCTTCGGTGACCCTCAGCCAAGTGCCGAGCGATTACGCAACGCTCTACACGGGCAAGGACTCCAAGGGCAGCTACAGCTTCTCGCAAAACGGCGCCGATGTGCTTTTGCAGATACCCGGTTCAGGGACGCTGCGATGTATGGCCGAGCCGGTCGGCTGAAATTCTGCAACCGGCCCGGCGCTCATCACCCTCAGCTGCCGGTGCGAATCTTGTTCCACACCCGGGTACGAATCCGGTCGATGTTCAGCGGCATCGCCTCCAGGGCGAACAATTTCCCCATCATTTCCGGGCTCGGGTAGACCTTGGTGTCGTTCTTGATGGCCGGGTCGATCAAGCTGTCAGCCTGCTCGTTGCCATTGGCGTAATGCACGTAGTTCGTGATGCTGGCCATGACCTCCGGGCGCAGCAGGTAGTTCATGAAGGCGTAGCCGGCCTTTTCGTCCGGGGCATCGACCGGCATGGCAACCATGTCGAACCAGATGGCCGCGCCTTCCTTGGGAATCTCATAGCCGATGTCGATGCCGTTCTTGGCTTCCTTGGCGCGGTTTTCCGCTTGCAGGATGTCACCGGAGAAACCGACCGCCACGCAGATATCGCCATTGGCCAGGTCGCTGGTGTACTTGGACGAGTGGAAATAGCTGATGTAAGGCCGCACTTTCATCAGCAACGCTTCGGCCTTCTTGTAGTCTTCCGGGTTTTTACTGTGATGCGGCAAGCCTAGATAGTTCAGGGCGGCTGGCAGCAGTTCCGGGCCATTGTCGAGAATGGCCACGCCGCACTTCTGCAACTTTTCCATGTTCTCGGGCTTGAAGATCAGGTCCCAGGAGTCCACCGGCGCGTTGTCGCCCAACACCGCTTTGACCTTGGCGATGTTGTAGCCGATACCCGTACTGCCCCACAGGTACGGGAAGCCGTGTTCGTTACCCGGATCGTTGGTTTGCAAGGCCTTGAGCAGCACCGGGTTGAGGTTCTTCCAGTTCGGCAATTGGCTCTTGTCGAGTGTCTTCAGCGCCTTGCCTTCGATCTGCCGCGCCATGAAGTGGTTGGACGGGAACACCACGTCGTAACCGGATTTGCCGGTCATCAACTTGCCATCAAGGGTTTCGTTGCTGTCGTATACGTCGTAAGTGAAGGCGATGCCGGTTTCTTTCTGGAAGTTCTTGGTGGTGTCGGGTGCGATGTAATCCGACCAGTTGTAGATCTTGACGTTTTCAGCCGCCTGACTGATTGAAGCGACCAGCATGAGCGGCGCAAGGGCCAGTGTCTTTCGGAGCATGAGTCGATTCCTGTGGTTTTTTATTGGAAAGCTGTTTGGCAGGCAATCAAAGGATCAGATTTCAAGTTTCAAAAAATCAAAACGTAGGTCTTGCGCACGGTTTCCTGGATGTCCCAGATACCGAGGGTGTTCGCGGGCAACATCAGTGCGTCACCGGCTTCTATGTGCAGGGTTTCGCCGCCGCCATCCGGGGTGAACGTGCAGCGCCCCTGTATGAAGTGACAGAATTCCTGAGCAACGATCTGCCGCCGCCAACGACCGGGCGTACATTCCCAGACACCGGTTTCGACGCCGTCATCGCGCTCGACGCTGGTGGTCGAGGCCACAGCGACCGGTGTGCCCAGAGGCACGGCGACCGGGTTGGATTCTTCGAGTTTCAGGGTGGCGGTGTTTTTGAATTGAGTGATGCTCATGGGAGTACCTGTCGATCCAGCCTATAGATGAAGAACGTGTCGTTTACTGCATGAAACCTTCCATGAACCCCGCGACCCCGCTGGCGAGTTTGCGCCGCCAGGGCGCGGTGGCCGGGTTGGCCAGGGTCTGGTCTTCGTGGACGAAGCTGCGGATGATCGCGTTGTAGCCGAGCCAGCGGCACGGCTCGGGCTCCCAGGCCCGGAGTGTGTCGAGCCCGCCCTGCGGGATGACCCAGGGTTGGTGAACCAACTCGGTATCGCGTTCCAGGATCAGGTCGGCGAGGGTTCGCCCGCCGAGGTTGCTGGCGCCGACGCCCTCCCCGCCGTACCCGCCGGACAAGGCAATGCCGCTGACCCGGTCACACAGCATGTGCGGTTTGAATCGCCGCGACATGCCGAGGTTGCCGCCCCAGCCGTGAGTGATCTGTACATTCTTGAGTTGCGGGAAGAGTTCGCCGAACAGATAGCGCCGTAGTTCGACTTCACTGCTGGTCAGGTCGAAGTCATGGCGCAGCTTGCCGGCAAACTGGTAGCCGCCCCGCGCGCCAAAGATCAAGCGGTTGTCCGCCGTGCGTTGGCCGTAAGTGACCTGGCGGCTGCTTTCGCTGAACGCCTGGCCGCGACTCAGGCCGATCTCGTCCCAAGTGGCGGCGGACAGCGGCTCCGTGGCGACAATCAGGCTTTGCACCGGTAGCTGATAACGCCCCAACGGCGGCAACGTGACCGAATAGCCTTCCACCGCGGGCACCACCCAGCGGCTGCGCACCGAGGCTTTTGCCGTGCGCAGGCTGCCCGACTGCCATTGAGTCACCGGGCTGTTTTCGTAGATCTTGACGCCCATGCGTTCGACCGTACGGGCCAGGCTGCGAACCAGTTTGGCCGGGTGCAGGGTCGCGACATGCGGCGCGTAAATGCCGCCATAGGGTTTGGCGATGCGAATTTGTTGCGCCAACTGCTCACGAGTGAGCCAGCGGTAATCGTTTTCGTTGAGGCCCTGGCTGTAGAGCTTATCCAGATACTGTCGCAGGCCGGTTTCCTGCTCGGGATAACGCGCGGCGCAATAAAGCACCCCGCCTTTACGGAAATCGCAGTCGATGCCTTCACGTTCGAGGACGATTTCCACTTCATCGGGAATACTGTGCAACAAATCGTAGGAAGCCCGGCGTTGCTCCGGGGACAGCTGCGCCAGGAGCCGGTCCTCGCCCAGCAAGTTGCCCATCAGCCAGCCGCCATTGCGCCCCGAGGCGCCAAAACCGGCGGTTTGCGCCTCGATGATGGCAATGTTTAGCCCAGGCGCCTGTCGTTTGAGGTAATACGCGGTCCACAGCCCGGTATAACCGGCGCCGATGATCGCCACGTCGACATCCAGATCCTGCTCCAGCGCCGCACGCGCCTGTAGCGGCTCGTCGAGTTGGTCCATCCATAAACTGATAGTGCGCCACGCCGGCATGTCTGACTCCGCCACTCAAACTTCGATGACGGTGATCCTAGTGCGTGGCCTCAGAGGCTGTCTTGCGCGCGTGCACGCAAAGAAATTTGTTTGGCGTAGGCCTTGGGCGACTGGCCGGTGTGCTGACGGAAACAACTGTAGAACGCCGACAGTGAATTGAACCCGGCCGCAAACGCCAACTCGTCAACGCGAACCGGTGGCGTGGCATTGTCCAGTGCGGCGAGCAGGTGTTGCAGGCGTGCCTGGTTGACGTAGCGGTAAAAGCTCTGGCCCAGCACCTGGTTGAGCAGATAGGAAATCTGATTGCGGCTATACCCGCACTCCTTCGCCACCCGTTGCAGGTCGAGCTCAGGATCGAGGTACGGTTGCTGGCGTTGGAAGTATTGCTGGAGGTCTTCGGCCATGAAGCTCAACTGACGAGGCGACAAGCCGAGCCGGCTCTCGGCCGGACGCCGCTTGCTGGCGCTCTGGCTGGCCGGTTGTTCGCGGACCAGCGAGGCATATTCGTTGACGCGCCAGATCAAGCCGTCGCGCACGGTAATCGCTTCACTGGAGCGAAACGACACCAGCTTATCGGTGCCGCGCAAGGTCATCTGGTATTGAATGAACGCCGTGTTGCCATCCAGACGGATGCGGTCCGAGTGCTCCAGCGCCTCATCGGGATTGCGCGGCATGCTGACGCGCACGTACTCACGCAGCTCATCCAGGCCCATCACTCGGTTCTGAAAAAAATCGTTGTACTGGACGTCCGGGTGGTACAGGGCCATGACGCCATCCAGGTCCCGATGCTTCCAGCACAGGTGATAGCGCATCACCGTCTCGCCCGTGGCCTGGGTTTGCAGCGGACCATCATCATCAGCGCGCATAAAGGTCTCGGTGGAAAAACGCCGAGCTTGCCGAATTTCAGCAGCAGCTTCAATGGCTAACCGGCCGCAGGTTGCGGACCGAAAAATCCCGGCTTTCGTGACCTGTATCAAAAAAACACCAGCAATCGCCAAACGGCCTGAAGAATCCACATTATTTTCACATCAGGGTGCTACTTTTAAAGACTGTCACAGGTTGAACCATTGAAGGTTCTTCCCTCCTACCCTGAGCTAACGGAAGCGCTCGATAAAGAAGGCGGGCAACACATGAATAAAGGATTCAGTAAGGTCACCTTTCCAAACGCCTGCCAGCTGATGCGCTGGCATTTTCATCCCATGGGTTTTGAGGCGAGCATGGACGCCCCAGGCAGCATGATTGCCCGTTTGTTTGATCGGGCCACTGGCGAGACCATGATCGCCATTGCCGGTATTCCTTGTGCCACGGTCATGAATGCTGCGGATGTAGAACGAATAATCGAAGCCGTGGAGGATGAGCTTGAAGCCTTCATTCCCCCGGTGGCCCTCAGAAGTTATGCCTGAAGGCCGAAAGTCATAAAGATGTCCGTTTTGCTAATGCCGATCAGTTTTGACTGATCGGCATTTTTCATTCAGCCATCGTTCGGTGTCAGGCAACTTGCAAACAACTGCTGAATCGGTTGCGTCCGCTGGCTATAGCGCTGCAGCAACACAATCTCCCGATAAAACGTCAAGTCGCCCAAGCGAATTACCCTGACCTTCGCCCCATGTTCAAGCCATAGCCCCGCTTCGGGCAGCAGGGAAATGCCCAAACCGCATTCGACCATTTTGACGATGGCCTCCAACTCATCCAGCTCCAGTGCAACGTGCACGTCGATCTGCTGTTCGCGCAGAAAACGCGTCACCAGCCGACCGCCGAAAGAATTGCGGTCGTAGCGCACATGGGGATGCTCGGCGAGCAGATGTAACGGCTCATCACCTTCGAGATCCGCCGGCACGATCAGCACAAAGGGTTCGCGGCGTATCACCTGCGCCGAGAGTTCCTTGGGCAGCTCGAACGGCGGCTTGATCAGGATCGCCAGGTCGACTTCGCCGGTGTCCACCTGGCTCAATAAATTGAGCGACACACCGGGTACGAGTTTCGGCTCCAGCAGCGGCGCCTGCTGACGCAAACGCAACAATGCCTGGGGTAACAATCCGGTCTGAGCGGTGGCCACGGCGCCAATTTTCAACTCGCCGCGGTATTCGCTGACATCGTCGCTGACGGCCATTCGATTGAAGGTTTCGAGGATTTCCCTGGCCATGGGCAGCGCACGCTGGCCCGCCGCATTGAGCAGCGCCTGGCGTCCGGTGCGATCGAACAAGCGAATGCCGAGGCTATGTTCCAGATTGCGAATCTGCGCACTGACCGCCGACTGCGTCAGGCCGATGTGCATGCCGGCCGCCGCGAACGTGCCGTAACGCGTCACCGCGATGAAGGTTTTCAGTTCTCGCAGCATGGCGACCTCGACTGATCGAAATAATTTGAGCTCGGCGCAAAAACTATCGTCTTTTCATCGAAAAGCACAGGGTTAAACTCAGCTTCAAATTCCCTGAAACCGAGGTACGCCCGATGCAACTCTCACCTTTTCACCTGGCCATCCCGGTTTATGACCTGGCCGCCGCGCGGCACTTTTATGGCAGCGTTTTTGGCCTGGAAGAAGGTCGCTCCAGCGAGCATTGGGTCGACTTCAACTTTTTTGGCCATCAACTGGTGATTCACCTCGCGCCGAAGAATGCCTCGCAGGAAGCCGCCCACACCAATGCCGTAGACGGCCATGACGTACCGGTGCCGCATTTTGGTGTGGTGTTGGGGATGAAGGAATGGGAGGCGTTGGCCGAGCGATTGAAGTCGCTGGAAACTCGCTTCGTTATTGAGCCTGGGATTCGCTTTCAGGGATTGGTGGGTGAGCAGGCGACGATGTTCCTGTTCGATCCCTGCGGGAATGCGTTGGAGTTCAAGGCGTTCAAGGATATCGGGCAGTTGTTTGCCAAATAAGTGTTGTCTGCTAGGCCTCATCGCTGGCAAGCCAGCTCCCACAGGGTCGTGGTGTATTCGTCTCATATGCACGACTGATCACTGTGGGAGCGGGCTTGCCCGCGATGGGGCAATTCCAGCCAATACACTTCTAACCGCCCAACACCTTTTCCGCCTCAGCCAAGAACTCTTCAACCGAACCATGCGCTGTAGGGTCATGTTCGATCTGACCGATGCTGAACCTTATGTCATACCCGCGATGCGCCGTGGCATTTCGCTCATCTAGCATTTCCTCAAGCCGGGCCTTGATTGCGTTGGTGTCCACGGCACTGGAGCCGGTCAACAAGGCGACAAACGTGGCACCTTCCAGGCGCCCGATCACGTCGCTTTCCCGGAACCCGATCCGCAACACATCGGCGAAAATCTTGAGGGCGTTGTCGCCCTCAGCACGGCCAAACAGGTAGTTGATGCGCTTGAAGTCATGCAGGTTGAAAAACAGCAAGGTTGCCGGCCTCTCCAACTGCATGCAGGCCTCCAGCCCCGCTTGAGCCAACGCCAGAAAGCTGTGGCGGTTAGGCAACAGCGTGAGCTCATCCATGCTCGCCATTTGCACGCCTATCAGTTCTTGCTCTGCCTTGCGGGCGAGGTCGCGCAGGAGTTCCCGCTCCTGCTGTGGCGTCCGCATGGGGTCGGCGCGGACGCCGGGTTTGTGCGGTTTGCCTGAAATCAACATCACATACTCCTTTGGAGGGTATGTTTCTTAGAGTCCTCGATACCGGGTTTAACTCCGTGTTTACTGGCCGTTGGTCAGCTACCCGCCTGTCGGACACGGCCCTCCGGCGTCTGCCCAGAGTTTGAATTGGCTGACAAATATGTCGTGCGGCACTGGCACCGGAGCGCGATTGCCCCCCGGATTCCAGCCCCAGAGCACCAGTTTGTCCTCGCTGACATGCTTGATCAGCGCCGGAAAATCACGATCGCCGTTGCTGGCGCGGTCCTTGATCATGGCGCACAACCGGTCGGGGGGCAGACCGATCCAGGCCATTTTGTGCGCGGCCGGTGGAAGGCTCCAGTGCGGCGCCCCCGGCGGTGCCTTGGGATCGTAACTGACGGGCGGATTGGTCTCGGCGTGACAGGTGGCGCACGGCAAACCGGCCGCGCCCTTGCCGTCCATGCCACGCACGACGTTCATCGCGTGGGGTTTTCCGGCATCGAACTGCAACGGCGAATCGCCGGGGATATGGCAGTTCTGGCAACGCGGGCTCTGGAAGACTTGCTGTACCGTATCAAAAGCCTTCAAGGCTTCGCGGTCATCGGCGAACAACTCGGTTGTGTAGATAAACAGGCAAACCAGCAGCACCCCGCCGAGCAACCAGTGATGTCGTCTCATTTCATACCCCCGACAACTGCAGCGGCAATTCCCGCAGGCGTTGCCCGGTCAGGGCGAACACGGCGTTGGCAACTGCCGGCGCCGTGGGCGGAACACCCGCCTCGCCAATGCCGCCCGGTTTTTCTGTGCTGGGCACAATGTGCACCTCCACCACCGGCATTTCGTTCAGCCGCAGCACTTGATAGTCGTGGTAATTGGACTGCACCACCTGCCCGTCCTTGAAGGTCAGTTTGCTGTGCAAGGTGAAGCCGAGACCAAACGTGATGCACGATTCCATTTGCGCGGCGATGCTCTGCGGGTTGACCGCAATCCCGCAATCCACCGCACACACCACCCGATGCACACGAATCGCCAGGTTGTCCTGGGACACCTCGGCAACCTGCGCCACGTAACTGCCAAAGGATTCATGCACTGCCACGCCCAAGGCATGACCATCCGGCAGCGGCGCCTTCCAGTTGGCTTTTTCCACGGCCAGGTTCAGCACGCCGAGGTGGCGTGGGTGGTCCTTGAGCAACGTTCGTCGGTACTCCACCGGGTCCTTGCCCGCCGCCGTAGCCAGTTCATCGATCAACGATTCCATGACAAACCCGGTGTGGGTGTGCCCCACCGACCGCAACCACAGCACCGTGATGCCGGTTTGCGGTGAATGCAAGTCAACCTGGTGGTTGGCCAGCCCTTCGAGGTAGGGACTGTCGGCCACGCCTTCGACGGACGTTTTATCGATGCCGTCCTTGACCATCGCCGCTTCCAGCATGGTCCCGGCCATGATCGATTGGCCGACCATCACATGTTTCCAGGCCGTGGGCAGGCCATCGGCACCCAGGCCAACCGTCGCATGGTGGAGGAACGCCGAGCGGTAATAGCCGCCACGAATATCATCCTCCCGCGCCCAGACAGTTTTGACCGGCCCGCCCGCTGCCTTGGCAACGTGCACCGCTTCAGCGACGAAATCCGAGGTCGGGTTGGCTCGCCTGCCAAAGCCGCCGCCGAGGAATTCGGTGTGAATCTCGACCTGCTCGGGTTTGAGCCCGGTGATTTTCCCGGCGACCATTTGATCCAGCGTCTGAAACTGCGTCCCGGTCCAGATCTCGCACTTATCCTGGGTGATGCTCACAGTGCAATTGAGCGGCTCCATCGGTGCGTGGGCCAGGTAAGGTACGCTGTACTCGACGTCGATAGTTTTCGCCGCTTTGGCCAGTGCAGCCTTGGTATCGCCAGCCTGGCCAGCGGACGTACCGGGCGTGGTCGCGAGTTTGCGGAAGCGCTCCAGCAGCTCCTGACTGTCGAGGCCGATATTCGGTCCCAGATCCCATTCGACCGTCAACGCATCACGACCCAATTTAGCCGCCCAGTAGTGATCGGCGATGACCGCCACGCCGGTCGGCACCTGCACCACCTTATGCACGCCGGGTATCGCCAGCGCCCCGGCACCTTCGAAGGATTTGACGCTACCGCCAAACACCGGTGAGCGAGCGACCATCGCCGTCATCAAGCCGTCGAACTGCACGTCCATGCCAAACTTCGCCCGTCCGGTGATTTTTTCCGGGGTGTCCAGGCGCTTGGTGGGTTTGCCGATGAGTTTCCAGTCCTTGGCCTCTTTCAGCTTGATCGTCTTTGGATCCGGCACCGGCAGTTTGCCGGCGTCATCGGCCAGCTCACCGTAGGTAGCGCGCTGGTCGCCAGCAATCACCACGCCGGATTCGGTGCGAATCTCGGCAGGCGCGACGTTGAAGCGCTTGGCGGCTGCCTCGATCAACATCAACCGCGCCGCCGCACCGGCCTGGCGATAACGGTCGAACTCCATCCAGGTCGACGTCGAGCCACCGGTAATCTGCATTCCGCCAAACCCGGCCAGGCCGTAATCCTTGGCCGAGGCTGGGGAATGCTCGACGCGAATTTTCGACCAGTCGGCGTCCAGTTCTTCGGCGATCAACATGGTCAGGCCAGTCCAGATGCCCTGACCCATTTCCGAATGCCCGAGCAACACGGTGACGCTGTTGTCATTGCCGATGCGCAGGAACGCATTCGGCGCGAACACATTGCCCTGATTTTCGGCGCCCATGGCAAAACGGTGGGCACCGGGAATGACAAACGCCACCACCAGCCCGCCGCCCAGCACCGCGCTGCCCTTGAGGAAATTGCGACGTGTTAACGAATTGAGGCTGTCCATGGCCATCAGCCCAGCTCAGCGGCGCGTTTCACCGCAGCGCGAATTCTTGGGTAAGTGCCGCAGCGGCAAATGTTGCCGGATAGGGCCTGATCGATGTCGCTGTCGGTCGGCTGCGGGATCTTCGCCAACAACGCTGCTGCCGACATGATCTGCCCGGACTGGCAATAACCGCACTGGACCACATCAAGCTCGGCCCAGGCTTGCTGCACCGGGTGCGAACCGTCGGTGGACAAGCCTTCAATGGTGAGGATTTTTTGCCCATGGGCCACCGCCGTGGCCGGGGTGATGCAGGAGCGCAGCGGTGCGCCGTCGATGTGCACGGTACAGGCACCGCACTGGGCCATGCCGCAGCCGAACTTGGTTCCGGTGAGGTGCGCGACATCGCGCAGGACCCACAGCAGCGGCATGTCCGCGGGGACATCCAGCTCCTGGTCCTGACCATTGATATTGAGGGTCAGCATTGCGAAATTCCTCAGACTCACGGTGTTCTGAAGGGGGCGTCGCTGTGACCATCAAGAGCCTACGCGCGCCTCGGGTTATCCCTACAGCTAAGCGCAATTTGACCGGCAGGCCGAGGCGTATCGACCACCGGTCATGCAGAATCAAGACCTGTAGGAGCCGGCTTGCTGGCGATAGCGTTGTATCAGAGGGCATCGATGCTGATGGTCCATCGCTATCGCCAGCAAGCCGGCTCCTACAAAATCTAGGCCCTCGGTTTGAACAATATCCCGGTATACCGCAACAGGAACAGCCCGAACGCCGCACACCAAAGCAACGCCGACAGTCCCAGCCCCCATCCGGAAAACGGCACCAGCAACACCCGCGACAGACCGGCCAGCAGCACCAAGGCAAACCCCACGACAATCGCTTTCGAAGGAAGCAACGGCCGACCGGTATGCCCAAGGCTGACCCGGGCAATCATCGCCAAAATCAGCCCGCCGATACCGCCCACCGCCAGCGCATGAGTGGCCAGACTTTGTTGCGGCATCAGGCCGGCGTGCCATAGCGCCATGGCAAATACCGCCACCACCAGCCACACATACGACAGATACAGCGACCACAGCAGCGGCGCGCCCCAGATACCGCGGTCATACCAGCGCCACAGGCGCAGTAAATGCAAAGTGCCCATCAGTAAAAACAATGCCGCCAGCCAAATCCTCGGAATGTCATTCAAACCCAGGGCAAAGGTAAGCGCCGTCAACAACCCGCTCACCAGCAGGATTTTGGTCGGTAACGGATTGGCCGCAGGCTGTGCCGGACGATTCAGGCCGCGCTGGATGAAGAACGGAATCACTCGCCCACCAATCACACTCACCAGCGCGCCGACCAGCCACAAGGCCGCCAATACACCGCGCCGTTGCAGGCCGACATCATCAGTTGCGATCCCCCACACCGTCATGGCCTGACAGCCGGCCAGCAACATGACCATCAGCAGAATCGGATAGTTTTCGCGCTTGCCAGCGGCCACCAGATCGCGCCCCAGCACCCAGGCCAGTAACGGCAAAAACGGTAGCTGTACCAGTAGTAACCAGGCAGGAGGAATCGGCAGTAGCCAGACCAGTCGCGCCAACAGCCAGACCAACACCAGCCCGATCAGCGGCCAACCGTTGAGCCCGGCCCTGCCAGTCCAGTTCGGCACTGCGGTCAGCAGAAACCCGCCGATGATCGCCGTGGCAAATCCGAACGGCATCTCGTGCCGGTGCCAGGCGAGCATACCGCCCACCGGTTGCGCATCGGGCAACCGGCCGTACAACCAAAGGGCCCAGATCGCCACCGCCAGTGCGGCGAACGCAGCACCCGCCAGAAAGAAGGGACGAAAGCCGAGACTGAAGACGGGAACGGCGGCCAGTTTACGCATCAGGCCAACGCCACGCGTTGAGGTTTGCTCAACCGATGCTGGGCCAGCAAACGCATGACATAGCCGATTTTCAGCAGGGTTGGCCCGGCGATGGTCATGGCATGCAGCGCCACCTGTGCCAGGATCGACAGATGGCCGGCGTAGAGGTAGGCGCCGTAGATCCCGGCCAGCAGCATCGCCAGGCCAACGCCGAGCACGCGGCTAGACAAGTGCAGAACATTCTGAGGATTGCTGAAGAAATGGAACATTTTCCGTACTCCTGTAGCAGTTCAGTTGTACGTTGGATGTATCAAGTGTCGTGCCAATTATTTAAGCCCATTGAATCAGCCGTTTAGTGCCATACGCGTCAATACGACTCTTTTACAGAAGAGTCGTATTGACTCGCAATCTAGTCATATCGACTGCACTCACTACAAATTCCTTGCGCACTTGGCGATCTACGGCGCGGCCAGCCGTCCGCAGGCTAGCTACGCTGATAGTCCAGCATGCAAAAACCTGCCAAGGAGACCCGCCATGCTCCACGTACAAAAACTCACGCCCTGCCTGTGGTTCGACGGGCAGGCCGAAGAGGCTGCCAAGTTTTATTGCGCGATCTTCGACCATTCAAAAATCACCGCCATCACGCACTATGGCGAGGCTGGTAAAGAATTCCATGGTCGCGAAGTCGGTTCGGTCATGACGGTCAGTTTCGAACTCGACGGGCAGACGTTTACCGGCCTTAACGGTGGTCCGAACTTCATTTTCAACGAAGCGATCTCGTTCCAGGTCAACTGTCACACCCAGGAAGAAGTCGACCACTTCTGGGGACGCCTGTCCGCAGGCGGACCGGTCGAAGCTCAACAGTGCGGCTGGCTCAAGGACAAATTTGGCGTGTCCTGGCAGATCGTGCCGATCGCCATGATGGAGATGATCAAGGACCCGGACACGGTAAAGTCCCAGCGCGCCATGCTGGCGATGATGCACATGAAAAAACTCGATATCGCTGAGTTGCAACGAGCCTTTAACGGCGAGAGCTAATACACTCGACGCTGATCTGCCAAGGACTGACCATGAAGCTCTCCAAGCCCAAGGACACCGACAAGGCTCCGCGCTTCTGGCGTGATGACGCCCTGCCCTTCATTGAAGCCCGCTCCATCGCCGACGGGCGCGAGGTCTGTTACACCCGGCATTCCCACGAGCACTTTTCCATTGGGGCGATTACCGCCGGGCGCAGTACTTATGTGCATGAGCAATCGCACTTCGAGGTCAGTACCGGCACCGTCGTGCTGATGAACCCCAGTGATGTCCACGCCTGCAATCCGATCGACGATCAGCCCTGGTCGTACCTGATGCTGTATGTCGACACCGCGTGGCTCACCGATTTGCAGCATCAACTCGGGTTCAGCAATGACCTGGCGTTTCGCCGGTTCGCGGTCACCCATGTCGCGGATCGCGAACTGTTCGACGGTTTGAAGGATTTGTATGAGGTGCTGGTCGATCAGCAGCAGGACGTGTTGCGCAAGCACAGCGCAGCGGTGGAGTTTTTTACCGAGGTGCAGCTACGGTTGAATCCGATCGATCAACCCCTGCGCGAGCCGAACTTCAAACTGGAACGTGCGGCCGATTTCATCCGCGATCACTGCACGCAAATGCTCAAGCTCGAAGACATCTGCGAGGCGGCGCAACTGTCGCCGTCCTACCTGATCCGCGCGTTCAAACAGCATTACGGCATGACGCCTCACGCCTTTTTGGTTAACCGGCGCATCCAGTTCGCCCAGGATCAACTGCGCAACGGCAAGCTGATCGCCGACGTGGCGCTGGAAGCGGGATTTGCCGATCAGGCGCATTTTCAACGCGCCTTCAAACAGCACCTGGCGGCGACACCAGGACAATATCGCGGCTGACTCCGGAACGGTCCCCCCTGTGGCGAGGGAGCTTGCTACCGCTCGGCGGCGCAGCCGTCGCAAACTTGCCTGCAAGGTTGCCTGAAAGAATGCCAAGGGCTGCTTCGCAACCCAGCGGGAGCAAGCTCCCTCGCCACAGGTTTTCCACGATATCAAGAGCCGCTGAGTGCCCGTGACTCGGCACACCCACTACCCGCCACAATACTAAGTCAGGCACCGGCCCCCCCTGTGGCGAGGGAGCTTGCTCCCGCTCGGCGGCGCAGCCGTCGCAAAACCTGCCTGCAAGGTTGCCTGAAAGAATGCCAAGGGCTGCTTCGCAGCACAGCGGGAGCAAGCTCCCTCGCCACAGGTTTTCCACGATATCAAGAGCCGCAAAGTGCCCGTGACTCGGCAGACCCACTACCCGCCACAACGCTAAGTCAGACACCGCACCCAGTGGCGAGGGAGCTTGCTCCCGCTCGGCCGCGCAGCCGTCGCAAAACCTGCATGCAAGGTTGCCTGAAAGAATGCCAAGGGCTGCTTCGCAGCCCAGCGGGAGCAAGCTCCCTCGCCACAGGTTTTCCACGACATCAAGAGCCGCTGAGTGCCCGTGACTCGGCACACCCACTACCCGCCACAACGCTAAGTCAGATACCGCACCCAGTGGCGAGGGAGCTTGCTCCCGCTCGGCGGCGCAGCCGTCGCAAAACCTGCCTGCAAGGTTGCCTGAAAGAATGCCAAGGGCCGCTTCGCAGCCCAGCGGGAGCAAGCTCCCTCGCCACAGGTTTTCCACGATATAAAGAACCGTTGGGTGTCAGTGGCTCGGCAACACCAGATACACCGCACTCACCGCCAGCAACAACGCCATGACCCGGTTGAACCAGCGCATGCCTGCCGGGTTGTTCAGGTAGCCGCGCAAGAATGTCCCGGCATAGGCCCAGCAGCCCACCGACAAATAACAGATCACCAGGTACACCGCCGCAAATTGCCAGACCAGCCGCGCTTCGCCATCGGCGACAAACGCGCCCATCCCGGCCACGCAAGCCAGCCAGGCTTTCGGGTTGAGCCACTGCATCACCGCGCCATACAGCATCGAAGGGGCCCGGCCTGACTCCTTCGACTCAAGCTGCCCGTTATCCGCCGCCAATTTGAAGGCCATGTACAGCAAAAACGCCACGCCCGCCCACTGCACCACTTGGGTCATGGCCGGCCAAAGCTGCAACAGTTCGTGCAGTCCCAGCCCCATCAACACCAGTAACAACACAAACCCCAGGGTCGCACCGGCCACGTGCCGTTGGCTGGCGCGAAAACCGAAACGCGCCCCGGAACTCAACGCCACAATGTTCACCGGCCCCGGCGTTATCGAAGCGGCCAACGCAAACGCCGCCATGGACATCATCAGACTCATCGCACACCTACTTCCTGTCAGTTGAACCAGGCCCCAAGGTAAATGGCCCGCAGGAACGCGTATTGAAGAAAACTGCCCTTCTCTCTGATACCCCGGTGCTAAGAGTAATAGCCCACCACCCTCTTCACTTTCACCAGGGCTTCGCGCAGTGAGTCCATGTCCACCGACCCCAGCGCCAAGCGAATCGCGTGCGGCACATGGGTCGAGATCGCGAAAGGTTCGGCGGGCGAAACTGACACCTGCTCGCGCATCAACGCCATGGCGATCTGGTCGGCCCGCGCCTCTTCGCCCAATGGCAGCCAGATGAAATATGAATTTGGATGGCTGACGTACTTGAGCCCGGCCAACACCTCACGCGCCAAGGCTTGCCGCGCCTGTGCGTCCGCACGCTTCTGCGCCTCGAGTTTGATCACTGTGCCGTCCTCGAGCCAGGCAACCGCCAGGGCCGTCATCACGCCGGGGGTGTTCCAGGTGGTCGCCATGATCGTGCGCTCGAATGCCGCCACCCATTTTGCCGGCGCCGCAACAAATCCCACGCGTAACCCGGTGGCGACGCTCTTGGACAGACCTGAAACGTACACTGTTCTTTCAGGGGCCATCTCAGCCAAGGGCGACGGTGCATCTTCAGCGAGAAAGGCGTAGGCGCCGTCCTCAATGATCGTCAGGTCATGCTGGCGCGCTATTGCCACCAATTGTTCGCGTTGATCGGCCGCCATCACCCAGCCCAGCGGGTTATGCAGAGTCGGCATCGAATACACTGCGCGCACCGAACGACTCCGGCAGAGTTTTTCCAGGGCCGGCAAATCAGGTCCCTTGTCGGTGAGCGGAATGGGCAGGACCTCAAGGTGCAGCGTTTCGGCCAGGGTCTTGAAACCGGGGTACGTCAACGCATCGGCGGCGATCACATCCCCAGGTTTGAGCAGCGTCATCAAGGTCACCGCCAGCCCATGCTGGGCGCCGCTGACGATCAACACCTGCTCGGCCGGCACGCTCAACCCGCGCTCACTCAGGTGACGCGCGACCGCAGCCCGCTCATGCAGGCGTCCCGCGTGTGGCTGATAACGCAGGTGCGACTCCAGGTCTCCAGACAACGCGAGCTGGCGCAGGGCATTGCGCAACAGATCAGCCTGCCCTGGCAACGACGGATAGTTGAAATTGAGGTCAATCATCCCCGCCGCCACCACGGACTGCGCGATGCCTTGCCCGGGCGGCAGAGAGGTTTCCCTGACGAACGTCCCGCGCCCGGTTTCGCCGCTGACCAGCCCCATGCTTTCAAGCTCGGCGTAAACCCGGCTGGCCGTGACCAGCGCCAATCCATGTTCAGCGGCGAGTTGCCGATGAGTCGGCAGACGCGTACCGGGCGGCAAATCCCCGGAGCGAATATCAGCGGCAAACGCATCAACCAGCGATTTGTAGCGGGAACGGGGCATGTCGAGATGTATCCATGACAATTTTTTGATTGTACCGATAGTCAGCCATACGATGGCTTTAGTGCAATCAAACAATGAGCGTGAGCCAAATGGAACGGACTTCGAACGTACAAAACACGACGCTGGAAAGCAGCGCCAGCGGCTGGATCAACGGACTGATCGGTGTGGTGATCTTCAGCGGTTCGCTGCCTGCGACACGAGTGGCGGTGCTGGAATTTGACCCGGTATTCCTGACGGTCGCCCGCGCTACCATCGCGGCGATTCTGGCCCTGTGCCTGCTGTGGCTGTTCAAGGAAAAACGCCCTGCGCGCCATCAGCTCGTGCCTTTAACCATCGTCGCACTGGGCGTGGTAGTCGGTTTTCCGCTGCTGACCGCGTTGGCGCTGCAATACGTAACGTCTGCGCATTCAATCGTGTTTGTCGGCCTGCTGCCCCTCGCCACCGCGGTGTTCGGCGTGTTGCGCGGTGGTGAGCGCCCACGGCCGGTGTTCTGGATCTTCTCGGTGCTGGGCAGTTTGCTGGTGGTCGGATTTGCCGTTGCCCAGGGTCTTACCGCTTCACCGCAGGGCGATATCCTGATGCTGCTGGCGATCCTGGCCTGCGGCCTCGGTTATGCCGAAGGCGCGAAGTTGTCCCGCACGCTCGGCGGCTGGCAAGTGATTTCCTGGGCGCTGGTGCTGGCATTGCCGGTCATGGCTGCGCTGACGCTTTGGCGCATGCCTGCGAGCTTCGCCAACATCAGCACGCCGGCCTGGTTCAGTCTGGCTTACGTGTCGCTGTTCAGCATGTTGATCGGGTTTGTGTTCTGGTATCGCGGCCTGGCCCAGGGCGGGATTGCTGCGGTCGGACAATTGCAATTGCTGCAGCCGTTTTTTGGACTGGCGCTGGCGGCAACCTTGCTCCACGAGCACGTCAGCCTTGGCATGCTCGGGGTGACCGTCGCGGTGATTCTCTGTGTGGCCGGAGCGAAGAAGTTCTCCCGCTAGCCACTGATACGCAGCTTTAGGTCCATGACTGTACGGGGCAAACCACCCGCCAGCCGTGATAAAAATACGGTACTTGCTACTGGAGCCGATCATGGACCTCGCCACCCTCTCCCTTTTTCTCCCGGCCTGCTTCGCCCTGAACATGGCGCCCGGCCCGAATAACTTGCTGTCGGTGAGCAATTCGACCCGCTATGGCTATCGCACCGCGTGCCTGGCCGGGGCTGGCCGTTTGCTCGCCTTCGCCGGAATGATTGCCCTCGCTTCGGCAGGCCTGGCGGTGGTGTTGCAGACCTCGGAGTTGTTGTTCTACGGGATCAAGATCCTCGGTGCGGCGTATCTGTTTTACCTCGCCTGGCAATTGTGGCGCGCGGACCCCGGCGCAGAGAGCGTGGTGAACAGTGCGTCCGTGGGCATGCTGGCGCTGGCTCGGCAAGAATTTCTGGTAGCGGCCGGCAACCCCAAAGCCATTTTGATCTTCACCGCGTTCCTGCCGCAGTTCGTCGATCCGACCCGCGCGATCACGCCACAATTTGCGGTGTTGGGCGCGTTGTTCCTGATGCTCGAATGGATCGCCATCGCGGCTTACGCCTACATGGGTTTGCACATGCGTCGCTGGTTCGCCAAGCCATCAGGCAAACGGATATTCAATCGTTGCTGCGCAGGATTGCTGTCGGCGGCGGCTTCGGTGTTGCTGATGGCACGTCGAACCTGAGAAAACAATGTAGGAGCTGCCGAAGGCTGCGATCTTTTGATTTTGCTTTTTGTAAGATCAAGGTCAAAAGATCGCAGCCTTCGGCAGCTCCTACAGGGGATCGCGGAGAACTGGAATTCGCTGTCGATTTTTCGGTGGAGGCGGCCGATGTCGCGTTCTATGCTGGGCCCATGAATTTATTCAGCACGCTCCTGCCCACCCGCGCCGAGATGGTCCGCGCCATGCTCGAACGAGACACCGCCTACGAGGGGGTGTTTTTTACCGCGGTCAAGACCACCGGTATTTTCTGCCGCCCCGGTTGCACCGCACGCAGCCCGAAACCGGAAAATGTCGAGTTCTTCGCCCATGCCGATGAATGCCTGGCGGCGGGTTACCGCGCTTGCCTGCGTTGCAAACCCATGGACGCCGCCGCCATTGCGCCGGGCTGGGTACAGAAGCTGCTGAAGTCGGTAGATGCGGATCCCGAGCAACGCTGGACCGACGCCCAGTTACTGGCCGAAGGCATCGAACCGCTGAAACTGCGGCGCTGGTTCAAGCAGCATTTCGGCATGACCTTTCACGCCTGGCTGCGTACTCGGCGCCTTGGCATGGCGTTGGGCGGGATCAAACAGGGCAATTCCATCGACCACGTGGCTTTCGACTCCGGCTATGAATCCCTGAGCGGTTTTCGCGATGCCTTTCAGAAATCTTTCCACATCACACCCGGCCGCGCCGCCAACAGTGAGCCGTTGCTGTTTACGCGCCTGACCACACCGCTGGGACCGATGATCGCCATGGCCGAGCGTCGTGGGCTGGTGTTGCTGGAGTTTCTCGACCAACCCAGCCTGACCCGTGAAGTGGAAGCACTGCAGAACCGTTTCGGTTACGCGGTGGCGCCGGGGCACAACGGGCATTTGCAGCAAATCGAAGTACAACTGAGCGAGTACTTCGCAGGCGAACGAACCGAATTCAGCGTTGCCCTGCATATGCCGGGTAGCGAGTTCTCCCGCCAGGTGTGGGCCGAACTGGCAAAAATCCCCTATGGGCAGACCACCACTTACGGCGCGATTGCCGCCCTTCTGGGCAAACCCGGCGCCAGTCGCGCAGTGGGGTTGGCCAACGGTCACAACCGCCTCTCGATTGTGCTGCCCTGCCATCGCGTGATTGGCGCTGACGGCTCGCTGACCGGCTACGCTGGAGGCCAACCGCGCAAGGCGTTTCTGCTCAGGCTGGAGAACGCGGCGGTGCAGATCACTCAACAACTCGCATTCTGATCCCCCATTTCAAAAGGAAGAACGCTTGATGGCCAGGCTCGACGATCAACTGCACACACTGCACCAGGACGGTCTGCTGATCCTCACCAATGTCGCTGACGCCGCCGGGGCGCGACTGGTGGAACAACTGGGCAACAAGGCTGTGGCTACCAGCAGCGCAGCGGTGGCCTGGGTCCATGGTTATCCGGACGGCAACACCCTGCCCCTTGAGCGTCTGGTGTCGACGGTCGAATCCATTGCACGGGTTATCTCGGTGCCGTTGACCGTGGACATCGAGGCTGGCTATTCCGATGACCTGGCACGGGTTGCCGAAGTGGTGGACGCGGTCATTGTCGCCGGTGCGGTCGGGATCAATATCGAGGACGGCGCCGCGTCGCCTGAATTGCTGGTGTGCAAAATTGAAACCGCGCGCAAGGTTGCCGCTCGCCGCAACGTGAATTTGTTTATCAACGCACGCACCGATGTCTACCTCAGAAACCTGGTCCCCGCCGAAGATCGCGTGGCCGAAACCCTCAGGCGTGCTGCGCTGTATCAGGCGGCGGGCGCCAACGGCTTGTTTGCGGCGGGCGTGACATCGGAATACGAAATCGCAGCACTGTGCCGGGGCACCACGCTGCCAGTCAATGTCCTCGGTTTTCCCGGCCTGCCGTCGCCAGAAGAGCTGAAACCACTTGGTGTGCGCCGTTTGAGTGCCGGTTCGGGCCTCGCCGAGTTCATGTATGGCGCCATGGCCACTTTGGCGAAAAACTTTTTGCAGACCGGCAAGCTCGACAGCCAGGATCTCAAGGCTTTCACTTATGGCGAAGTCAACGCGCTGCTGAAGCCGCCCGGAAAAGCCTGAACCCATGCCGGACGATTACCTGCACGCCACTGAGTTTTTAGCGTCCCTTGATGAGGACTGGCGCCGACACATCGCTGCCATCGGCCCCTGCCTGCATCAACCCCACGCCGCCCGTGATCCCTATGAGTCACTGGTGCGGGCGATTGCCTACCAGCAACTGCACGCCAAGGCCGGGGATGCGATTGTCGGCCGGTTGCTGGCGTTGTACCCGTCGGTGTCGTTTCCACGGCCTGAGCAGATTGTGGTCACCGACTTTGATCGATTGCGCAGTTGCGGCTTTTCCGCCAGCAAGATCGCAACCATTCAGGGCATCGCCCAGGCAGCATTGGATGGCGTGGTTCCGGATTACGCCACGGCGCTGGCCATGGACGATGAGGCGCTGATCGAACGCCTGATCACCTTGCGCGGTGTAGGCCGCTGGACTGTGGAGATGCTATTGATCTACAGCCTGGAGCGACCGGACATTTTGCCGGCCGATGACTTTGGGGTGCGTGAAGGCTATCGCCGGCTTAAGGGGCTGGAGGTGCAACCAACGCGCAAGCAGATGATTGAAATTGGCTTGGCGTGGAGTCCGTTTCGGACGGTGGCTTCCTGGTATTTGTGGCGAGTGCCCAGCCGATAGACCGCGTTATCGTTCATCGCGAGCAGGCTCGCTCCCACAGGGGCTCTCTGAACACCAAAGACCCAATGTGGGAACGAGCCTGCTCGCGAAGCCTTCAGTCCATTCACCGCTCACCCAACTGTTCATCACCCTCGCTAATGGTCAATGACGCCACCTGGTTTGAGGCGCATGGTAAATCCTCAATCGGAGGGACTCGCGATGCTCAACACACTCAAACACATCAACTCAACTTCAGCATTCAACCGTTGGGCCGGCTTCGACGTCACCCGCGCCGAAAGGGGTGAAGCGGAACTCATCATGGCTTTTCGCGAAACCGACATGGCGCAGTATGCGGGTTTCCTGCATGCCGGGCTTATTGGTGCATTGCTCGATACGGCCTGTGGCTTTGCTGCGGGAACGGTGGCCGGTAACGTGTTGGCATCGCACTTTTCAGTCAACTGCCTGGCGCCGGCGGTCGGTGAAGTTTTCATTGCTCGGGGGCGCGTGGTGAAGGCAGGCAAAAAGCAGGTATTTGCCCATGCCGAGTTGTTCGCGCAAACCGGAGATCAACTGAAACTGGTGGCGACCGGCGAAGCGATTTTGGTGCCTGTCGAGGAGCGCTGACGGTCTAGTCTATCCTGGGCTCGTTCAAGTTAGCCGGAGATCCCCATGCACCTCGAAGGTTCCTGCCATTGCGGCGCGGTGTCGTTCAGCCTGACCAGCGCCCATCCTTACCCTTATCAACGCTGTTATTGCTCGATTTGCCGCAAGACCCAGGGTGGTGGCGGTTATGCGATCAACATTGCCGGTGATGCCAACAGCCTGAAAGTACGCGGGCGCAAGAATATTGCGATTTACCATGCGCTGCTCAAAGGCGAAGGCGAGAAACGCGCGCACCGCAGCAGTGCCGAGCGACATTTCTGTTCGGTTTGCGGTTCTGGTTTGTGGTTGTTCAGCCCCGAATGGCCGGAGCTGATCCACCCGTTTGCTTCCGCCATCGACACCCCGCTGCCGGTGCCACCGGAACATACGCATTTGCTGCTGGATTCCAAGGCCCCCTGGGTGGAAGCCGAAGTGAGGCCTGGCGATAAACAGTTCGACGCTTATCCCGAAGAGTCCATTGCCGAATGGCATGAACGTCTGGGATTGAGCCGTTAAAGCAAAGATCGCATTTCAATGTAGGAGCTGCCGCAAGCTGCGATCTTTTGATCTTTACGCCGCTACGGGCACACCGCTGTGGAATCGAAACTCCACATCCGGCGACTCGATCAACTCTTGCTCGGCGGCACGAACCTTGTCGATTACCTGAGCAATGTCCTTGGCGTCACCATATTGGTAGGCCAATTTCAGGTAACCCTGGAAATGCCGTGCTTCGCTCTTCAGCAAGCCGAAGTAGAACTTGCCCAGTTCTTCGTCCAAATGCGGCACCAACGCTTCGAATCGCTCGCAACTGCGGGCCTCGATGAACGCGCCAACCACCAGCGTATCCACCAGTTTGACCGGCTCGTGGCTGCGGACCACTTTGCGCAGCCCCGAGGCGTAGCGCCCGGCGGACAGCTGACGCAACTCAATCTTGCGTCTTTTCATCAGGCGCATGACTTGTTCGTGGTGCACCAACTCTTCCCGGGCCAGGCGCGACATCATGTTGATCAGATCAACGTGGGAGTGATATTTGGCAATCAGGCTAAGCGCCGTGCTGGCCGCCTTGAACTCGCAATTCTTGTGGTCGATCAGCAAGGTGTCCTGATCGGCCAGAGCGGCTTGAACCCAGCCATCGGGGGTGCGGCAGCCGAGGAACTCGTGAATTTCGGGAAGGATCATGGGGCTCACGGATAAATGGGTATAAAACGAAGGGCGCCGATTATACCGGCCTGCCCAAAGACCACCAGTCACGACCGTTGATATGCATCAAGTTACCGAACGCCCGGCAGCAACTATAGTTGTGCAACGCCATGCTTTTAAATTTCAGGAGATCCCGATCATGCAAGCCATACGCAGCATTCTGGTGGTCATCGACCCCGAACACTCGGAAAGCCTGGCGCTCAAACGCGCGAAATTGATTGCCGGTGTCACCCAGGCGCATTTGCACCTGCTGGTATGCGATCGCAAGCATGATCACAGCGCCATGCTTACCGTGCTCAAGGCTGCATTGCTGGAAGACGGTTATAGCGTTACCACCGAGCAGGCGTGGAACGAAAGCCTGCACGAAACCATCGTCGACGTGCAGCAGGCGGAAGGCTGCGGACTGGTGGTCAAACAGCATTTCCCCGACAGCGCGTTGAAAAAAGCCTTGCTGACCCCGGCGGACTGGAAACTGCTGCGCCACTGCCCTACCCCGGTGCTGCTGGTGAAAACCGCCGGTTCGTGGAAGGACAAAGTGATTCTGGCGGCCATCGACGTCGGCAATATGGAAAGCGAACACCGCCACTTGCACAACACCATCATCGATTACGGCTATGACATCGCCAGGCTGGCCAAGGCGCATTTGCATGTGATCAGTGCGCATCCATCGCCCATGCTGTCGGCGTCCGACCCCACGTTGCAGCTCAGCGAAACCATCGAGGCGCGCTATCGCGGGCAGTGCAAGGCGTTCCAGGCGGAATTCGACATTGACGACGAGCATCTGCACATCGCAGAAGGCCCAGCGGATGTGTTGATTCCGTTTATGGTGCACAAACTGCAGGCGGCGGTGACGGTGATTGGCACTGTGGCGCGCAGCGGGTTGTCAGGGACGTTGATTGGCAATACCGCGGAAGTGCTGCTCGATACGGTGGAGAGCGATGTGCTGGTGCTCAAGCCGCAGGAGATTGAGGATCATCTGGAGGAGTTGGCGGTCAAGCATTGATCGAAGATCAAAGGATCGCAGCCTGCGGCAACTCCTACATGGGATTTGCATTCACCCTGTAGGAGCTGCCGCAGGCTGCGATCTTTTCAGGCGCCGAAGGCGTCTTTGAGGAATCCGGGCGCAATGTAGCGCTGGTAATGCGCCTCGGAGAGCAGGAAAAATTCCCGATCAATGGCATCGCGCAATTCCGGCAGGTTCCAGTCGCGAAACTCCGGCAGCAGCACCATCCCGTAGGCTTCCAGATTATTGATGACCCGCGCCCCCCGCGCGATCAACTGGTACGCCCAGCAATACTCCGACTGATGCGGCACGAAGCGGATCTTGCGTTGTTCCAGCTGCATTCTCAGCAGCGCCGGATCGAAAATTTCCACCTTGGCAGCCATCACCTGGGACAGCAATTGTTCAAGACGCAGCCACACGGCGCGCTTTTCTTCCTCGTTGTAGCCGTTCCAGTGAATCACTTCATGGTGGAAACGCTTGCAGCCACGGCACACCAGATCACCGTAAACAGTGGAGCAAAGGCCGACGCAGGGGGTCTTGATGGTCTGATTGGGCATAGGTAGGCAAAACGCGAAAAAGCAAAACAGGCCCGCATGTTAGCCCTTTGGCCCACATTGATCACCCCTCAAAGTTCAGGGTTTGCGGCCCTAAGGGGCTGCAGTGACGATTCACCACCAAAGTCCAATAGTTCCCGACTTACCTTTAATTTTTTTTTGCCGTAGAATCAGCCTGCCTTTTTAGGCGCCAATGTCCGTTAGAAGCTGTTTTCAAAGCGTCACGAGCACAGTCGTTCCTTCAGAGCGGTGTTGGCGAGGGGTTTTTCCAGCGGGGAAAAACCCAACGCCAACCCTCATCAGCTCCCGTTCTGCAGGCGTAAAACTTTGAAAGCAGCTTCTGTAAGGAATTGTCGGTAATTCTGGCTAAGTGGCTCACAACGCCATGCAGCGCATGAGTACGGCAATTTCGGGATGAGCGTCCCGGACACCCATTTGGGACCACTGATGAGGGTAATAACTGTGCTTGAAGCCTACCGCAAACATATCGAAGAGCGTGCAGCACTGGGTATCGTTCCCCAGCCGCTTAACGCCGAACAAACTGCAGGCCTGGTCGAGCTGCTGAAAAATCCCCCGGCTGGCGAAGAAGCTTTCCTCGTTGACCTGATCACCAATCGCGTTCCACCTGGAGTGGACGAAGCAGCCTATGTCAAGGCTGGTTTCCTCTCCGCTATCGCCAAAGGCGAAGCCAAATCCCCTCTGATCGACAAGAAGCGCGCTGTTGAACTGCTCGGCACCATGCAGGGCGGCTACAACATCGTGACTCTGGTTAACCTGCTGGACGACGCCGAACTGGCTCCAGTAGCAGCCGAAGAACTCAAGCACACGCTGCTGATGTTCGACGCTTTCCACGACGTGGCTGAAAAAGCCAAGAACGGCAACGTTCACGCCCAAGGCGTTCTGCAATCCTGGGCTGACGGCGAGTGGTTCAAGAACCGCCCTACCCTGGCCGACAAGATCAGCCTGCGCGTGTTCAAGGTCACCGGCGAAACCAACACCGACGACCTGTCCCCTGCTCCTGATGCGTGGTCCCGCCCGGACATCCCGCTGCACGCCCTGGCCATGCTGAAAATGGCTCGCGACGGCATCGTACCTGACGCACAAGGCGTCACCGGTCCGATGAAGCAGATCGAAGAAATGCGCAATTCGGGCTTCCCGATCGCCTACGTCGGTGACGTGGTGGGTACCGGTTCTTCGCGTAAATCGGCGACCAACTCCGTACTGTGGTTCTTCGGCGACGACGTTCCTTACGTGCCGAACAAGCGTGCCGGCGGTTTCTGCTTCGGCAGCAAAATCGCTCCGATCTTCTACAACACCATGGAAGATGCTGGCGCACTGCCAATCGAGTTCGACGTTTCCAACATGCACATGGGCGACGTGATCGACCTGTACCCGCATGCTGGCAAAGTCTGCAAACACGGCACCGACGAAGTCCTGACCACCTTCGAAATGAAGACCCCGGTCCTGTTGGACGAAGTGCGTGCTGGCGGCCGTATTCCGCTGATCATCGGCCGTGGCCTGACCGAGAAGGCTCGCACCGAGCTGGGTCTGCCACCTTCGGACCTGTTCAAGAAGCCTGAAGCACCGGCTGAAAGCACCAAGGGTTTCACCCTGGCGCAGAAAATGGTCGGCAAGGCTTGCGGCGTGACCGGCGTTCGTCCGGGCACCTACTGCGAACCGAAGATGACCACCGTGGGTTCCCAGGACACCACCGGTCCAATGACCCGTGACGAACTGAAAGACCTGGCATGCCTGGGCTTCTCGACCGACCTGGTGATGCAGTCCTTCTGCCACACCGCGGCTTACCCTAAGCCGATCGACGTGACCACCCACCACACCCTGCCTGACTTCATCATGACCCGCGGCGGCGTTTCCCTGCGTCCGGGCGACGGCATCATCCACTCGTGGCTGAACCGCATGCTGCTGCCAGACACCGTCGGTACTGGTGGTGACTCCCACACCCGTTTCCCGATCGGCATCTCGTTCCCGGCCGGTTCCGGCCTGGTGGCGTTCGCCGCAGCTACTGGCGTCATGCCGCTGGACATGCCTGAGTCGGTCCTGGTTCGCTTCAAGGGCGAACTGCAACCAGGCGTCACCCTGCGTGACCTGGTTCACGCCATTCCTTACTACGCGATCCAGGCTGGCCTGCTGACCGTAGAGAAGAAAGGCAAGAAAAACGCCTTCTCCGGTCGCATCCTGGAGATCGAAGGTCTGCCTAAGCTGACCGTCGAGCAAGCGTTCGAACTGTCCGATGCTTCGGCTGAACGTTCGGCTGCCGGTTGCACCATCCAGCTGTCGAAAGAGTCGATCGCTGAGTACCTGCAATCGAACATCACCCTGCTGCGCTGGATGATCGGCGAAGGCTACGGCGATGCCCGTACCCTGGAGCGTCGTGCCCAAGCGATGGAAGCCTGGCTGGCCAACCCTGAGCTGATGGAAGCGGACAAGGACGCCGAGTACGCCGAAATCATCGAGATCGACTTGGCCGACATCAAGGAGCCTGTACTCTGCGCTCCGAACGACCCGGACGACGCTCGTCTGCTCTCCAGCGTTGCTGGCGAGAAGATCGACGAAGTGTTCATCGGTTCGTGCATGACCAACATCGGCCACTTCCGCGCTGCCGGCAAGTTGCTGGAACAGGTCAAGGGTCAGCTGCCAACCCGTCTGTGGCTGTCGCCGCCGACCAAGATGGACGCTCACCAACTGACCGAAGAAGGCTACTACGGCATCTACGGCAAGGCTGGCGCGCGCATGGAAATGCCGGGTTGCTCGCTGTGCATGGGTAACCAGGCACGTGTAGAGCCGAATTCGACTGTTGTGTCGACTTCGACCCGTAACTTCCCGAACCGTCTGGGTGACGGCGCTAACGTCTACCTGGCTTCGGCCGAGCTGGCGTCGGTTGCTTCCATCCTGGGTCGCCTGCCGACCGTCGAGGAGTACATGGAATACGCTGGCAAGATCGACAGCATGGCGGCTGATGTTTACCGCTACCTGTCCTTCGACCAGATCGCCGAGTTCCGTGAAGCTGCTGCGAACGCCAACATCCCGGTCGTTCAAGCCTAACGTTACAACGCAATAAAAAACGCCGCCCATCGTGAGATGAGCGGCGTTTTTTTTTGCCTTGAGCTTTAGCACTGAAGGCTTTTTGTGGCGAGGGAGCTTGCTCCCGCTCCGCGGCGAAGCCGTCGTAAACCCGGTGTATGCGGTTAATCTGAAATCCTAGTGTTTGGATGAGGGCTGCTTCGCAGCCCAGCGGTAGCAAGCTCCCTCGCCACAGAGTTGACGCAGATATTGTGGGTTACGCACTCAGCGAATAGATCAACGCCGAAATCGCCACCAACCCTACTGCCACCACAAACACATTCGACGCCTGGCCGCGATAACGCGCCATCGCCGGCACTTTGCGGATCGCATACATCGGCATCAAGAACAGGATCGCCGCGATGACCGGGCCACCGAGGGTTTCGATCATGCCGAGGATGCTCGGGTTCAGCGTGGCGACAATCCAGCACACCACCAGCATGAACGCCGCGACAATACGATCCAGGGTCTTGGCCGCCGGACGCTTGCCGCTTTTCACGATCAGACCTTTCAGACCTTCACTGGCGCCGATGTAGTGCCCCAGGAACGACTTGGAAATGGCCACGAATGCAATCAACGGCGCCGCGAAGGCGATGGTCGGGTTGCTGAAGTGGTTCGCCAGGTAGGACAGGATCGACAGGTTCTGCGCCTTGGCTTCGGCCAATTGCGCCGGGGACAAGGTCAGCACGCAACTGAAGACAAAGAACAGCACCATCACCACCATCAAGGCGTGGGCGCGGGACAGGATCTGCGAGCTGCGCTGTTCAGCGTGATCGCCGTAACGACGTTTCTGATCAACTGCGAACGCCGAAATGATTGGCGAGTGGTTGAAGGAGAACACCATCACCGGAATCGCCAGCCACAGCGTATGCAGCAACGCCGATGGTTCAGGCAGTGTGGTTGCCGTGGTCAGGATGCCGCCGTTCCAGTGCGGGATCAGGAACACCGCCAGAAACAGCAACGCTACGATGAACGGGTACACCATCAGGCTCATGGCCTTGACGATCATTTGTTCGCCACAGCGCACCACGGCCAGCAGGCCAAGGATCAGCACCAACGACAGCACAGCGCGCGGTGGCGGCATGATGTGCAATTGATGCTCGAGGAAACTGCCCACGGTGTTGGTCAGCGCCACGCTGTAGATCAACAGGATCGGGAATATCGCGAAGAAGTACAACAAAGTGATCAACGCGCCAGCCTTGAGGCCGAAATGCTCTTCCACCACTTCGGTGATGTCCGCGCCATCACGGCCGGACAACACGAAGCGAGTCAGGCCGCGGTGTGCGTAGAACGTCATCGGAAACGCCAGCAACGCCAGGATCAGCAACGGCCAGAAACCGCCGAGGCCCGCGTTGATTGGCAAAAACAGCGTTCCCGCACCAATCGCCGTGCCAAAAAGGCCCAGCATCCAGGTGGTGTCTTGGCGATTCCAGCTCGATAGGGTCGCTGGTGTCGCTGCTACATAGCGTTCGTCGACGCTATTGGCCTGATCATTCATCCGGTGGGATCTCCACATTCCGGTCACTTGCCACCCGGCCAGAACGCGTCGGAGTACCCGACAGGCAGCGCCCTGGCCGAAACAGGGGCGCGATTCTGGAGGATTAGTGAACAGAAGCAAAGACTTAGGTGAGGAACGGTGGTACCAGGTTTAGTTAACGCGGGTATGTGCCGAGAGGATTTGGCACCGCTTATAACCGCTTTCGGTCTCTGGCGCGCCAAGAGGAAAAAATGCTTACCTTCTGTTTGAACTGATTTTGGCAGCTCAATCCAGCGCGTTTTGCGCCAAATCAATCGGCACTATAATGCCGACTAAGTATTAAAATCTTTGGTTAATCGGAACCATATTGCCGAAAGCGGGTGAGTAAGCCACTATAGTCGGCATCATAGTTCCGATTTGATTCCACGCCATGACAGAACATCTCACGATACAGACTTACGTTGAAGGCCATTGGCGCGACGCCGTGATGCTTTCTGTGGCAAGCGTTGAGCAAGTCAAGGCAGCGCGATGCAGCGTCTCTTACGACCAGCGTTACCTGATCGAATTCATCGACAAATTAGAGACCCCGTTCGAACCCGCCATCAGCGTGAACCTTGCGTTGAACTGGGACCAAGTCGATAGCAAAGGGTTTCCGCCCTTCGTCTACGACATCATCCCGGCTGGAGCCGCCCGTAAGTCATTGCAGAAACGATTCGGTGGAGAAAAGCCCGACGGGATGGACATGGACTTTTTCCTGCTGGGCCGCTGCACGCCCTCGCCTATCGGGCACTTGCGCGTGAAGGAGTCCGTGGAGCATATCGATCAGACTCGCAGAGAGGCCTTTGCACGCCAAGAGATTGTAGATAGAACAAACGATTTCCTCGAATACGCCTATGAATCCGGCGCAGCTTTAGGCGGCGCTACGGGCGCTCAGGGAGAAGCGCCGAAGCTCATTATGGTTGAGGGGGTGGATGGCGCGCTGTATGCCGATGCCATGCTTTCTGACGCGCTTGCACGCCGTCATTGGCTGGTGAAGTTTGCTCGCAACCAGGCCACTGAACGCGACAAGAATATCCTTCGGGCGGAGTATCACTACTACAAGGCGATCTCTGAACTCGGTTTGAACACAATATCCACGGATGAGCTTGTACTTGAGGAAGCCGATAAGCCAAGCCTGTGGATGCCACGCTTTGATCGAAGAATCACCAACGGTGTGGTGGAAAGAATTGCGGTTGAGTCAATCTATTCGGTATGTGGGAACACTGAACCTGGTTCGAGGATGAATCATGAGGATGTCCTCGCGCGCCTGATCCACCTGTGGCGCACGAATGGGCAGGAAGCAGAGCTTGAGGAACTGGTCTCGGAGTACCTTCGGCGCGACCTGCTTAACCGTATCCTCGGAAATTCGGACAATCATGGGCGCAACACGGCCATTTTCAGACTTCAGGACCGATTCGAGCTGGCGCCGATCTATGATCTTGCGCCGATGGTGCTCGACCCGGAAGGCATTACTCGAGTCACCAAGTGGAAGCCCGAGCACATGGGAAGTCCAGACTGGAGAGCGATCTGCGAGTTTTTCCAGGAATTTGTGAGCCCTGATCTACTCTTCGAGCGCCTGCGAGGTGACGCTGAATCGTTTAGAGCGTTGCCGGATCTGTTGGTCAATCTTCCCGAGGAAGTGAGACATGCTCAATCTATTCCGCTGAATAATCTGGATAAACGGCTGGCTGAATGGGGCCTTCGATGAACGACACCACGAACGAACGCAAGCAGCTCATTGACGACATCATGCTGCAGCACCAGATGGGAAGCGAAACCCTGGGAACTGCTGTTCGCCGTCTAAGGCTTGAGGTGACCGGTCTAGACCAGGACACCTTTGCAGCCATGTGCAATATGTCGACCAAGGCCCTGTACCAGATCGAAAAGGACAAGGGTAATCCAACCATCAGCACGATCGATGCCATCCTGCGAAAATTCGGGCTGCGCCTGGGGCTGACTATTGCGGCTAAAGCCACTTACACACCGCCTGTTGATCAGAACAAGCCGGCCTCTAAAATGCCCGTTCGCGGGGCGAACCCTCAACGCAAGTACGCCGGTCAGCTCAGTAGAGTGGCTTCTCTGCGGACCACTGCCAAGACCAAGGCCGATGTCGAGGACTCGTCTGACTGAGTGGTTGTCTTGTCTGCATTTCGTCATTCTCCGGTTGTTAAAGGTCTACCGTCATGTATTTTGAACAGACCTGTCATCCTACCGGAGTCATTCCATGCCACTGGTTCGCGTTGAAATCAAAAAGCAGCAGGATCCCACCTACGCCAAACGCATCGGCCAATTGATCTACGCCTCCATGCGCAGCGCTATTGGCGTGCCGGAGGATGACAACTTCCAGATTCTTGCCGAGCACGATGAGCAACATTTCATCTTCGATCCGGGATATCTCGGCATCCAGCGCAGTGAAAACCTGGTGGTGATTCAAATCACCCTGAGCGAAGGCCGCACCGTCGATCAGAAAAAACTCCTCTACAAAACCATCGCCGAGAGCCTCAACCAAGAACTGGCGGTACGCCTGGAGGACGTTTTCATTAATCTGGTGGAAGTGAAAAAAGAAAACTGGTCCTTCGGCAATGGCATTGCCCAGTACGCCCTCTGACTTTCAACCTGTGCAACTGTGAGCCGCCCATGCCCCGAGTTTCCCGCAAGCAAGCCGACCTCAACCGCGAAATCATCGTCGACGCTGCGACGCGACTTTTTCGCGAGCGCGGGTTGCATGGCATCAGTGTGGTCGATGTGATGGCCGCTGCTGGCCTGACCCACGGTGGTTTCTACGGGCACTTCGCATCCAAGGAAGCACTGGCGGTGGAAGCCAGCGGCCGGGCATTCGAAGAGGCCGCGGGACGCTGGAAGGAACGCATCGCCGCAGCCGACAGTAAAGCCGACGCGCGTCGGGCCGTGATCGAGCCGTATCTGTCCGCTGGCAGCCGCGATAACCCGGGCGATAGCTGCCCGGTGGTAGCCTTTGCCGGGGACATGTGCCGCGAGGCCTCCGAGAGTGGCTTGCATGAGCCGTTCATGGCGGGTTTGCATGGGCTGCTCGATACACTGGGCAAACTGACGGACGAAGATGACGCCACCAGCAACCGGCAGCAAGTGTTGGTGCAGTTCTCGTTGATGGTCGGAGCACTGACGCTGGCCCGGGCGACTCGGGACGATGCCCTATCGGATGAAGTTCTCGCAGCGGCGCGGAGTTTTCTTACGCAAGAAAAGCCTCCTTCCTCATCCCCGCTCTAATATTCTTTGCTGAGCATAAAAGATCGCAGGCTGCGCCAGCTCCTACACTGAGAGCGCAGTGTCGAAGACGGCATTGCCAAATCATCGCGCAGCCAGCAATCTCAACCAACGTTCGAGTCCGACATTCCGATGCTTACAGGAGCCAAGCATGCCTGCAACCGTTCTAGTCCTGGTTGAAACCATTAATGATTACCTGCCCATCCTCGAACATCAGGGCTTCCACCTGATTCTGGCGCCTACGCCTGCCGAGCGCGCCGAAGCCATTACACGTTATAGCGGCCAGATCGACGCCGTCCTGACCCGCGGCCCGCTCGGTCTTTACGCCGATGAAATCGCCGCCCTGCCCAAGCTCAAGATCATCTGCGTGATTGGCGCAGGCTATGAACACGTCGACCTGCAAGCCGCCGCCGACCGCGGCATCACCGTCACCAATGGCGCCGGCGTCAACGCCTCCTCGGTGGCTGACCACGCCATGGCAATGTTGCTTTCCATGGTCCGCGACATTCCCCGTTGTGACGCCGCCGTGCGCCGGGGCGAATGGCCAAAAATCATGCGCCCTTCCCTCGCCGGCAAACGCCTGGGCATCCTCGGCCTCGGTGCCGTTGGCATGGCCATCGCCAAGCGCGCTGCCAACGGTTTTGACATGACGGTGAGTTACCACAACCGCCAACATCGCAACGACGTGCCTTACAGTTTCTGCTCCACCCCCACCGAACTCGCGCGCGCCTCGGATTTCCTGGTCATCGCCACTCCAGGCGGCCTCACCACCAAACACCTGATCAATCGCCAGGTACTCGAAGCGCTGGGACCGAAAGGCTTCGTCGTCAACATCGCCCGGGCCAGCGTGATTGTCACCGCCGACCTTGTCAGCGCCCTCGAGCAACGGCGGATCGCCGGCGCTGCACTGGATGTGTTCGATGCTGAACCTCAGGTGCCGGATTCGTTAAAAGCCCTGACCAACGTCATTCTGACCCCACATGTAGCCGGCCTGTCTCCAGAAGCCACGCAAGGCACAGTGGAGTTGGTGGGCCGCAACCTGGTGGCGTTCTTTACCGGCCAACCGGTGCTCACTCCCGTCGAATTGCCGAGCAGCGCGAGCCAAGCGGTCCTGTAGGACAATTCAAACGCGTGTATCAAAAACAATGATTGTCCGGCAACACGCTCACCTATAAGGGCCGTTCGTGGTTGTGGGGGTTGGGTGAGCGCATTAGATTAGCCAATAGTTTCAGGCCTCCAGAATAAGCAGAAGGGATAAGCATGGCGCTTACTGACCAGTCCACCCGCATCCGCACCGGCGAAGAACTCGATGCCAGCCTGATCGATCCATACCTAAAGGCGCACATTCCAGGCCTCAGTGGCTTACCGCAGATCAGCCAGTTTCCGGGCGGCGCGTCGAACCTCACCTATTTGCTGGAATACCCCGAACAGGAGTTTGTCCTGCGTCGGCCGCCGTTCGGTCACAAGGCCAAATCCGCCCATGACATGGGTCGCGAGTTCCGCATCCTCAATCAGTTGCGCGACGGTTTTCCGTACTGCCCCAAGGCCTATGTGCACTGCACCGATGAATCGGTGATCGGCGCCGAGTTCTACGTGATGGAACGGGTCAACGGCATCATCCTGCGCTCCGAGTTACCGCCAGAGCTGGGGCTGGACTCCGCGAAGACCGAAGCTCTGTGCAAGAGCTTCATCGACAAATTCGTCGAGCTGCACCGGGTCGACTACAACGCCTACGGCCTGGGTGATCTCGGTAGGCCCGAAGGCTACGTGGCGCGGCAGATCAAAGGCTGGAGCGACCGCTACGAAAAAGCCCTGACCCCCGACGCACCGCAGTGGGAAGTGGTGAAAGCCTGGCTCAACGACAAGATGCCAGCCGATCACCCGACCTCCAGCATCGTCCACAACGACTACCGCTTTGACAACGTGATCCTCGACCCGAACAACCCGATGCAAATCATCGGTGTGCTCGATTGGGAGCTGACCACCCTCGGCGATCCACTAATGGACTTGGGCAACACCCTCGCCTACTGGATCGAAGCCGGCGACCCGGCACCGGTGCAACTGATGCGCCGCCAGCCCAGCCATGCACCGGGCATGCTGACCCGCCGCGAATTCGTTGATTACTACGCCGAGCGTTCTGGCATCCAGATCGACAATTTCGATTTCTACTACACCTATGGCCTGTTCCGCCTGGCCGGCATCGTGCAGCAGATCTACTACCGCTTCTACCATGGTCAGACCCAGGACAAGCGTTTCGCGCAGTTCATTCACATGAACAAACTGCTGGAGCAAATGAGCCTGCAGGTCATCCAGAAATCCAGCCTTTGATTACGCCCCTGGCCCAATAACAAGACTTTTCATAAGGGAACCCCATGTCCAAGACTCAGTTGTTCGACCTCGACGGCAAGATCGCTTTCGTTTCCGGCGCCAGCCGCGGCATCGGTGAAGCCATCGCCAAGCTGCTGGCTCAACAAGGCGCTCACGTGATTGTTTCGAGCCGCAAGCTCGATGGCTGCCAGCACGTTGCCGACGCGATCATCGCCGCTGGCGGCAAAGCCACTGCCATCGCTTGCCACATCGGCGAAATGGAACAGATCAGCCAGGTCTTCGCTGGCATCAAGGAACAGTTCGGACGCCTGGACATCCTGGTTAACAACGCCGCGACCAACCCGCAGTTCTGCAACGTACTGGACACTGACCTGGGCGCCTTCCAGAAGACCGTCGACGTGAACATCCGCGGTTACTTCTTCATGTCGGTCGAAGCCGGCAAGCTGATGCGTGAAAACGGTGGTGGCAGCATCATCAACGTTGCCTCGATCAACGGCGTATCGCCGGGCGTGTTCCAGGGCATCTACTCGGTGACCAAGGCCGCCGTGATCAACATGACCAAAGTGTTTGCCAAGGAATGTGCGCAGTTCGGGATTCGCTGCAATGCCCTGCTTCCGGGTTTGACAGACACCAAGTTTGCTTCGGCGCTGGTGAAGAACGAGGCAATCCTCAATACCGCACTGGCGCAGATTCCACTCAAGCGTGTAGCGGACCCGAGTGAAATGGCCGGCGCAGTGCTTTATCTGGCGAGCGATGCATCGAGCTACACCACCGGCGTTTCTCTGAACGTGGATGGCGGCTTCCTGTCCTGATCTGATCCCATCGGCTTACGCTCCACTGTAGGGGCTGCCGCAGGTTGCGATCTTTTGATTTTCGATGCCATTGGCAGCGCTGAAGATCGAAAGATCGCAACCTGCGGCAGCTCCTACAGGGACATAAGGTCGTCCGGGATTACTGGGTGACGCATCGGGTCGTGGTCGTGACCCGAGTCACCTCCCCTTCGGCCCTCACGTCGCCCATGACATCGGTTTTATCCATTGTCTGGCAGGTGCGTTCCTGTGGCGGTGGCGCTGGAGGCGGTGGGGGTGGACTGGCGCAGCCAGCGAGAATCACAGCGCAGAATACGAGCGAAGTGGGTGCAAAAACGCGTTTCCCAAGACTTTTCATAGGTTGACCCGCGATAAATGATGTACACCTTTTTGTGACAACAAAACACCGCCGGAAAGTTCACGGGGCGGTCGCAAAAAAATCACTTTTGTACAGATTTATCGCGTATTCAGTTGTTCAGACGTGCCAAACCTGGCAATTCCTACACTACCGGATCTGGGCGTTGCAGGCTGTTGCTCTCCAACTCGTAGCGCAACTCTTCAATCAGTGCGGCCACCGATTCAGGTGTCTGCAACATGGCCAGGTTCAAAGCGCTGACCACCAGGTCTACCTGCCCGGATACGGGGTGGTAGAGCTTGATCGTCAACGAGTGATCGCCGGTAATATTGCACTCACAGGCCAGTGGCGAAAATGTCCGCTCCAGCTGCGTGCGCAGTTGCGACACATGAATCATTGCGGCTGGCCCGCGCAGCAAACGGCTGTGGCGATGATATTTGGGTAGTGCATGAATGTTCCTTTAGCGACTTCAAAAGGCTGGCGAACGATCCGAAGATAGTTTTTCGCAACCCCTAGATTGGCGGCAGAGCTTCCTTGCCAGAACATTAATTTGCACCAAATGGCTTAGTGCATTTGTACCTTACCTATGCCCTTTAGTTGGCCATGCGCCGGAGAACAGCCCGCGCTCCCGCGCCCAGACAATCGCCCCGCTGCGACTGTGCACATCGAGCTTGGAATACACCGTTGCCACATGGTTACGAACGGTGTTCGGCGCCAGTTTCAGGCGTGCAGCGATTTCCTTGTCGGCGAGGCCTTCGCAAATCAATTCCAGCACATCGCGCTCACGAGCAGTCAATTCGGCAAAGGACACGCTGGGCAGTTGCGGCGAGTTGAAGCTCTTCACGTTGGCGAGTTTTTCGATCAGCGTGCGACTGAACCATGACGCGTCTTTCATCACTTCTTCAATCGCCGCCACGAGCTCCAGTTCTGTGCGTTTGCGTTCGGTAATATCCATCAACACCAGCAGGAAACACGGGTTGTCCTGGATGTTCACGGTGTCCGCCGACACTGCACATTCGATCAGTTCGGCGTCTTTCTTGCGGACTTGCACGTCGATGCGATCCAGTCTTCCGGTTTTCTCCAGTGCAGCAAACAGTTTTGCACGCGCGCCCTTGTCATGAATGAAGTCGATTTGCGCGATGCTCTTGCCCAGCACTTCCTCACCGCCATATCCGAGTGTTTCGAGGAATGCCTCGTTTACATCCATCACTACTTGATCAGCGGCACTGCACACCAGAATCGGCACCGGCGTCAGTCGAAAGGCCTTGGCGAAACGCTCTTCGCTCTGGCGCAGGGCAATTTCGGCCTTGTGCCGGGGCTCCATGTCCACGAAAGAAAACAGCATGCAGGCTTCTTTGTTCAGCTCCAGCGGTTGGCCGGCGACGATCACTTGTTTGTTACTGCCATCGGCCAATCGCAGTTCGGCCTGCATCTGCGGGATGGTCGCGCCCTCGCGCAGACGCTGTTTGGCCAAGTCTTTGTTTTCGGCCTGATCCAGTACGTCCAGTTCATAGGTGGAGGTGCCGATCACTTGATCACGTGCATAACCGGTCATTTCGAGGAAGCCGGGATTGACCTTGATGTAGCGCAAATCACTGAGGCGGCAGATCACCGCCGGGGCCGGGTTGGCGTTGAAAGTCTTTTCGAATCGCTGCTCTGCACTGGCCCACTCGGTGACATCGGCCATGATTAACACCAATGCTTCCGGCTCACCTTGGCTGTCGGTCACCACCAGGCTGCGCACGCGGTGAACCCAGGCGTGTTCATCGTCATGGGCCGGGGTCAATTCGACCAGCACATCGCTGAAGGTCTCCCCGCGAGCGACGCGGCTGACGGGATAATTGTCGGTCTGTACCGGGTGATTGTTGCGATAGCGCAAAGCGAAGCGTTTGGCGTACTCCTTGGCATTGGCCCCTAAATCACCGATCCGCTCGACGCCGTGCATGGCCAGAGCGGCGTCGTTGGCCCAGACAATCGTCTGATCAAGCTCCAACAGAATCACCCCGTCGGACAAACCGGTGATGATCTGCTGCAACTGACGGCGGCTGGTTTCAGTGGTCAGGGTGTCCTGGTTCATTGGATCTCCACACGTGCGATGGAGCTTGTAGGCCCCTTGTGAAGATTACGACCGCACGGGTTCATGAACGTGCAGCCGGACACCATTCACGTAGGAGCTGCCGCAGGCTGCGATCTTTTGATCTTATAAAATCAAGATCAAAAGATCGCAGCCTGCGGCAGCTCCTACAGGTTGGGTTTTGTTTTCAGGCCGCTTTTTTTCCACTCGCGATCGCCGCCGAAGCCGCCAGCATCGCCCGCAACAGCACCGCACACCCGGCCGCCAGGTCATCCGGCGCAGCGTTTTCGATTTCGTTGTGGCTGATGCCGCCTTCGCAGGGCACGAAGATCATCCCGGCCGGGCCGAGTTCGGCGAGGAAAATCGCGTCGTGCCCTGCTCCGCTGACAATGTCCATGTTTGACAGACCCAAACCTTGCGCCGCGCCACGGACGGCGTCGACGCAGCCCTTATCGAAGTACAGCGGCGGGAAGTCGGCAGTCGGCGTCAGTTCGAAGGTCAGGCCGTGTTCTTCGCAGGTGGCTTCGATGACTGCGCGGACTTCGGCGATCATCGAGTCCAGCCTCGCTGGTTCCAGATGACGGAAGTCGAGCGTCATGCGCACTTCGCCCGGGATGACGTTGCGTGAACCGGGATAGGCTTGCAGGCAGCCGACAGTGCCACACGCGTGAGGTTGGTGGCCGAGGGCGGCGCGGTTGACCGCACCAACAATCACCGAGGCACCGACCAGGGCGTCTTTGCGCAGATGCATCGGCGTCGGGCCGGCGTGGGCTTCAACGCCGCGCAGTTTCAGGTCGAACCATTTTTGCCCGAGGGCGCCCATGACGACGCCGATGGTTTTACGTTCGTCTTCGAGAATCGGGCCTTGCTCGATGTGCGCTTCGAAATAGGCGCCCACGGCGTGACCGCTGACTTTGCGTGGGCCCGCGTAACCGATGGCGTTCAGCGCTTCGCCGACGGTCACGCCTTCGGCATCGACTTTGGCCAGGGTTTCTTCGAGGGTGAATTTTTCCGCGAATACACCGGAGCCCATCATGCATGGGGCGAATCGCGAGCCTTCTTCGTTGGTCCACACCACCACTTCCAGCGGTGCTTCGGTTTCCACGCCGAGGTCATTGAGGGTGCGCAGCACTTCAACGCCGGCGAGCACGCCGAAGCAGCCGTCGAACTTGCCGCCAGTGGGTTGCGTGTCGATGTGGCTGCCGGTCATCACCGGCGGCAGGTTCGGGTTGCGGCCGGGACGTCGGGCGAAAATGTTGCCGACGGCGTCGATGCTGACGGTGCAGCCCGCTTCTTCACACCATTTGACAAAAATGTCCCGGGCCTGGCGGTCGAGATCAGTCAGGGCCAGGCGACAGACGCCACCTTTGACTGTAGCGCCAAGCTTGGCCAACTCCATGAGCGACTGCCACAGTCGGTCGCGGTTGATGTGCTGATGGGTGGACTGCAGAACGTCTACGGCTGCGTTCATGGTGATCTCCTCAAGCTGTTGTTATGGTTTATCTCAGGCAATTCTCGGGTGTCCTTGAGGCTGCCATCGCTGGCAAGCCAGCTCCCACAGGTTCTAGGTGTCCCACACAATGGCGGACGCCGCGATCCTTGTGGGAGCTGGCTTGCCAGCGATGAGGCCCGTGCTCACACCGCAGATTTCGCAACTGACGGACTGGGCCGCATCGCGCACAACCCGTAATAAATCAGGCCACCCAGGGCCGAGCCGGTAAACCAGCCATAGCTGTAGAACCAGCTGAATACATCGCTGCCAAGGGACAGCAGCGTCAACACCACCGGCACACCGAATGCGAGAAAGCCGTTCCAGTTCCACGCCGGGTACACGTCGTCGCGATAGAGCCCGGCGAGGTCCAATTGCTGTTTCTTGATCAGGAAGTAATCCACCACCATGATCCCGGCAATCGGCCCAAGCAGGCTGGAATAACCCAGCAACCAGTTGGAATAGACCGTTTCCAGGCTGACGTCGGAAACAATCAGGCCAAGTTTTTTCAGCAGTTCATGGCCCATCAGCACCAGGCCGACAAACCCGGTGAGCAGTACCGCTTTGGTCCGGTTGATCACCTTGGGTGCGATGTTCTGGAAGTCGTTGGTGGGCGAGACGATGTTGGCCGCCGTATTAGTCGACAGCGTGGCGATGATGATCAGCGCCATGGCCACTGCCACCCAGACCGGGCTCTGGATATGGCCGATCAACGTCACCGGGTCGGAGACGGTCACGCCCACCAGTTTCACGGACGCAGCGGTCATCACCACGCCGAGCGCGGCGAACAAGAACATGGTCAGCGGCAAGCCGATGATCTGCCCGACAATCTGGTCCTTCTGGCTTTTCGCGTAACGACTGAAGTCCGGGATGTTCAGCGACAACGTCGCCCAGAACCCGACCATTGCGGTCAGCCCGGCAGCGAAGTAACTGACCACGCTGACCCCTTCCGGGCGCTTGGCCGGAATCGCCATCAGCTCGGTCATCGACACATTCGGCATGGCCCACAACAACAGCCCTACCCCCACCAGCACCAACAGCGGCGCCGACAGGGTTTCCAGCCATTTGATCGACTCGGCACCGCGAATCACCACCCACAAGTTGAGCGCCCAGAACACCATGAAGCCAATGACTTCACCGGTCCCGCCGAGGGATTTCCAGCCCTCGAACACCGAGCCCAGGAACAGATGTATGGCGAGGCCGCCGAACATCGTCTGGATACCGAACCAGCCGCACGCCACCAGGGCGCGGATCAAACACGGGATGTTCGAGCCGAGGATGCCGAAGGACGAGCGCAGCAACACCGGAAACGGGATGCCGTACTTCGTGCCGGGGAAGGCGTTCAGGGTCAGGGGGATCAGTACGATGATATTGGCAAACAGAATCGCCAGCAGCGCTTCGCCGACGCTCAGACCGAAGTACGCCGTCAGCACGCCGCCGAGGGTATAGGTCGGCACGCAGATCGACATGCCGACCCACAGTGCGGTGATGTGCCATTTGTTCCAGGTTCGTTCGCGCACCTTGGTCGGTGCCATGTCGTGGTTGTATCGGGGACTGTCGAGGACGTCGCTGCCGGCTTCCAGCTCAAACAAGCCGTCGCGCTCGGTCTCTTGCGATCTGATCTGTTGCATGGCCGCTCCACTGTTCTTTGAATTATTTTTTGCTCATCGGGGGCTGGCGATATCAATAAACGTGCCGGGCGCCCCGATTTCGCATCGGGCAGTTCCATAACCAATCTGTAACCAACTGATGTTTATCAGTTTTATTACTTCAACTATTCAGTCCCCCGGTTACTTGTCTTGCCACTCAGGCCGAATGCCAGCCAAGTTGTCCGAACAGTCAGGACTCAATCTGGTGCACTGATCTTTTTTTCAAAGTTGCGCATCAACCATAGACCATCCTCAAACGGCTGATTTCACATAAGAAATCTTGACCATATTTAGATCCTGTCAAGTGCGTCAAAATGGTGAGAGGCCTCACCATTTTGGTGAATATGCTATTTAGTTGTTATTTATCAATCAGTTAAAACAGTCATAAGCTTATAAAAATTATTCTTGCTCATTCGCATAACTCAGACTAGCGTTTATTCCTGACAGCGATGACAGGAATACACCTCTTCGCGCTGGCTTCATATAAAACACCTAGAACCGGCATCAGCCGGTCATGCCTGCGAGGAACTCGGAATGTCTCTGTTGATCCGTGGCGCTACCGTTATTACCCATGATGAAAGTTATCGCGCCGATGTGTATTGCGCAGACGGCGTGATCAAAGCCATCGGCGAAAACCTCGACGTTCCCGTCAGTGCCGAGATACTCGACGGCAGCGGCCAATACCTGATGCCAGGTGGCATCGATCCTCACACCCACATGCAACTGCCCTTCATGGGCACTGTGGCCAGCGAAGACTTTTTCAGTGGTACGGCAGCGGGACTTGCCGGTGGCACCACATCGATCATCGATTTCGTAATTCCCAATCCGCAGCAATCCTTGATGGAGGCATTTCATCAGTGGCGCGGCTGGGCAGAGAAGTCGGCGTCCGATTACGGCTTCCACGTCGCCATTACCTGGTGGAGCGAACAGGTCCGCGAAGAAATGGCCGAGTTGGTCAGCCATCACGGGGTCAACAGTTTCAAACATTTCATGGCCTACAAGAACGCGATCATGGCGGCCGACGACACCTTGGTGGCGAGTTTCGAGCGCTGCCTGGAGCTGGGCGCGGTGCCGACTGTGCATGCGGAGAACGGCGAACTGGTATTTCACCTGCAACGCAAACTGATGGCCCAGGGCATGACCGGGCCGGAAGCACACCCTTTGTCGCGCCCTTCGCAAGTGGAAGGTGAAGCAGCGAGCCGGGCGATCCGCATTGCCGAAACCCTCGGTACGCCGTTGTACCTCGTTCACGTCTCGACCAAGGAAGCCCTCGACGAAATCACCTATGCGCGCGCCAAGGGCCAACCGGTCTATGGCGAAGTATTGGCCGGGCATCTGCTGCTGAACGACAGCGTCTACCGCCATCCGGATTGGCAGACCGCTGCCGGTTATGTAATGAGCCCGCCGTTTCGCCCCATTGGCCATCAGGAAGCGCTTTGGCATGGCCTGCAGGCGGGCAACCTGCACACCACGGCCACTGACCACTGCTGTTTCTGCGCGGAACAAAAAGCGGCGGGCAAGGATGATTTCAGCAAGATCCCGAATGGCACGGCGGGCATTGAAGACCGCATGGCCGTGCTCTGGGATGAAGGGGTGAACACTGGGCGCTTGTCGATGCAGCAGTTCGTCGCCCTCACCTCCACCAACACCGCGAAGATTTTCAACCTCTACCCGCGCAAAGGTGCGATCCGTGTGGGTGCCGATGCCGATCTGGTGCTGTGGGACCCGCAAGGTACGCGGACGATTTCGGCGAAGACTCATCACCAGCAAGTCGACTTCAACATCTTCGAAGGCAAGACCGTGCGCGGCGTGCCCAGTCACACCGTCAGCCAGGGCCGGGTAGTTTGGGCCGATGGCGATTTGCGGGCTGAGCGCGGCGCCGGGCGCTACATCGAACGGCCGGCGTATCCGGCGGTGTTTGATTTGCTGAGCAAGCGCGCCGAGTTGAATCAGCCAGTGGCTGTGAAACGCTGAAAGCGGCCTTCGGCCTATCGCTGGCAAGCCAGCTCCTACAGTTGAAATGCGATCCCCTGTAGGAGCTGGCTTGCCAGCGATGAGGACCGCACAGACACCGCAATAACAATGCCCACCAGAGGCAGTACCTCCATTACCGTGAGGCCCACACCGTGATCAAGACCCTGACCCACCTCCCGCATCCCTACGAGAACGCGGCCGTGCTCGCCAGCCATTTCACCGATCTGGCGCCGCCGCTCAACGATCGCCAGGCCCACCTGGAAGCCTCGCGCTGTCTGTATTGCTACGACGCGCCGTGCGTGAATGCGTGCCCGAGCGAAATCGATATCCCGTCGTTCATCCGCAACATCCACCAGGACAACGTGCAAGGCGCGGCGCAGAAAATCCTTTCGGCGAACATCCTCGGCGGCAGTTGCGCCCGGGTCTGCCCAACGGAAATCCTCTGCCAGCAGGCTTGTGTACGCAACAACGCTCACGAGTGCGCACCGGTGTTGATCGGTCTGTTGCAACGCTACGCGGTGGACAATGCGCATTTCAGCGAACACCCCTTCACCCGTGCAGCTGCCACCGGCAAGCGCATTGCCGTGGTCGGTGCCGGTCCGGCCGGCTTGTCCTGCGCACATCGCAGTGCCATGCATGGGCATGACGTGGTGATTTTCGAGGCAAAGGAAAAGGCCGGTGGCCTTAATGAATACGGAATCGCCAAGTACAAACTGGTGGACGATTACGCGCAGAAAGAATTGGATTTCCTGCTGGAGATCGGCGGGATCGAAATCCGTCATGGGCAAAAACTCGGCGAAAACTTGACCCTCAGCGAACTGCACCAGCAATTCGATGCCGTTTTCCTCGGCCTGGGCCTGGCGGCGAGCAAGCAATTGGGCCTGGCCCATGAAGAGGCGCCGGGCCTGGTGGCCGCCACCGACTACATCCGCGAACTGCGTCAGGCGGATGATTTGACGCAATTGCCGATGGCCGATCACTGCATCGTGCTCGGCGCCGGTAATACCGCCATCGACATGGCCGTGCAAATGGCGCGCCTGGGCGCCCACGACGTCAATTTGGTATATCGCCGTGGCGTGGAAGACATGGGCGCGACCCATCACGAGCAAGACATCGCCAAAGCCAATCAAGTGCGCCTGTTGACCTGGGCGCAACCGGAAGAAGTGTTACTCGATGATCGCGGTCAGGTGCGCGGCATGCGTTTCGCGCGCACGCATCTGGTGGAAGGTCGCCTGCAAACCACCGGCGAAACCTTCGAACTGGCCGCCGATGCAATCTTTAAAGCCATCGGCCAAAGCTTCGATTCCAGCGCACTCGCCGATCCATTGGCCCGAGAACTAAAGCGTCAGGGCGATCGCATTCAGGTCGACGAAAATTTGCGCACCAGCATCCCCGGTGTTTATGCGGGCGGCGACTGCACCAGCCTCGATCAGGACCTCACCGTGCAAGCCGTGCAACATGGCAAAAAAGCCGCCGAAGCGATCAACGCTCAACTGATGCTCAACGTGGAGGCCGCATAAATGGCCGATCTCTCGATTGTCTTCGCTGGCATCAAATCCCCCAACCCGTTCTGGCTGGCCTCCGCGCCGCCGACCGACAAAGCCTACAACGTGGTCCGCGCCTTCGAGGCCGGCTGGGGTGGCGTGGTCTGGAAAACCCTGGGCGAAGACCCGGCGGCGGTCAACGTGTCGTCACGCTACTCGGCGCACTTCGGGGCCAACCGTGAAGTGTTGGGTTTCAACAATATCGAACTGATCACTGACCGTTCGCTAGAGATCAATCTGCGGGAAATTACCCAGGTCAAAAAAGACTGGCCGGACCGTGCGTTGATCGTTTCCTTGATGGTGCCCTGCGTCGAAGAATCGTGGAAACACATCCTGCCCTTGGTGGAAGCCACCGGCGCCGATGGCATTGAGCTGAACTTCGGTTGCCCCCATGGCATGCCGGAACGCGGCATGGGCGCAGCGGTCGGCCAAGTGCCGGAATACGTCGAACAGGTTACCCGTTGGTGCAAGACTTATTGCTCGCTGCCAGTGATCGTCAAACTCACGCCGAACATCACTGACATCCGCGTCGCTGCCCGCGCGGCGCACCGTGGCGGCGCCGATGCGGTTTCGCTGATCAACACGATCAACTCGATCACCAGCGTCAACCTGGAGCGCATGGTCGCCAATCCCATGGTCGGCAGCCAGAGCACCCACGGTGGCTATTGCGGTTCGGCGGTGAAGCCTATTGCGTTGAATATGGTCGCCGAAATCGCACGTGATCCGCAGACCCAGGGCCTGCCGATCAGCGGAATCGGCGGCATTGGCAACTGGCGTGATGCGGCGGAATTCATCGCGCTGGGCAGCGGTTCGGTACAGGTGTGCACGGCGGCGATGCTGCATGGTTTCCGGATTGTCGAGGAGATGAAGGACGGGTTATCGCGATGGATGGACAGTCAGGGTTACGCCAGCATTTCCGAATTCTCCGGGCGCGCGGTGGGCAACACCACGGACTGGAAGTACCTGGACATCAACTATCAGGTGATTGCGAAGATTGACCAAGAGGCGTGCATCGGTTGCGGTCGTTGCCACATCGCTTGCGAAGACACCTCGCACCAGGCGGTGGCCAGCGTCAAGCAAGCGGACGGCACGCACAAGTATCAAGTGATCGATGATGAATGCGTGGGCTGCAACCTGTGTCAGATCACCTGCCCGGTGCAGGATTGCATCGAGATGGTGCCGATGGAGAACGGCAAGCCGTTTCTGGATTGGAATCATGATCCGAGGAATCCGTACCACGTCAGTCCTTGAGACTCGCGGAGCTTGAGCTGACGCCATCGCGGGCAAGCCCGCTCCCACAGTGGTTTCTGTCGTACGCAAATGTCGTGTACACCAAGATACCTGTGGGAGCGGGCTTGCCCGCGATGGGGCCGGTCGCCGCACCGCTGGACTCTAAGGCTCCAACCCAATCCCCCGCAAAATCACACTCGTCACCGTCTGCACCGCGCGTTCGAACTGCATGTCCGACAGCGGTTGGTGGTCATTGAGAATGTTCACCTGGTGATCGAAGTCGGCGTAGTGCTGGGTCGAGGCCCAGATCATGTACAGCAGGCTCGAAGGCTCCACCGGCAGGATGCGTTTGTCATCCACCCACTGGCGGATTTTCGCTTCCTTCATCTTGGCCCAGTCGTACAGGCTGGCGTCGAGTTTCTCGCCCAGGGTCGGTGCGCCGTGGATGATTTCGTTGGCCCAGACTTTCGAGCCATAAGGACGGCTGCGGGAGTGGTTCATCTTGGCGCGGATGTAGCTGCTGAGCACCACGCGCGGATCGTCGAACATCTCGAAGCACAGCGCGTCCTGCTTCCACACTTCCAGCAAATCGAACAGCACGGCGCTGTACAACTCGGTCTTGGTGCTGAAGTAGTAATGCAGGTTGGAGCGCGGCAGTTGCACTTCGGCAGCGATGTCGGCCATGGCGGTGCTGCCAAAACCTTTTTCGGCGAAGACCTTCTCAGCCCCCAACAGAATTTTCTCGACGTTACTGCGACGAATCTCGATCTTGTGATTGCCCATGAGGGCTCCCTGACGACAACCTTGATCAAGACTAGCATCCGCTCTACCTCGCGGCGACAGGGGAAAAGCAAACTTCGTACAACCGGTGCCTGACAGCTAAACTGACGCCCACTTCGAACCTGCCGCTGAGGGATTCATCGATGCTTATCAAGAACACCCTGACCACTGCCGCCCTGCTCGGCTCGCTCTTCTGTGCGTCATCGGTTTTTGCTCACGCCCATCTGAAAAGCCAGACACCCGCCGCCGACAGCACCGTTAGCGCACCGGCGGAACTGAGCCTGACGTTTTCCGAAGGGGTCGAAGCGGACTTCAGCAAAGTCACGATCAGCAAGGACGGCGCTGACATTCTGGTAAAAAGCCTGGTCACCCAAGGCGACGAAAAAACCACTCTTGTTGTCACGCCGGCGGTGCCGTTGACGGCTGGCAGTTACAAGGTCGAATGGCACGTCGTGTCGGTCGACACCCACAAAAGCGAAGGCGCCTACGGCTTCAAGGTTGGCCAGTAACCCATGACGAGCGCGATGGTGTTGTGTCGGTTCCTGCATTTCACCGTGGTGCTGATGTTGTTCGGAACGTGGGTGTTTCGGCCGCTGCTCCTGGGTCGTGCAACCGCGCTTGATCAGCCCTTGGCGCGCATTGGCCATTGGCTGGCGGCAGTGGCGCTGGCCAGCGGCATCGGTTGGTTACTGCTGGTCGCCGCCAGCATGGCCGGTTCGTGGGATGCGGCGTTCGAGCCATCGACCTTGCGCCTGGTGTTGTCGCGTACCTTTTTTGGTCAGGTCTGGAGTTGGCACCTGCTGTTCAATGCGTTACTGCTGGTATTGCTGCTGACATCGCTGTGTGCCAACGTACCCCGCCTCCTCCTCAGCAGCCTGTTACTGGCGACTTTGGCCCCCATTGGCCACGGCGCAATGCTCGATGGCATCGAAGGCCAATTGCTGATCCTCAATCAACTGATTCACCTGGCGTGCGTAGGCGCCTGGCTCGGTGGGTTGATGTTGTTGGTGATGATCCTGCGGCGACCTGCCGGGCATTCCATCAAGGCGCTGTTACGGCGATTCAGCGGCGTCGGCTATGTCTTGGTGGCGGGTTTGCTGATCAGCGGATTGATCAACATCCGGGTGCTTACCGGCGCCTTGTGGCCCACGCCGTTGTTGTCAGGTTTTGCCTTGATTCTGCTGATCAAGGTGTCACTGGTTGTCGCTATGTTGGGATTGGCGCTGTTCAACCGGTTGCGGATCAACCGCTGCGAGCAGCGCCTGACGGTGTTGCGTAGAAGCGTAATTGCGGAATGGTTACTGGGCATTGGCGCAGTGGCAGCGGTTTCGTTGCTGGGGACATTGCCGCCCATGATCGTTTAGCTGACCCTTCCTAAAAGATCGAAGCCTCGTTGCACTCGACAGCTCCTACAGAAGCAGCGCACACGCCGGTCTCCTGTAGGAGATGCCGAAGGCTGCGATCTTTTGATCCTGCCGTTCCCTACGCCCATCAGGTCATCGTATAACTTCTGATTGACAACCCTGAAACACCTCGCAAATAATCGCCCCAATGTTGTACGACGACGTATAACGAAAAATAACAAAAAAAGAATGGAGCGTCATAGTGAGCAAGCTCGTCCGCAATTCCTCTGCCCGAACCCCACGTCCATCCTTCGCCCGCCGCAACACGCTGAGCCTTATCGGTTGCAGCAGCCTGATGCTCGCCTTGCCAATGACCAGCCAGGCCGAAGGTTTCACCGATGACGCCAAGGCCACGCTGAACCTGCGTAACGCCTACATCAATCGAAACTACACCAACCCTGCCTACCCTCAGGGCAAGGCTGAAGAGTGGACGCAAAACTTCATCCTCGATTCCAAGTCAGGCTTCACCCAAGGCCCGGTCGGCTTCGGTGTGGATGTGCTGGGGCTCCTTTCGGTCAAGCTCGATGGTGGCAAAGGCACCGGGGGCACGCAGTTGTTGCCGATCCATGGTGATGGCCGTCCTGCCGACAGCTTCGGCCGCCTGGGCGTGGCGCTCAAAGGCAAGATTTCGAAGACCGAACTGAAGGTCGGTGAATGGATGCCAGTGCTTCCGATCCTGCGCTCCGATGACGGCCGTTCGCTGCCACAAACTTTCCAGGGCGGCCAGGTGACTTCCACCGAAATCAGCGGCCTGACCCTCTACGGCGGCCAGTTCCGCAAGAACAGTCCGCGCAACGATGCGAGCATGGAAGACATGTTCATGAACGGTAAATCGGCGGCGTTTGCCTCGGACCGTTTCAACTTCGGCGGCGGCGAATACGCCTTCAACGAAAAACGCACCCAGATCGGTGTGTGGTACGCCGAGCTCAGCGACATCTACCAGCAGCAGTATTTCAACCTGAGCCACAGCCAGCCCATCGGCGACTGGACTCTCGGTGCCAACCTCGGCTACTTCATCGGCAAGGAAGACGGCAGTGCCCTGGCCGGCGATCTCGACAACAAAACCGCCTTCGCCCTGCTCTCGGCCAAATACGGCGGCAACACCTTCTATGTCGGCCTGCAGAAACTCAGCGGCGACGATGTCTGGATGCGGGTCAACGGCACCAGTGGCGGCACCCTGGCCAACGACAGTTACAACTCCAGTTATGACAACGCCAAGGAGAAATCCTGGCAGGTGCGCCACGACTACAACTTTGTCGCGCTCGGCGTTCCCGGCCTGACCCTGATGAACCGCTACATCAGCGGCGACAACGTGCACACCGGCACCATCACCGACGGTACGGAATGGGGCCGCGAATCGGAACTGGCCTACACCGTACAGAGCGGTCCGCTGAAGAGCCTCAACGTCAAATGGCGTAACGCGAGCATCCGCAAGAGCTTCAGCACCAACGAGTTCGATGAAAACCGGATTTTCATCAGCTACCCGATTTCGTTGCTGTAAGGCGTTTTTTGCCGGCACATAAAATCTGTGGCGAGGGAGCTTGCTCCCGCTGGGTCGCGTAGCGGCCCCCTGCAAGCTTCAGGAATAATGAGGCGTCTGGATTTGCGACTGCTGCGCAGCCAAGCGGGAGCAAGCTCCCTCGCCACGGGGGGTACTGTTGTGACCAATGACCCTCCGTCAATTTCCACCAAAGTCGCGTTGACAAGACCCGGAAAGCCTTACGATACTTCGGCATAGTCGTACGACAACCTACAACGAATTCAAAACAATAACCGATGTCCAGGATTCCCATGACGAACACTGCTACCGCCCGCACTCCTTTTAATCGCCTGCTGCTGACCGGCGCCGCCGGTGGCCTCGGTAAAGTCTTGCGCGAAAGCCTGCGCCCTTACGCCAACGTCATTCGCCTTTCAGACATCGCCGACATGGCCCCGGCCATTGATGACCGCGAAGAAGTCGCGCCTTGCGACCTCGCGGACAAGCAAGCCGTGCATCAACTGGTTGAAGGCGTCGATGCGATCCTGCACTTCGGCGGCGTTTCGGTAGAACGTCCGTTCGAAGAAATCCTCGGCGCCAACATCTGCGGCGTATTCCACATCTATGAAGCGGCTCGCCGTCACGGCGTGAAGCGAGTGATCTTCGCCAGTTCCAACCATGTTATCGGCTTCTACAAGCAGGACGAAGTCATCGACGCCCACTCCCCTCGCCGCCCGGACAGCTACTACGGTTTGTCCAAGTCCTACGGCGAAGACATGGCCTCGTTCTACTTCGATCGCTACGGCATCGAGACTGTCAGCATCCGCATCGGCTCCTCGTTCCCGGAACCACAAAACCGCCGGATGATGAGCACCTGGCTGAGCTTCGGCGACCTGACCCAACTGATCGAATGCGCCTTGTACGCCCCGAATGTCGGTCACACCGTGGTCTACGGCGCCTCCGACAACAAGAACGTCTGGTGGGACAACCGTTACGCCACAGCCCTGGGCTATGCACCGCAGGACACCTCTGAAGTGTTCCGTGAAAAAGTTGAAGCCCAGCCGATGCCTGCTTCGGATGACCCGGCCATGGTTTACCAGGGTGGTGCGTTCGTTGCGTCCGGCCCGTTTGGCGACTGATCACCGCGCTTCACTTGATCCCAAACAACAAGACCAAGGGAATGAGTTGCCATGCAAGCCGAATTGATTGTCGATGCCCGCAATGCGGTCGGTGAAAGCCCGGTCTGGGTCCCCGAGGAAAACGCCCTGTACTGGGTGGATATTCCTGCCGGGGGCCTGCAACGCTGGAATGCTGAAACCGGTCATGTGAATGCCTGGAAAACCCCGGAAATGCTTGCGTGCATCGTTCGTCATCCGGATGGCGGCTGGGTCGCCGGCATGGAGAGCGGGTTCTTCCATCTACACCCGAACAACGATGGCAGCCTCGACAGCGAACCGCTGGCCTCCGTCGAGCACGCCCGCCCCGACATGCGCCTGAACGATGGTCGTTGCGACCGTCAGGGACGTTTCTGGGCCGGCAGCATGGTGCTCAACATGGGCGCCAATGCCGCAAACGGCACCCTCTATCGCTACAGCGCCGGCGAACGTGGGCCGGTGGCTGCTCAATTGGGCGGCTTCATCGTGCCCAACGGCCTGGGATTCAGCCCGGACGGGCGCACGATGTACCTGTCCGATTCTCATCCTTTGATTCAGCAAATCTGGGCGTTCGACTACGACATCGACAGTGGCACGCCGTCCAATCGCCGGGTATTCGTCGACATGAACAAATTCTGCGGCCGGCCCGATGGCGCCGCTGTCGATGCCGACGGCTGCTACTGGATCTGTGCCAATGACGCCGGGCTGATTCACCGCTTTACGCCTGACGGTCGCCTTGATCGCTCCCTCACCGTACCGGTTAAAAAACCCACCATGTGCGCCTTCGGTGGCAGTCGACTCGACACCCTGTTCGTGACCTCGATTCGCCCCGGTGATGACCATGACGAACAATCACTGGCCGGTGGCGTGTTCGCCCTCGACCCCGGCGTCAAAGGTTTACCGGAACCCGTTTTCAACGCTTCGCTGTAACCGCTTCTGTCGTAACCGCTTGTGCTGCACCGCTGCGCCTTTGAATACAAAAATAACAAGACTGGAGACACACCCCATGGACTTCAAACGCACCTTGCTCGCCGCTGCACTCCCGCTGACCTGCACGCTCGCCCTCACCCTCAGTAGCGCCGCCCACGCGCTGGAAATCAAATTCGCCGACATCCACCCCGCCGGCTATCCGACCGTAGTCGCCGAGGAACAACTCGGTAAAACCCTGGTGGCCGACAGCAACGGCAAACTGACTTTCAAGATGTTTGCCGGCGGTGTGCTCGGCTCGGAAAAAGAAGTGGTCGAACAGGCCCAGGTTGGCGCCATTCAGATGGCCAGGGTCAGCCTCGGCATCGTCGGCCCCGTGGTGCCGGACGTGAATGTGTTCAACATGCCGTTCGTGTTCCGCGACCAGGCGCACATGCGCAAAGTCATCGATGGCGACATCGGCGATGAGATCCTCGGCAAAATCACCAATTCCGAATTCGGCCTGGTGGCCCTGGCCTGGATGGATGGCGGCACGCGCAACATCTACACCAAGAAACCGGTGCGCAGCCTCGAAGACCTAAAGGGCATGAAGATTCGCGTGCAGGGCAACCCGATGTTCATCGAAACCATCAACGCCATGGGCGGTAACGGCATCGCGATGGACACCGGCGAAATTTTCAGTGCGTTGCAGACCGGCGTGATTGACGGCGCCGAAAACAACCCTCCAACCCTGCTCGAACACAACCACTACCAGAACGCCAAATTCTACAGTTTGACCGGGCACCTGATCCTGCCTGAACCGATCGTGATGTCGAAAATCACTTGGGACAAACTCACTCCCGAGCAACAGACATTGGTGAAGAAAACCGCCAAAGCCGCACAGGCTCAGGAACGCACCCTCTGGGACGCGAAGTCGGCCAGCAGTGAAGAAAAACTCAAGGCTGCCGGCGTCGAGTTCATCACCGTCGACAAAAAACCTTTCTATGAGGCGACTGCCTCGATCCGCGAAAAATACGGCGCACCTTACGTCGACCTGATCAAGCGTATCGAAGCCGTTCAGTAATCCTCCCTGCATTCAAGAAAGGCCCGGCGCCACGGACGTTTGAAGACGTCCGTGCGCGCCCGGTTACGGTGGAACCCGATGAAGAATCTGCTGCTACGTTTCAATGACAAGCTCTACATGACCTGTATCTGGGTCGCCGGGCTCTCCGTACTGGCCATTGCGCTGATCATTCCCTGGGGCGTATTCGCCCGTTATGTGCTCGGGACCGGCTCCAGTTGGCCCGAGCCCACTGCAATCCTGCTGATGATGGTTTTCACCTTCATCGGTGCAGCAGCCAGCTATCGCTCCGGCTCGCATATGGCGGTAGCGATGCTCACTGATCGCATGCAGCCCAACATGCGCAAAGTCATGAGTGTGTTTGCACAATTGCTGATGGCGACCATCAGCCTGTTCATGGCGATCTGGGGCACCAAGCTTTGCTTGTCGACCTGGAACCAGTTCATGAGCGCCCTGCCGACCCTGCGCGTCGGTATCACCTACATGCCGATTCCGGTTGGCGGCGTGTTGACGCTGATTTTTGTCCTGGAAAAACTCTTGCTCGGTGACCAGAGCAACCGTCGGGTCGTGCGTTTCGACCACGTTGAAGAAAACGAAGGGGCTGCCTGAATGGACGCTTTTATTCTGTTGGGCAGCTTTATCGCGTTGATCCTGATCGGCATGCCAGTCGCGTACGCGCTGGGGCTATCCGCGCTGATCGGCGCGTTCTGGATCGACATTCCGTTCCAGGCGCTGATGATTCAAGTCGCCGGGGGCGTGAACAAGTTTTCCCTGCTGGCGATTCCGTTCTTCGTGCTGGCTGGTGCGATCATGGCCGAAGGCGGCATGTCTCGCCGTCTGGTAGCGTTTGCAGGTGTGCTGGTGGGTTTCGTGCGTGGTGGCCTGTCGCTGGTCAACATCATGGCGTCGACCTTCTTCGGTGCGATCTCCGGTTCTTCGGTGGCCGACACCGCGTCGGTCGGCTCGGTGCTGATCCCTGAAATGGAGCGTCGCGGCTATCCGCGTGATTTCGCCACCGCGGTCACTGTCAGCGGTTCGGTTCAGGCCCTGCTGACGCCACCCAGCCACAACTCGGTCCTCTATTCGCTGGCCGCTGGCGGCACGGTGTCGATTGCTTCGCTGTTCATGGCCGGCGTGGTACCGGGCTTGCTGATGAGCGCGTGCCTGATGGTGCTGTGCCTGATCTTCGCCAAGAAGCGTGACTACCCGAAAGGTGAAGTCATTCCGATGCGCGAAGCGCTGAAGATATGCGGCGAAGCGCTGTGGGGCCTGATGGCGATGGTCATCATCCTGGGCGGTATTCTCTCCGGCATTTTCACCGCGACCGAGTCGGCGGCCATCGCCGTGTTGTGGTCGTTCTTCGTGACCATGTTCATCTACCGCGACTACAAGTGGAGCGAGTTACCGAAACTGATGCACCGCACGGTGCGGACGATTTCGATCGTGATGATCCTGATCGGCTTTGCCGCCAGCTTCGGCTACATCATGACGCTGATGCAGATCCCGGCAAAAATCACCACGATGTTCCTGACCCTGTCGGACAACCGTTACGTGATCCTGATGTGCATCAACGTCATGCTGCTGTTGCTCGGCACGGTGATGGACATGGCGCCGCTGATCCTGATCCTCACGCCGATCCTGATGCCGGTGATTCTCGGCATTGGCGTGGACCCGGTACAGTTCGGCATGATCATGTTGGTCAACCTGGGGATTGGATTGATAACACCGCCAGTGGGCGCGGTACTTTTCGTGGGGTCTGCCGTGGGCAAAGTCAGTATTGAATCAACCGTGAAAGCCCTGCTGCCGTTCTACGGCGTACTGTTCCTGGTGCTGATAGCCGTGACTTACATTCCCGCGCTGTCGCTGTGGCTGCCGCATTTGGTGTTGTAAAGAAGACCGGCAAACTCCCTGTGGCGAGGGAGCTTGCTCCCGCTGGGGCGCGTAGCGGCCCTGTAATCCTTCAGATATACCGTGTCGTAGGATTCACGACTGCTGCGCAGCCGAGCGGGAGCAAGCTCCCTCGCCACAAAAGCCCATTGAACCAATGACCTCACGATGACAATGACACTCGAGCTTGAAGACGAATTCACCCACCTCACCCTCGCCCCCGAACTCGGCGCGAGCATCGTCAACTGGACCGTGCGCAACAGCGGTCAACCGCTGTTACGCCATGCTGACGACCATGCACTGAACACCGGCCTGCCCGGCAAACTTGGTTGCTTTCCTTTGGTACCGTGGTCAAACCGTATCGCCGAGGGCGGCTTCGATTGCCCGGATGGCTGGCAGTCGCTGACGCCCAACAGCCTCACCGATCCTTTGCCGATTCACGGCAGCGCGTGGCAGCAGCCATGGCAAGTGGTTTCCCATGCATCGAACGAAGTGGTCCTTCAACTCGACAGCCAAACACCGTTCGCCTATCGCGCCCGGCAACGTTTCCACCTGAGCGAAGGTCGGTTGAGCATCGAATTGCAAGTGACGCATTTAGCCGACCGCGCCGCGTGGCATGGGCTCGGATTGCACCCATATTTTCCGCGCACAGAGAACACGCGATTGCAGGTGAAGGCCGAACAGGTCTGGTTGTGCAACGCGTCCAAGCTGCCAACGCAACGGGTCGCGATACCTGGCGAATGGGATTTCCAGCAAACGAAGGCGTTGCCAGAGACGCTGGTCGACAACGGTTTCTGCGATTGGGATGGGCATTGCCTGATTCAGCAACCGGATCTCGGCTATGAACTGGAGTGCCAGGCCAGCGGCAGCGATTACTACCTGCTCTACTGCCCGGCGGGCCTGGCGTTTTTCTGTATCGAACCGGTCAGTCACCCGGTCAATGCGCATCACTTGCCGGGTCGTCCGGGGCTGCGTTTGCTGGAGCAAGGTCAATCGGCTGAGCTGACGTTCAGCCTGCAATACCGGGCGCTGTAACCCTCAGGCGCGAATCAGCATGTAGACGGCGACGACCAGGCAGACGCTGGCAAACCCGACCTGCAACGCCCGCGCCGGCACCCAGGCGCAGAGCTTGCGGCCAATGATCATGCCGACGATGCTGGCGACGATGAAGGCAACGCCCAAATTATCGATGCGTACCCCGGCGTGCAACGCGCCGATCACGCCGATGGCCGAGATCAGACTGATGACCATCAGGGACGTGGCGACGATACCGCGCATCTGCACGTCGGTCAGCTGTTTGAACGCTGGGACGATCAGAAAGCCGCCACCCACGCCGAGCAACCCCGAAACCACGCCAGTCACCGCCCCGAGGGCTGCCAGGGTCGCGGTGCATTTGGCAGTCCAGGAAAAGCGTCCTGTCTGCTGATCGAGCATGCAGTTTTTCTGCCCCCAGTTGGCGTGACCGTGGTCGCTCGGCCCTTCGTCCTTGCGTTCACGACGCAACATCCGCCCGGCCACCATCACCATCAGCAGACTGAACAGGATCATCAGGATTTTTTCCGGCAACTGATGGGCGAAGTAGATGCCTAGCGGCGAGAAAACCGCCCCCAGCAATGCGATCAACATCGCCGCGCGATAGCGCACCAGTCCGTGGCGAAGACCATCGATGGCCCCGACCGCCGCCGCGCTACCCACCGCGAACAGCGCGACGGGCGCCGCCGTGGTCATGCTCCAACCCAAACCCAGCACCAGCGCCGGCACGGCAAGAATGCCGCCCCCGGCACCGGTCAACCCAAGCACCATCCCCATCACCACACCAAAAAAACTCGCCAGCAACATAAAACGCTCGTGATCCGTGTAAAAGCCGGGAACGCCCGGTATCGATTGAATGACAGGATAGAGCCCGCTGCACTTTTTTCCTGCATGGATTTTGACGCGGGGCTGGTCAACGCAGGGACAATGAAACTAACCTCATGGCTTAACCAGACAGAAACAACCAACATGCCTGCCTTGATTGAAGCCTTCCTCGACCCCGCCTCGTCAACCTACAGCTATGTAATCTACGAGGCCGATGGCGGGCAGTGCGCGATCGTCGACCCGGTGCTCGATTACGACCCCACTGCGGGTCGAACGACTACCGCCCAGGCCGACAAGATCATCGCCTTCGTTCGCGAACACCAGTTGCAGGTTCAGTGGCTACTGGAGACGCACGCCCACGCCGATCACCTGTCCGCCGCGCCTTATTTGCGGCGTGAACTGGGTGGCAAGATTGCCATCGGCCAATCGATCTGCAAGGTGCAGAACGTGTTCAAGACCCTGTTCAATCTTGAACCGGAGTTTTGCATTGACGGTTCGCAGTTCGATCATCTCTTCGCCCCGGATGAATCTTTCCGCATCGGTAATCTGAAAGCCACGGCCCTGCATGTACCGGGTCATACACCGGCGGACATGGCATACCTCATCGACGGCGACGTGATTCTGGTAGGCGATACGCTGTTCATGCCGGACGTCGGCACCGCGCGTTGCGACTTTCCGGGCGGCAATGCCAACCAGATGTTCAGTTCGATCCGTAAACTGCTGGCCTTCCCTGCCAGCGTACGCCTCTACGTTTGCCATGATTACCCGCCCGAGGCCCGTGAACCCTGCTGCATGACCACGGTGGGCGAGCAGCGCAAAAGCAACATTCATGTGCGCGATGGTGTCGACGAGGCGGCTTTCGTTGCCATGCGTACCCAGCGTGATGAGGGATTGGGGATGCCGACGCTGCTGCTGCCGGCGATTCAGGTCAATGTGCGGGCCGGGAATTTTCCACCGGCCGAGGACAATGGCGTGACTTACCTGAAAATCCCCCTGAACAAATTCTGAGCCCCGAACCAACCGTATTGGCTAAATCAAATCTGTAGGAGCCGGCTTGCTGGCGATGGCGATCTC